>CAUEBO010000078.1 GCA_958454405.1 uncultured Eggerthellaceae bacterium | reverse complement strand
CATGCCACGTCCCATGACCATGGCGGAGAAGATCCTCGCCGCCCATGCGGGGCTCGACGAGGTGGAGCCGGGCCAACTGATCGAATGCGATCTCGACCTCGTGCTCTCCAACGACGTCACCGCCCCCATCGCCGTCAAGGAGTTCCGCAAGATCGGCGTCGAGAAGGTGTTCGACCCTGCGAAGATCGCCCTCGTGCCCGACCACTACGTCCCCAACAAGGACATCAAGAGCGCCGAGCAGGCCAAGATCGTGCGCGACTTCGCGCGCGAGCAGGGCATCACCCACTACTACGAGGTGGGCTGCATGGGCGTCGAGCACGCGCTGCTTCCCGAGCAGGGCGTCGTGGGCGCGGGCGACCTCATCATCGGCGCGGACAGCCACACCTGCACCTACGGCGCGCTGGGCGCGTTCGCCACGGGCGTGGGCTCCACCGACGCCGGCGTGGGCTACGCCACGGGCAAGGCGTGGTTCAAGGTGCCCGAGTCGCTGTTGTTCAAGATCGAGGGCGAGCTGGCCCCCGGCGTCACCGGCAAGGACGTCATCCTGCACATCATCGGCATGATCGGCGTGGACGGCGCGCTCTACCAGGCCATGGAATTCACCGGCAGCGCCATCCGCACCATGGACATGGACGAGCGCATGAGCATCTCGAACATGGCCATCGAAGCGGGCGGCAAGGCCGGCCTCATCGAGGTGGACGACGTGACGCGCGCCTACATGGACGGCCGCACCGAGCGCCCCTACACCGAATACCACTCCGACGCGGACGCCGTGTACGCGAAGGTGTACGAGATCGACGCCGCCTCCATCGTGCCCACCGTGTCGTTCCCGCACCTGCCGTCGAACACGCGCCCGGCCGCCGAGGCGCGCGACGTCAAAATCGACCAGGCCGTCATCGGCTCCTGCACGAACGGCCGCATCGCCGACATGCGCCAGGCCGCCGACGTGCTGCGCGGCCGCAAGGTGCATCCTGACGTGCGCTGCATCGTGATCCCCGCCACGCAGGCGGTGTATCGCCAGTGTATGGAGGAGGGCCTCATGGACGTGTTCCTCGACGCGAACTGCGCCGTGTCCACGCCCACGTGCGGCCCTTGCCTGGGCGGCTACATGGGCATCCTCGCCGCGGGCGAGCGCGCCATCGCCACGACGAACCGCAACTTCGTCGGCCGCATGGGCGATCCCACCAGCGAGGTGTACCTGTCCTCGCCGGCCGTCGCTGCGGCAAGCGCCGTGCTCGGCCACATCGGCCTGCCGGAAGACCTGGACTAGGGAAGGGAAGCGACCATGCAATTCAAAGGAACCGCGCATCGGTACGGGCGCGACATCGACACCGACGTCATCATCCCGGCCCGCTATCTGACCACGTCCGATCCGGCCGAGCTGGCGAAGCACTGCCTGGAGGACCTGGACACGTCGTTCGTCGAGCGCGTGCAGCCGGGCGACGTCATCGTGGCCGACGAGAACTTCGGCTGCGGCTCGTCGCGCGAGCACGCGCCCATCGCCATCAAGGCCGCGGGCGTCGACGTGGTCATCGCCAAGAGCTTCGCGCGCATCTTCTACCGCAACTCCATCAACACGGGCCTCGCCATCATGGAGTGCCCGGAGGCCGTGGACGCCATCAGCCAGGGCGATGTGGTGAGCGTGGACGCCGACAGCGGCGTGATCGTGGACGAGACGACGGGCGCCACGTTCCAGGCGCAGCCGTTCCCGCCGTTCATCCGCGAGATCATCGAGGCGGGCGGCCTCATCAACCGCACGAAGGCGAAGCTGGGGAAGTAGTTTTAACCGCGCGAGAGCTCCGGGAACAAGGGCGTCCTTGGAGCTTTCGCGCATGGTGCTCGTTCGCTTTGCTTCGCGCGAAGAGGGCGGGGTTTTGAACAGAAATCGCCAGATTGTTGCACTTTTTGCGTTTGAAGGTGCTTTTTCTCAATCACCTGCCGAAAAAGATAACGTTTTTGCAGGTCGCGGCATGCTGGTTGTGCGAGACGCCTTTGAGGTTGCAACAATCCGGTGGTTTTTGTGCAACTGCAGCCCAATTGGTTTGTCCAGAAGGGCGGACCGAGATGATTCTTGCTGAAACTTATGTCGAAAGAGGATCGCATGACCAAAACCTATAACATCTGCCTGCTTCCCGGCGACGGCATAGGCCCCGAGATCATCGCCGAGGGTGTGAAGGTGCTCGACGCGGTGGGCGCGAAGTACGACACGGCGTTCTCCTGCACCGAGGCGCTTCTGGGTGGGTGCGCCATCGACGCGTGTGGCACGGCGCTGCCGGACGAGACGCTGCGCGCAGCCGAGGCCTCCGACGCCGTGCTGCTGGCGGCCGTCGGCGGCCCGAAGTGGGACACCACCGATCCTGCGAAGCCGCGTCCCGAGCAGGGGCTTTTGGGCATTCGCAAGGCGCTCGGCCTGTACACGAACCTGCGCCCCGTGCAGATATTCAACGCGCTCGCCGACGCGTCCACGCTGAAGCCCGAGATCGTGGACGGCGTGGACATGATGATCGTGCGCGAGCTGACGGGCGGTTTGTACTTCGGCCGTCGCGAGCGCTTCTACGACGAAGAAGGCTGCGGAACGAACGGCGCGGCGGGCCAGCGCGCCTACGACACGCTCGAGTACCGCGAGTACGAGGTGGAGCGCATCGCGCGCCAGGCGTTCGAAGCCGCGCGCAAGCGCCGCAACAAGGTGACGAGCGTCGACAAGGCGAACGTGCTGGAAACCAGCCGCATGTGGCGCGAGATCGTGCACCGCATCGGCGCGGTGGAGTATCCCGACGTGGAACTCGAGGACCTGCTCGTGGACAACACGGCCATGCAGCTCATCAGCCGCCCGGTCGACTTCGACGTGGTGGTGACGGAGAACATGTTCGGCGACATCCTGTCCGACGAAGCCGCGCAGATCACGGGCTCGCTCGGCATGCTGGCCAGCGCCAGCCTCGGCGACGGCACGGCGCTCTACGAGCCCAGCCACGGCAGCGCGCCCGACATCGCGGGAAAGGGCATCGCGAACCCGCTCGCGCAGATCCTGTCGGTGGAGATGATGCTGCGCTACAGCTTCGGCATGCTGGATGCCGCCGACGACATCCGCCGCGCGGTGACGGCCGTGCTCGACGAGGGCTGGCGCACGGGCGACATCAAGAATGCGGAAACGCCCGCTGACAAGATCGTGGGCACGACGGCCATGGGGGATCTGGTGGTCGCGCGCCTGTAGCGTTGGCGCACAATGGGCTTCGAAGAGGGGGATGCGCGACGGGCGCGTCCCCCTCTTGCATAGGGGACATTGGCGGTTCCAGGGAACGCAGCTCCCAATGCGTAGTGTTCGCATGATGAGGGGAGCGCTGGAAGCCAAGGGGATGTTGGGCGCGCCCATCGCATCTCCCAACCGCTGAAGGACGATGGCGGAAGTGGGGAAGCGTGCGCAAAGATGATGCATGCGGTCGTGAAAGCGGAAGGCTTGTTTTATCCGAACTGCGCAGCGGGAACCAATCGCAGGCGAAGAACCGGGGTGGTTGGCCGCCCGCTTCCTGCGGGTCGGCGACGAGGGGGCCTTAAGCAGAGGTGCCGTCTTCGTTGAAATCGACCAGCGTGTAGGTGTCGATGTCCTGACGTTGGTGCAGGATACGGTACACCGTAAGGGTCGCGTCATCGTAGCGGTAGTACACGGTATAGGGGTTGGCCTGCGCCGTACGGTATTCACGACCGTGAAGGCCCTCCATGACGAAGCGCCCGCCGCTATCGGGGAACTGGCGAACGCGCTCTATGGAGGCATCGATGGAGCGCATCGCGGCAAGCGCGGATTGGGGCGCTTGGCATTCGTATCCCAGATGGAGCGCGATTGATTCACGGTCCAAATGGGCGCGAGGACGCCATGCGAGTTCAAGCATACTCGATGCCCCACAGACCGAAGATGTCATGCATCTTTCGATTCGACTCTTCGGCCGTCAAGGGCTCGGGGCGATAGCGCTCTTCGATCTCGGCTTCCCGCAGGGCGAGATACACGCGGTTGCGTCGTTCGGCGGCATTGTATGCGTCGCTGTCCATGAGCACGTACGATGCGGTTCCGTTCTTGGTCAGCACGACGGGCTCTCGGGTCTCGGTGGCTTGCCTGCACACGTCGTTCAGATGCGTGCGCATGTCGGTGATGGGTCTGATGAGCGGCAACGGTTGAGCAAGCGTGTTCATAACGCCCTCCTTATGTGGCGATGCATTTTGAAGGATAGCATTATATCGTACATAATTCAATATGCAATAGTGTACAAAAATGGATCAGGGCGTTTCTTGCGCCCCGCCGGGAAAGCCGCTCGTGTGATCTCTGTTGACATCATGCATGTTGTCGGAGTATATATGTTTTCAGCATATAAGTGCGAGATGCAGCGAAGGAGCGCGATGCCCATGCCTCGGAGCGATTGCGGGATGGAAGGCGCGGGTCCCGGCCCGTCCGGAGCGCGCGGTCCCGGGGACGGGCGCAAGCCGTGCTGCCGCAGGCGCGGCGGCGGGGGAGGCGCGCTCGTGGAGCCGGCGGCGCTCGCGGCGCTTTTGCATGCGGGCGGCTACGGATACGACATGCGCAAGACCATCCTGGAGAAGACCGACGGGGAAGTCGACGTCGACGTGGGCGGGCTGTACCGGTCGCTTCGCCGCCTTGAAGAGGAGGGCGCCGTGGTCTCGCGTTGGTGCGATGAGGCTTCGGGCCCTCGTCGGCGCGAGTACGAGCTGACGCAGCAGGGTGTGGAGCTGGCGGAACAGTGGCTCGATGCGCTGCGGGCCCGTCAACGCCTGGACGGGTTGCTGGCGGGGTTGCTGGAGAACGGCTTGGGGGCGCTGCGCGATGGCGCGGAGCTCTGCGGCGGGGATCCTGGCGGTGGAGGACCCGGCCGAGAACGCTCCGGCGGACAGGTGGCGCCTCGTCCAAAAGCATGACGGCCCCGCGCTTTAACGGGCGCCATGCGCATCGTATGAAACGGTATCGTCGGCAGGAAACGCCGTGCGCGATGGGCGCGCGGCTCCATGGCCCCGGAGCGTCGGCGCTCCGGAGAAAGAAGGATCGCATGAACGAGACGATGAAACTCGCGGTGCCCACGATGGGCGCAGCTGGGCTGGAATCCCAGCGGGCCGGCCACTTCGGCCATTGCGACTGTTTCACGGTGGTGGACATCGTCGAGGGCGAGATCAAAGGCGCGAGCGAGATCGCGAACCCGCCGCACGAGGAAGGCGGCTGCCTGCGCCCCGTGGGGCTGCTCGCCGACGCGGGCGTCGACGCCATCGTGGCGGCGGGCATGGGCATGCGCCCGCTCATGGGATTCAACCAGGCGGGCATCACCGTGTACTTCGACAACGAGCATCCCGTCGTGGGCGATGCGGCGAAGTTGGTCGCTGCGGGCGCGGCGCCCGTCATGGGGGCGGACCAGGCCTGCAACCACCACCACTGAGATTCTGAAGGATCGGCGACCGGTCGGTCTTCGGAGCGCGCGCCGCCTGCGCGCTCGCGCCCGTTCGGTTCTTTTCGCCCGATGCCCGGCGGAGGTGTTTCCTCTGCGGCGCGCCGCGTCGTGGTATGCTGCAAGCAACGGACGGAAGGACAGAGCGTGCAGCAGGTGGCGGGGCGAAACGGCGTATACCGCATTGGCGCGGCCGACAAGATGTTCAACGTGAGGGCGCAGGTGCTGGAGGCGGCGGTGCCCCCGGTCCCTGGCGCGCCCGAAGCCCCTGGCTCGTACGGATTGGTCCTCAAAGGCCTGCCCATGCCCGGCACCGGCATGGGGTACGTCGTCGAATGCCTGGACAAGGACACGGTGCGCGTATTGGCCTACATCGATCCGTACGGGCGCGCGTTCTCGACGCCCGACGTGCTTGCGGCTCCTCCCGCGCGCGAGCCCGATCTCGACTTCGCGCGGTTCGCCGATCAGGGACGGGCGGGCGAGGAGCGGGGATGCGTCGAGGTCCGAGACGGGGAGGGCGAGCGCCAGGCGGCTCAGTACGCGTGCGTGCGCGGCCGGTACGCGCTGTTCGACTCCTGGTACGATTTCGGCCCGTACGGGACCGATCTTCCCTACGCCGAAGCGCTCGCCCGCGCGTACCTCGCATTCGTGCACCGTCCTGCGATGGGCGGTCCTTCAGTGCCGGAGCGCGGCATCGGGTTCGTTTTCTCCATGCTGCGCGAGGAGAAGCTGCTTGCCGCCCTTCGGTCCATCGTCCGCACGGTGCGGGGCGCCGAGGCGGATCCCGTGCTGCGGCCGCCTGCGCTCGCCGCCGCCCTCGCACGATGGCTCGGCGAGGCCGGATTCGAGCAGATCGACGCCCGCAGCTTGGCGGAGGATTCCCTGCGCCTTGTGCGGACCGTGCGCTACGCCGACACCTTCTACGTTGCGGTCGACGATGAGAAGGCGCCCGTTGCGCGTCGCGAGGTGTGGGCGCTGGAAGGCGCGCTCAATCGCTTCCTGCTGGTGAGCGAAGCGTTTGGCGATCGCGCGTCCTTGGCGAGCGACGTAGATTGCGCGCGGTGGGACGCTTACCTCATCGACACGGCGGCCTCGGCTCCGCTCGCTTTCGAGCTGGCGAGCGAGACGTCTCCCGGCGTGTCAGGCGGCGAATGGGCGCTGCGCTGCGCCGTGAGCGCGGCGCTCGAGCGGCTGAAGCTCCCGTTTCGCGCGGAGGCCCTGCTGCGTTGCGATGTCGTCGAAGGCGCGGCGGCGCTCGAGGTGACGGTGCCCGACGCCGGCCTCATGCCGATGTGGCGCTGGGTCGACGGGCCGGCCGCGGCGCCGGGCGCGCCGGCGGGCGGCGGCTGGGCCGCTGTGCCGCACGCGGAGCGGGAAGCGCAGGCTGGCCGCTACGCCATGCACGTCGGGCTGGCCTTGGCGCTCGCTGCGTTCGAAAACTCTCCGCTCGTTCGGCGGGTCGATCTCGTCGCGCGCCCGCTGGCGGCCGAAGACGCCGAAGACAAGCGCGCCGTCGATGGCGACCATGCCGAATTCCCGCGCGGCGAAGCCGATGTGGCGCCTGCGTATTACCAGGTCACATTGCGACGGGAGCTGCTCGCCGACGAAGGCTTCGTCCGCGTGGCAAGGATGGGCGACCCCGTGCCTTTGTTCATGCGGGCGGGCGCCCTGTTCGATTTGCCCGCCGCCGACCCCTTCGCCGTCGTCGGCGCGCTTCCCTCCGCTACAGCCCGCCGCACGCTGCCCGAAAGGGCCGACGCGCCCGTTCCCGATCCGCTCGCGTCGGTGCTCGGGACGGGCGATGCGGCCGGGCTGCGCATCGAGGCAGACGCCTACCGCCGGCGCATCGGCGAGCGCTTGGCGGACCGCATCGTGCGGTCGGCGACCGCCACCGAGGCCATCCGCATCGCGCGGGAAGAGCAGGACGCCGCCGAGGCGCGCGGCGACGGCCTTGCGGTTTCGGCCTGCATGCGCCTGATGGCCGCATTGGCCGAAGGGTCGCTTGACACGGAGGACCAGAACGCCATCGTCGGCTGCTTCCTGGGAGAGGACCGCTGCCTCGTCGCGCTCGGGCGGGCTCGCACGGCGGCGGCGCAAGAGCCCGACCGGGCCGTGTCCATCCTGATCGACGCCGTGGCTGAAACGGCGGCGCTCGACGGCTACGTCGACGGCGCCAAAACGGCGTACCGCTCCTTCGATTCGTACGCAGCGCGCGTCTGCTACAACCGCGCCCTTTCCGCGGCCCGCAACGGCCAGCCCCGCTCGGCTTCGGCGGCGGGCGATGCGCATCCCGCCCCGCCCGATGCCGCCGCGCCCGTCGTCCCCGATCTGGCCCTGCTCGCGGCGGCCGATGCGCCTCGCCGCATCGAGCTTGCGCCCGATTCGTTCTACCTGTGCCATCTTGAGATCGTCCGCCTGCTCGAGCACTCCTTCGAGCGCACCGACGAGGCGCTGCGCTACGGTCGCCGGTCCATCGAGCTCGCGCCCACGACGGCCGCCGGCTACCGGCAGCTGGGCCGCGCCTTCATGCTCGTGGGAGATATGGAGAACGCCGAGAAGACGCTGGTGGGAGGCTTGAACATAGCCGTGCAGCCGGACGACATCGCCATGGCGTACTACCAGCTGGCCTACGTGCGCTGGAAGGCGGGCGACCCTCGGGCGGGAGCCCTGTGCTACGTGAAGTCGCTCGCCACGTCGCCGGTGGTGGCCATGCAGGCGACGGCGGAGCTCCACGAGCTCGTCGAGGAGACGGGCGCGGCGCTTCCCGACAAGGAGGCGGTCGACGGCGAGCTGGAGAAAGCCGGCGTGCCCGTCGCTCCCACGACCGCGATGCTCGACATGCTGGACCAGGGGGCTGCGGCGGCAACCGACGCGGGGATGCTCCCTGCGGCGCGCAACCTGCTGGTCCTGCGCCTGCGCTACCGTCCCGACGATGCGCTCGTGAACGTGCTGCGCTCGCTCGAAGATTGAAAACCGCCCGCCTCGGCGCGGAGCCGCCCTTGTCCGTTTTCCGCTCGAAGGAGACGGCGGTCCTGGGGAGCAGCCGGTTGCGCTACAATAGCGAAATCCAAGGATGCAGGCCTGCGACGAGCATCGGCTCGGGCGGCCCGGCGAACATGAGCGAGACGAAAAGGAACGATCCATGGCATTGAACGCTCCCGAAGGAACGAAGGACCTGCTGCCCGACGAGGCGAAGTTCTGGACGCACTTCAAGGCGACGGCGACGGAGATTTTCGGGCGTTACGGGTACCTGCCCATCGAAACGCCGGTGTTCGAGCAGACGGAGCTGTTCGTGCGCGGCATCGGCGAGGCCACCGACGTGGTGTCGAAGGAGATGTTCACGGCCGTTTCGGGCGAGAACCTGAAGACGCTGCTCGAGGGCGGCTCCATCAAGGCCAAGAGCCGCCTGTCGCTGCGGCCCGAGGGCACGGCCGGCGTCGTGCGCGCCGTGGTGCAGCACGACCTGGTGCCGCAGGGGGCCGCGCCGGCCAAGCTCATGTACGCCGGACCGATGTTCCGCGCCGAGCGCCCGCAGAAGGGCCGCCAGCGACAGTTCAACCAGGTGGGCATCGAGTGTTTGGGCGCCGAGGATCCCAGCGTGGACGCCGAGGGCATCATCATGCTCATGCGCTTCTATGCGGCCATCGGCATCCCCGTCCAGGCGACGCGCCTTCTGGTGAACTCGATGGGCTGCGAGCAGTGCCGGCCCGCGTACCGCGATGCCGTGAAGGCGTACATGGACGAGCACGAAGGCGAGCTGTGCGACGAGTGCAAGCGCCGCGCCGAGATCAATCCGCTGCGCGCGTTCGACTGCAAGAACCCCGGCTGCGCCGCCGTCATGGAGCACGCGCCGAAGATCACCGAGCATTTGTGCGACGACTGCCGCGCGCACTACGAGGATGTGAAGACGTATCTGGCCGGTGCGGACCTGGCGTTCGAGGAGGATCCGACGCTCGTCCGCGGCCTCGACTACTACACGCGCACCGTCTTCGAGGTGCAGGTGACGGAGGGCATGGGCAGCCAGAACGCCATCGGCGGCGGCGGGCGCTACGACAAGCTGGCCGAAGAAGTGGGCGGGCGCCCCACGCCGGGCTTCGGTTGGGCGCTGGGCTACGAGCGCTGCGTGCTGGCGCTCGAAGCGGCAGGGCGGTCGCTGCCGTCCGCGCAGCGCTGCGACTTCTTTGTGGCCTGCGTGGATGATTCGGTGCGTGCGGAGGCTTTCTCGCTCGTGCAGGCGTGCCGCGACGCGGGCCTGACCGGTGAGATGGACCATCAGCATCGCAGCTTGAAGAGCCAGTTCAAGCTTGCGGACAAACTGGGCGCCGCCATGGTGGCCGTGCTCGGTCCCGACGAGCTGGCGGCGGGCGCGGTGACGGTTCGCAACATGCAGACGCACAACGAGCGCCTGGTGGATCTGGCTCGGATGAAGGACCTGCTCTCGCATTTCGGCGGGCTGCCGTACGGCGAGGGCTCCCGCACGGTCGACGAAGTGATGGGCTGGCTGGCTGAAGAGAAATAGCGCCCGCCGGTTTTGCTTTCGCGCCGCCGTTTTCGGCGTCCGCATTCGCAGCGCAAAACGACGATTTCCGGTGCGCCCGCGCAAGGACCTGGCCAATGGACCAAAGCATCTTGCCCACGGACGTACCGCCTTCTGTTCGCCCGCGCAAGGACCTAGCGCGCGAAAAGCCGGGTTTCGTGGCAGAAAACGTCGCTAAGTGACCATCCGCTCGCTGCCGCTTGTGGGGCTTCAACAGGGCACAAGCCTTTCACCTGGTTTTATGCGTTGCCTCGTCAAATGAGGGGCGCCGGAGAGGGGCTGTGCTGCTTCCCGAATGATCAAGTATCGTCAAAAACTGCCACGGAACCAGGATTCTCCTGCGCGCTGGGCCGAGGTTGGCATCCACGCGCGCTGCGAGGTGGCTGGTCGCTGCGTTCCCGCCGGCGGCTTTCCACGCGGACGTTTCGAAGCGGGCGGGCGGATCCGCCGTCATGCGCCTCCTGCCACCCGCATGGGGTGGTTGTTGCATGAAAAGACGCGATCAGGGGTTTGCCTATCAGCGTTTGCAAGTACAATGGCTGAGTTTGAGCAATTCCGCCGCAGAGGCGCGGCGGATACCGATAGCAGCGCCAAGGAGCAAGGAACCACCATTATGACGGACTTCATGAACGAATACTGCATGCACACCGCCACATGCGGCGAGCTGCGCAAAAGCGACGTCAGCCGCGAGGTCGTGCTGTGCGGCTGGGCGTGGCACAACCGCGACCACGGCGGGCTCATCTTCATCGACCTGCGCGACCGCGCGGGCTACACGCAGGTGGTCGTCGATCCCGACTGCGTGAGCGCCGAGGACTTCGCGAAGGCCGAGCATCTGGGTCGCGAGTACGTGCTGAAGATCGCAGGCACCGTGCGCGAGCGCGGTGCGGAGGCCGTGAACCCCAACATGGCCACGGGCGAGATCGAGGTGCTGGCGAAGTCCGTCGAGGTTCTGAACACGAGCGTGACGCCGCCGTTCTCCATCGAGGACGGCATCGAGACGGACGAGATCACGCGCATGAAGTGGCGCTACCTCGATATCCGCCGCCCTGAGATGTTCGAGGCCCTGCACCTGCGCCACAAGGTGGCCCAGGCCATGCGCGGCGCGCTGAACGAGCGCGGCTTCCT
>CAUEBO010000077.1 GCA_958454405.1 uncultured Eggerthellaceae bacterium | reverse complement strand
CTGGTCGTGGATGGCGTTCAGCACGCCGCAGGTGTCGCAGTCGAAGCCGTACTTCGCGCGGTCGTAGCCGATGTCGCGCAACACCTCGCGCACGATGGCCGGCACGTCGACGTAGGCCTGCGTGCGTATCTCGCCGGTGACGATGACCATGCCCGTGGTGGCCATGGTCTCGCAGGCGCACCTCACCTGAGCGGGATCGGCAGGCTGCCCGCTGGGCGCGATGTAGCCCTGGGCGGCCAGCTCGGTCTCCTTGGCCAGGATTGCGTCCAGGATGGCATCGGAAATCTGGTCGCACACCTTGTCGGGGTGTCCCTCGGTCACGGATTCGGACGTGAACAGATACGTTGCTTGCATGTCGGACATGGGGCGTCTATCTCCTCGCATGAGCACGGCGCCCTCCCGCAGGGCGCCCTTCCAGTTTCGGTTCAATGTATCACATTCTCGAGGCCGCCGAAGGAGAAACGGGACCCGCATCACAGGCACTCTGCAATCCCGCCCAAGCAAGGAACGGGACGGGCAGGTGCTGGGGCGTTTACCCTTCCGTGACGGACCCGCGTTTCGCCGCCGGGCGCTCCCCGCCGCAAGTCGGTCGTGGTACACTTTCCCGCACCGTGCCTTGACCGAAAGACAGGACCGCCCATGACCACCAACGCCGACTACACCCGCGAGTACTTCGACATCATGGAATCCCTCGGCGGCGACGTCGAGAGCCGCCGCGCCGCCTACGACTACATGCAGGCCTCCACCGCCATCGTCCACCATCAGGTGGTGGACTCCACTTTCGTGCCGCGCCTGTTCGGCCGGAAGACCTACGCCGTGATGAAGGAGACGGCCGAGACGGCCCATCGCATCCTCTGCAAGGTGATCCAGCGCTATCTGGACGATCCCGCGTACCGCCGCGTGTTCGACTTCGACCCGCGCCTCGAGGAGCTCATCCTGCTGCCGCGCGGCTACGACGCGCTGCTGCCCTTCGCCCGCGTGGACACGTTCTTGAACGAAGACGACTACCGCGTGAAGTTCTGTGAGTTCAACGGGGACGGCTCGAGCGGCATGAACGAGAACCGCGAGATCACCCTGTCCGTCGCGCGCACGCGCACCTTCGAGGAGTTCGCGAAGCGCCACCGCGTGGAGGGCTGTGAGCTGTTCGAATCGTGGGTCCAGGCGTTTTTGGACATCTACGCCACCTACGAGCGCCGCGTTGAGCATCCGCGGATAGCCATCTGCGACTACCTGGAGAACGGCGTGGTGGACGAGTTCCATCTGTACGCCGAGGCGTTCGAACGGCACGGCGCGCCGTGCTCGGTGGTGGACGTGCGCGATTTGGCCTTCGACGGCGAGACGCTGCGCGACGGAAGCGGCGAGCGCGTGGACGCCGTGTGGCGCCGCTGCGTCACGAACGACGTCATCGACCACTGGGACGAGTCGCAGCAGCTCATCGACGCCGTGCGCGCCGAACGCGTGGCGCTCATCGGCAGCTTCGCGGGCCACATCGTGCACGACAAGCAGATCTTCTCCGCCCTGTTCGACGAGCGCACGACCGCGTTTTTGGATGCCGACGAGATATCCTTCGTGGAGGAGACGGTGCCGCTCACGGCCTTCCTCGACGACGAGCACGTGAACCTGCCGCAGATCCGCGCCAACCGCTGCGAGTGGATCATCAAGCCCACCGACCATTACGGGGCCGACGAGGTGCACGCCGGCGTCGCCGTGTCGCAGGAGCAGTGGGAGGAGCTCATCGACCGCTGCGCGAACGGGCGCGCAGGCTACCCCTTCGTGGTGCAGCGCTACATCGTGCCGTTCAAAACCGAGACACTGCCGCCCGATGCGGGAATAGACGGGCTGGCCGACGACGAGGTCCCCTGGGATCCGAAGCCCTACAACAACCTGAACGGCTTGTATTTGTACGACGGCGTGTTCCAAGGCGTGTTCAGCCGCCTGGGGCCGCTGCCCACCATCTCGAAGGACATGCAGGGCATCACGGCGGCCACCATCTGGGTGGACGTGGACGAGGACTAAAGTTTCGCGCGCCCGCGCCGCGAAGGAGGCGCCGCGGCGCGGGCGGAATGCAGGATCCGGAAGCGAAGCGCAGGAACAATCGCGGGGAAGGCCAGGGGGGAACGAGAGCATGAAGATCATACGGGGGGTTGCGGCCGTTGCGGCCACATTGGCGCTTTCCGTCACGTTCGTGGCGGCGGGTTTCGGCGCGTGCGCCGCGTTTCCGCAGACCACGGAGATGCTGGCGGGCATGTTCTCCGGAAACGGGAACCCCGGCACGCCGTTCTCGCACGACGATCTGGTGAAAGCCGCCGTGGTCACGCGCGACTACACAGTGGGCACAAACGACCGCGACGCGGTGTTCGCCATGCTGCACGACATCAACGCGAACGCGAGCACGCGCTATGCTGATGCGGACGAGGAGGCGCTCGCCTCGGCCGACGAGGAGTTCACGCTCACGGCCGACGCGCTGTCGCATCTGGACGACGTGTACGGCGTGGTGGTCACAGCCCGCACGGCGCTTGCCGTCGTAGCGGCGGTGGCCCTGGCCTGCTGCATCTATCTGGGCGCGCGCTGCGGCAAGCGCATGCTCGGAGGGGTTCTGCTGGCCGCCGGAGCCGTCGTGCTGGCGGCGTTCATCGCGCTGGCGGCCTGGGTGGTTGCGGACTTCAACGGCTTCTTCGCCGCGTTCCATTCGCTGTTCTTCGCCAACGGAACCTGGACGTTCTCCTGGGACTCGCTGCTCATCACCATGTACCCGCCCGAATTTTGGATGGGGATGGGGGCGGTGTGGCTTGCGGCGACCGGCTTGTTGTCTATACTGGCAATCGTGATCGGCGCAGTTCTCCGCCGCCGGCCCGCCTGAGGGGCGTGCCATGCTCATACAGTCCTGAGCTCGCACAAAGCATCCGCAGGATGCTTTGGCTCGTGCGGAACTGCGCACGGCACGCCCCTCAGGCGGGCCCCTGCGAGTTCGCCGAAGACGATACAACCTATGACAAGACGAGGATCGCCACAGCCATGACTGAAGAAAAGAAGAACGTCCGCGTCCGCTTCGCTCCCTCGCCCACCGGGCGCCTGCATGTGGGCGGAGCCCGCACGGCCATCTACAACTGGGCGTTCGCCCGCGCGATGGGCGGCGACTTCATCCTGCGCATCGAGGACACCGACCCCGAACGCTCCACCGAGGAGAACGTGCAGGTCATCCTCAACGCCATGAAGTGGCTAGGGCTGGACTGGGACGAGGGCCCCGAGGTGGGGGGAGCTGCCGGCCCCTACTTCCAGACCGAGCGCACGGACACCTACGCCCAAGCGCTCGAGCTGATGAAGGAGCGCGGCAGCGTGTACCCCTGCTTCTGCACGAAGGACGAGCTGGACGCCAAGCGCGCCAAGGCCGAGGCGGAAGAGGGCGGCTACGCGGGCTACGACCGCACGTGCCGCGACCTCGACCCGGCCGAGGCGGACAGGCGCATCGAGGCCGGCGAGCCGCACGTGTGGCGCCTGCGCGTGCCCGAGAACCGCGGCGCCATCGAGTTCGACGACGCCGTGTACGGCCACGTGAGCTTCCCGGCCGAGGTGATGGACGACATGATCGTCGTGCGCACCGACGGAAGCCCCACCTACAACTTCGCCGTGGTGTGCGACGACGCGAACATGGGCGTCACGCACGTCATCCGCGGCGACGACCACCTGTCCAACACGCCGCGCCAGATCCTCATCTACGAGGCGCTGGGCTTCGACGTGCCCACCTTCGCGCACCTGTCCATGATCCTGGGACCCGACGGCAAGAAGCTGTCGAAGCGCCACGGCGCGGCCTCGGTGGAAGAGTTCTGCGAGCGCGGCTACCTGCCCGACGCCATGGTGAACTTCCTGGCGCTTCTGGGCTGGTCGCTCGACGGCGAGACCACGCTCATCGACCGCACAACCCTGTGCGAGCGCTTCAGCCTGGACCGCGTCACGAAGAAGGACGCCGTGTTCGACGAGACGAAGCTCGACTGGATGAACGGCCAGTACATCAAGGCCATGGATGCGGGCGCTTGGGTGTGGGCGTCGCTGCCGTGGCTCTGCCGCGCGCATGCGGGCGTCGCGGCCGACGGCGAGCTGGCCGACGAGGCGCGCGACGCGGCAGCGGCCGACGTGGGCGCGCGCCCGGAGTGGTACGCGAAGCTCTACCCCCTCGTGGCCGAGCGCCTCACGCGCCTGGACGAGATCCCCGGCAAGCTGGCGTTCATGTTCTGGGGGCCTGAGGTGCGCGAACTGGACGAGAAGAGCGTCAACAAGGTGCTGAAGAAGGAGGGCGCCCGCGCCGACGAGGCTTTGCGCGCCTGTCGCGGCGTGCTGGCCGACGAGGGCGTTGCCTGGGAGGCCGAGGCTTTGCAGGAGGCGTGCCGCGCCGAGGGCGAGCGCTTGGAGATCAAGCCGAAGCTGCTGTTCCAGCCTTTGCGCGTGGCGGTGTGCGGCAACATGGTGTCGCCGCCTTTGTTCGAGAGCATCGAGCTTTTGCCCCGCGCCGACGTGCTCGCGCGCATCGACCAGGTGACGAGCGAGGTGTTCGGTGGCTGACGAACGCGACGACATCCGCCCAGACGGGCCGGCTGCTGACGGCGGAGCCGATGCCGGCGAGGCCAGCGGCCGCTCCGAGCAGATAGCGGTGCTGCGCGACTTCTGCATGCGCGCGCAGGGAGCGGAATGCGCGCGCTGCGCGCTCGCCTGCCCTGCGGGCGCCATCTCCTACGACGAGGACGGACGTCCGGCAATAGATGCTGATGCCTGCACGCATTGCGGCATCTGCCTGGGAATATGCGATGCATTCACTTCCACGCGCGTGACGATGGACGACCTGCACGAGCGCTTCCGCCGCATCGCGCAGCGCGGCGACGACGTGGTGGTCACCTGCAAAGAGAACATATTCCCCGGCCTGGACCCCGCAGCCAACGTGGTGGTGCTGCCGTGCCTGGCCTGCCTCTCCCCCGAGTTCTGGACGCTCGTGCTGGCTGAGAACATTCCCGTGAAGATAGCGGCGGACCTCTCGTACTGCGAGCGCGCCGGCGAGATGGGCGAGATGCTGTACGCGCACGCCATCGGGACGGCCGAGGAGGCCGCCGGGCGCAAGATGGGCTACCAGGACACGATCCCCGAGAAGGAGAACCTGATCAAAGACCTGGCGAACCCCGTCGGCGTCGACCGGCGCAGCGCGTTCGAGAACCTGGTGGGCGACGTGGGCGACATCGCCACCGGCAAGCGCCGCTTGCGCAACTCGGAAGTGCTGCACGAGTTCGTGGAGCGTCGCGAGAAGGCGCGCGCGCAGGCGCGCCTCAACCTGAGCGACGGGTTGGAATTCGCCAACTTCGTGCCCCAGGGGCGCACCCGCAAAACGATGTGGCCGAAACGGCGGATGCTGCTCGAGGCCATCGGCTGCGATCCGACCGTCGCGGAGCGCGTCTCCGTCACGGTTTCGGAAACGGACGCCGCCCTGTGCACGAACCTGCTCGCATGCGTCGAAGCCTGCCCCACTGGAGCGCGCTCCATCGATCCCGAAAGCGGCAGGCTCGCCTACGATCCGCGCTACTGCAACGGCTGCGGACTCTGCGTGGACGCCTGCCCGGAAGGGGCCGTGCAGCTGGTGGACACAACGGCCGCCGTGTTCTCAATCGGCGAGGATTCTGCCGATTCCCCTGCGGCCCACTGACCGCACGGAGGTCGAAGGCCTGTTCGAGACGACGGAAGCGGCGCAGCGCACAGGAAACGCGCCGCTTCCGGCGTATGGTAGAATGATCGCAACCGTGAGACGAGGAGTCATTCATGACCGAATCCGAACGTCCGAACAGCGCCGAGGGCGACGAACGGCAACCCGATCCGGGCGATCTTCCCGAGCAAGCGGCAAGCGCCGACGCGGCCTTCAAGGAAACGCCCCCGCCGCCCCCGCCTTGCGAGCAGCCGCCGATGCCGGGATCGGCGCCGGCTGCCGCGCCCACGCAGCCTTGCGCCATTCCCGCCCAGCCCTTCGCACCGGGCCCAGGGGCCGTGCCGAGCAGCCCGCAGGCCTTCGGCGGCCCCTCGGCCTGCGATCCGGGGCAGCCCGCAGCGCAGCAGCCCTGCCCCCAGGCGCCGTATCCCCAACAGCCCCAGCCGGCCTATGGGCAGCAGCCGCCATACCCTCAGCAGCCCTATCAGCAGCCGGGAAGCCCGTATCCCCAGCAGCCCTATCAGCAAGCGCCCGGAGCGTACCCGCCTCCTTCCGCACAGGGATCCGCCGCTCCCTACGGGCAGTACGGACAGTATGGACAGCAGCCCTCCCAAGCCTACGGAGGAGGCCAGCAGCCCCCGTACCCGCCCCAACCCCCCTATCCCGCATCCGAACCGGGGAAAAGGAAGATATGGCCCTGGGTGCTGTGCGGCTGCCTGCTCGTGTTCCTCCTCGGCATCGGGGGCTGCGTCGGGTGCGTGGCCTGCGCCTCCTACCTTGACCCGAACTACAACGGCTCGTTCGATTCGTATTACGACGACGACTACGACGGCTCCTACGATCCCTTCGACGACTACGGCAACGGCGACTACAGCGATTCGTATTCCGCCTCCTTCACGCTCAGCGAGATCAAGGACATCTTCGGAAGCGATCTGGCGAACGCGGTTGAGGACGGAAGCTGCTCTCCCGGCATCTACACGGTCGGCGAGGACATCGACCCCGGGCTGTACTTCCTCGAGGGAGACCCCGTCCTTGAAGGCAACTTCTACGTGTTCGACGAGGAGGGTGCCGACTCCTACGGCATCGACAAGTCCGTCGTGTACATCGGGCACTACCTGACCGAGCTCGAGCGCGGCGACGTCATCGCCTATCTGCCCGGCGACGATGCGCTGCGCATGTACCCGATCGCGAAGGCCTCGTTCGCGCCGGAAGCTCCGTACCAGAGCGGCCTGTACCGCGTGGGCACCGACATCCCAGCCGGCGAGTACGCGATCACCCCGCAGAAGGACGCAGCCGACAACACCACGAACGAGAGCGCTGCCTACGTCATGAAGGACCTCGAGTTCGACGACGATTCCATCACCGACACGAAGTACGTCATCGCCGGCGGCACGCAGACCGTGACCGTGAAGGACGGCGACTACCTGGAGCTGTTCGCCGTCGTTGCCACGCCCGCCGACCAGGCGGAGAAAGCCTCGTAGCCTCGCGCATGGCCGGAGCCTGCTCCGGAGCGCTCGCGCCTTGCCCTGAAAGGAATCCCATGCTCTCCGACAACCCTTCCCGCGAGGAACTGGACGCGGTCTTTCAAAACGACCGGTTCGCCACCCAGGCGGCCGGCTGTCGGATCGTGTCCGGAGAGCGCGGACGCGCCGTGTGCGAGATGGAGCTTGCCGACGTGCACCGCAACGCCATGGGCAACGTCATGGGCGGCGCCATCTTCACGTTGGCGGATTTCGCGCTTGCCATCGCCTGCAACATCGGCGAAGAGCCCACGGTTTCGGTGGATTCGAGCATCAGCTTTTTGCGCTCCACCAAGGGCGCGAAGCTCACCGCCACGGCCGTCTGCGACAAGCCGGGGCGGCACCTGGGCTTCTACACCGTCCTTGTCGAGGACGACCTGGGCAAGGCGATCGCGAAGATGACGGCCACCTGCTACCGGTAGGAAACGGCAGCTTCGCCGCCCGGGCGCGTTTCCGCCCGAAACGCGCCCCGCACGTCACGGATGACCCCTGCGCAGGCTCTACGCGTAGCCGTAGGGCTTGCGCAAATACACCAGGAAGAACGTCGTCAGCACGAGCGCGCACGCCTCCGCCACGATGATGGCGCTCCATACGCCGTCGATGCCCCAGGCAAGCGGCAGCAGCATGACCGTGGACGTCTCGAACACGAGCGTGCGCATGAACGAGATGAGCGCCGACACCTTGCCGTTGTTGAGCGCCGTGAAGAACGCCGAGCCGTAGATGTTGAACCCGCACACCAGAAACGCGACCGCATAGATGCGGAACCCGTGCAGCGTCATGGCGGCAAGCTCGGGATCATAGCCCACGAACACGCCCACGAGCGGGACGGCCAGCAGCTGGGACGCTGCGAACATGGCGATGCCCGCCGCTCCCACGAGCGTCATGCTCTTGCGGAAGAGGCTCTTGAGCTCCGTGCGGTTCTGCGCGCCGTAGTGGTAGCTCACGATGGGGCCCGTGCCCATGGAGAAGCCGAAGAACACGGCTGTGAACACGAAGTTCACGTACATGATCACGCCGTAGGCGGCCACGCCGTCCGCGCCCGCCAGCGCGAGGAGCTGGAAGTTGTACAGCATGCTGACCACCGAGGCGGCCACCTCGGTCATGAGCTCCGACGATCCGTTCACGCACGTCTTGCCGAGCGCGCGGAAGTCCACCGCAGGCCGCGCGAAGCGCAGGCGGCTCGTCCTGCTGCACGCGAAGAACGCCGTCGACGCCGCCACCGCAAGCACCTGGCCCGCCGCCGTGGCGAGCGCGGCGCCGGCTATCCCCCATCCCAGCACGGCGATGAACAGGTAGTCCAGCGCGATGTTCGTCACGCCCGCGACCACGGTCACCGCCAAGCCCACCTTCGGCTTCTCGGCCGCTATAAAGAAGCTCTGGAACACGTTCTGCACGATGAACGGCGTCAATGCTGCGAGCAGTATGAAACCGTAGACCAGGCCCTGGTCCAGAAGCGACCCCTGCGCGCCCAGCAAGCCGAGCAGCGGCCCGAGGGCGAGCGCCCCCACCGCCGTCAGGACCACGCCCGAAACCGCGGCGGCAATCACGATGAAGCTGAACAGGCGGTTCGCGCGCACGGCGTCGCCTTCGCCCATCGTCTTCGCCACAAGGGCCGCCCCGCCCGTGCCGAACATGAACCCGACCGATCCCAAGGCCATGGCCAGCGGAAACACCAGATTCACCGCCGCCAGCGCCTCCTTGCCCGCGAAGTTGGACACGAACAGGCCGTCCACCACGCTGTAGATGGACGTGAATATCATCATGACGATGGAGGGCAGCGCGAAGCGCACGAGCCGACCGTAGCTGAAGCGGTCGGAAAGCCTGATCGCCGTCATGCGCGCCCCAGCTCGGGATACGGCAGGGCATCCACCCGTTCGCGCAAGCGCTCCAGGTACGCGTGCGACAACCGCAGCAGCTCCGCGCGCTCCCGCGGAGCCATGTCGGCGAGCGCGGCCTCCTCCGCCGCGACGAGCGGGCGGATGCGTTCAGCGACCAGGGCGCGCCCCGCCTGGGTCAGGTACAGGTGGGTGCCTCGGCCGCGTTCGACCCGCAGCTCCACGATGCCCGCGCACTCCAGCTTGTGCACCGACGTGTTCACGGTCTGCTTCGTCATGCTCGCGGCCGCGCACACGTCCTTCTGCAGGCACCCGTCGCCCAAGCCGTCGAGGGCGTACAGGATGTCGAACGCGCTGTCCGACAGGCCCATCTTCACGGCCACGTTGTGGTACAGCTCGTTGCCGAGCCTGAACATGGTGTTGTATTCGCGGTTGACGCGCTCCGGCCGTGCATCCATGGCCTCCGTCCTCCGTTCATCTACAAGTCCGATCTCGTACCAAGAAAGTATAAGTCCGTTCACGGACTCGCAGAGCATGCTCCACGAAGCGTCCACGAATCGCAGCGCGGCTCCGCATCGCCGCACGCAGGGCCGCGCGGCCCTGCGCGAACCGCGCTTCGCCCGCTCGCGCCCGCCGAACGCCGGACCTACCGCCCGGGCAGCTGGCGCAGGCCCTCGCCGGCCACGCGGTACACGGTCCAGTCGTCCATGGGTTCGGCACCCATGGCCAGGTAGAAGTCGATGCTCGGCTGGTTCCAGTCGAGGCACGACCATTCCAGCCTGCCGCAGCCGCGCTTGTTGGCGATGCGCCCCAGCTCCTTCAGCAGCGCCTTGCCCAGGCCGCACCCGCGGAATTCCGGCTTCACGAACAGGTCCTCCAAGTAGATGCCCGCCTTGCCCAGAAACGTCGAGAAGTTGTGGAAGAACAGGGCGAACCCCGCCTCCTCGCCGTCGGCCAGGACGAACAGCACCTCGGCCTTGCCCTTGTCGAAGATCCACTCCTCCAACAGCTCCTCGGTCGCCGACACCTCGTCGGCCAGGTGCTCGTAGTCCGCGAGCGCCTTGATGAACTCTAAGATGAGCGCTTCGTCGCCGCGCTCCGCGTGCCTGAACGTCGTTTCCATGTCCAACCTCGTTCCTTTCGAATCGTCTTCGCCGTCGCCCGCGCCCGTTCCCGGTCACGGAACCTGGCGGCGTCCCCTCCGCAGTCGATCGCGTGCGCGAAGCCTGCCGCGCCCTGCGCACCGACGGCACGGCGGTTGCGGCCGCGATCGGCCCCGGACCCTTACTCCGCCAGCTCCTTCAAGAACGCGAACACGGGCCCCAGCAGGTTGTCGCCTTCGTCCAGTTTGAAATAGCGCAGCGGCAGCTGCAGCTTGCGCTTGTCAGCCAGGTAGCGGCCGCCCGCGCGCCGCAGCCCCGTCATCTTGTCGCGGGTGACGTCGACGGGCTCCACCACCAATCGCCCGCCCGTCACCGACACCGTCTTGATGTGGTGCTCGTTCGCATAGGCCTTGATGCGGGCTTTTTCCAGCAGGTTCTTCGCGGCCTGCGGCATGTCGGGGCGCTTGCCCGTCAGGTCGGCGGCCACGTCCTCCACGGCCTGCTCCGTCGCGGCTGAGGCGATCTTGCGGTACCACAGCACGCGCTCGTCGGCATCGGGCACGTAGTCCTCGGGCAGGTAGGTGTGGCCCGGCACGTTCACCGTGATGTCCGAAAGCGCGGGCGGCAGCTGGTCCATGGCCTTGAGGTCGCCTTCGCGCGTGGCGCCGACCGCCTGGGAGAGCATCTGCGCGAACAGGTCGAAGCCCACGGCAGACATGTTGCCCGACTGCTCGGCACCCATGAGGCTGCCCGCGCCGCGGATCTCCAGATCGCGCATGGCCACGCGCATGCCGCTGCCCAGATCGGTGTGCTCGCCGAGCGCGGTGAGGCGCGCCTGGGCCTCCTCGGTCAGGCTCACGTGCTCGGGGAACATGAAGTAGGCGAAGGCCTGCGTGGACGAGCGGCCCACGCGGCCCTTCAGCTGGTACATCTGCGCCAGGCCGTAGCGCTGCGCGTCCTCGATGATGAGCGTGTTCGTGTGCGGGTTGTCGATGCCGCTCTCGATGATG
>CAUEBO010000076.1 GCA_958454405.1 uncultured Eggerthellaceae bacterium | reverse complement strand
GAAGTACGGCTTCGACTGCGACACCTGCGGCGTGCTGAACGCCATCCACGACCAGTCGCCGGACATCGCGCAGGGCGTGGACGAGTCGTGGGAGGCCCAGCACGGCATGGGGCAGGACGATCCCTACGAGCGCACCGGCGCGGGCGACCAGGGCATGATGTTCGGCTATGCGTGCGACGAGACGCCCACGCTCATGCCGATGCCGGTGTATCTGGCCCATCGCCTGGCCGAGCGCCTGACCGAGGTGCGCAAGGACTCCACCATGGACGCGCTGCGCCCCGACGGCAAAACCCAGGTTTCCGTGCGCTACGTGGACGGCCGCCCCGTGCACGTGGAGAAGGTGGTGGTGTCCACCCAGCACGCCGAGGAGATTTCGCATGACGAGCTGCGCGCCCAGATCGTCCAGCACGTGGTGGAGCCGGTGCTGGCGCGCGAAGGGGTGCGGCTCGCGCCCGACGCCGAGATCCACGTGAACCCCACCGGCCGCTTCGTCATCGGCGGGCCCATGGGGGACGCAGGGCTCACGGGCCGCAAGATCATCGTGGACACCTACGGCGGCATGGGCCGCCACGGCGGTGGCGCGTTCTCCGGCAAGGACTGCACGAAGGTGGACCGCTCGGCCGCCTATGCCGCGCGCTGGGTGGCCAAGAACGTGGTGGCCGCCGGCCTGGCGCGGCGCTGCGAGATCCAGGTGGCCTACGCCATCGGCATGGCGAAGCCCGTGAGCGTGATGATCGACACCTTCGGCACGGCCTCGGTTCCCGAAGCCGACATCATGGCCGCCATCGACGAGGTCTTCGACCTGCGCCCCGGCGCCATTGTCGACGAGCTGGACCTGCGCCGGCCCATCTACCGCAAGACGGCGGCCTACGGCCATTTCGGCCGCGAGCTGCCCGAATTCACCTGGGAGCGCACCGACAAGGCCGAGGCGCTGCGCAAGGCATGCGGCCTGGCGTGATTCGCGCGCCCCATCGACGGAAGGAGAACGACGTGGCAGATTATCAAGCGGGATGGTACCCCGACCCTTCAGGGGACCCTTCCAAGCTTCGCTATTGGGACGGAGCGCAGTGGACCGGCGATTTCGCGGATGCGCAGCCCGCGCAGCCGCAAGCCGGGCAGAGCGCTCCTTACGGCGACGCGCAACCGGTGTCCCCGACCTACTACCCGCAGCCTGTTCAAGCTTCTGGCGGCAACGACGAGGCCCTGAGGCTGGCCGCCTTCATATTCTGCGTCGTCTCCGCCGTGTCGGTGTGCTGGGCCATCATACCCCTCGCATGGATGGTGCCGATGACGGTGCATAGCTGGGGCATATACAAAGGCACGAAAAGCAACACGACGGCCTTCGGCGTGTGCACGCTCATATTCGTCAGCCTTGTGGCCGGCATCCTGCTGCTCGTTTCCAAGAAGGACGACCAGCCGCTGCAGTAGGCCTGCGCGGCGCTCGCGGCTCGCTTCGCGGCCGCGCGCCCGCCGGAGCGGCAGCGAAGGCCTTCGGGCGCGAGTGCGGTCCGTTGGCCGCACCGGACCGCGGGTTCGTGTGCGTCTCGTGGGGGTCGGTGTCCAGGCGCCTTGGAATGGAAAAGCCCTCCCGCAGGTTGCGGCCGGCCGCGAGGCCGACGCTCGCCGGGTGCCACGGTGCCGCGACGCTCGATTGCCCGTCGGTCTTGAGTGGGTGCGAGAGGGACGGGTTCGCGCCGACGACGACGGGCGCGCCCTCCTGGCGGCGGCCCAAACCGCAGATGACCGAAAACACGGTCGAATGTGCACTCGCCGAGCGCGAAACCGGGCATGCGGATTCCGCGACCAGGCGTTTTGCGCGATCGAGACGTGCGAAAGACGCGAATCGGCCTTGCAGACTGCACATTCGACCGCGTTTTCGGTCATTTTTGATTTCGCCCGATGGCGGCTGGTCTTTGGAAGAATCCGCTCCCTTGTGAAGAAGCATCCCGTTCGGCCCGATGGCAGGCGGGCTGAATCGAGAGGCTGCGCACGTCGGTGCGCGTCGACGGTGGTTTGACGGCGGAACGCGCGATCCGTTCGGAGCGCGCGGCGTCCTTTTTCCATGCGCCGGCAGCCTGCGAGGAGGGGCGGCGGTTTCGGGCGGCCCGGCAACCGCGTGCGCTATACTGGCAGGCATGAAACTCGCATCGGTCATCCTGGACATACCCACGCAAGCGCTCGACGCGCCCTACGCCTACGTCGTGCCCGACGATGCGCCCGACGACGGCTTGGCTGTCGAAGTCGGTTGCGCGGTGCTCATCCCGTTCGGGCACCGCCAGGCGGTGGGCTTCGTCGTGCGCATCGAGGAGCATGCCGGCGGCGCGCTGCCGGACGGCCTCGACCCGGCCAAGCTCAAGCCCATCGTGCGCGCCGTGAGCCGCGCGTACTTCGACGAAGAGGGAGCCGCCTGCGCGCAGTGGCTCTCGGAGCGCTATCTGGCGCCGCTGTCCTCGTGCGTGCGCCTGTTCACGCCGCCGGGGGGCGTTCCGCGCATGGTGCGCTCGCGCGAAGGGTACTGGCGGCTTGAAGAGCCGGCCGTTGGCGAGGTGGACGACCGCTGGGTCGTGCCGGGCGAGCGCTTCGGGGAATTCTCTCCGCGCAAGAACGCCGTCAAGCAGGCGTCCATCGTGGAGGCGCTGCGCGCCGGCGAGCTGCGCGTAGCCGAGCTGACGGCCGAGTTCGGTGCGGTGTCGGCCCCGCTCAAAGCCCTTGAGAAGCAGGGCGTCGTCCGCATCGAGCATCGCCGGCGCATGCGCGGCTTCCAAGTTCCGCCGGCCTGCCGGCCGCCGGAGCCGCTCGACGCTGCGGCTTCCCCCGGCGCCCGATCTCGCGGCGATGCCGGAGGCTCGCGTACCGAAGTACGCTTCGCCTCCGCTATCCCCACGATCTCGGGCACCGGGGAAACCCTCGCTGACTCACTGCGCCAACCTGCGGCGTCGATTCAACCTGCGAGCGGTCAACCTGCGATGGGGTTCACGCCCTCGCCGAAGCCGCCGCTCACGCAAGGGCAGGCCGAGGCGCTGGCCGTCATCGACGCCGCCCGCTCGCGCGGGGCGGGCGAGGTGGTGCTCGTGGACGGCGTGACCGGCTCCGGCAAGACCGAAGTGTATTTGCAGGCCATCGAGGCCGCGCTCGCGGCGGGCAGGACCGCGTGCGTGCTCGTGCCGGAGATATCGCTCACGCCGCAGACGGTGGGCCGCTTCCGCGGACGTTTCGGCGACACGGTGGCCGTCATGCACTCGCGCATGAGCGCCGGCGAGCGCTACGACCAGTGGGACTTCATACGCTCGGGCGCCGCGCGCGTGGTGGTGGGGGCCCGAAGCGCGCTGTTCACGCCGCTCGCGAACCTGGGGCTGGTCATCATTGACGAGGAGCACGAGGGATCGTACAAGCAGGACAGCGCCCCGCGCTACCATGCGCGGGACGTGGCCGTGTGGATGGCGCGCCGCGCCGGCGCGGCCGTGGTGCTGGGGTCGGCCACGCCCTCCATCGAGAGCCTCCACGCTTGCGCGAAGGACGAAGCCTGGTACCACGTGGTGCTGCCCGAGCGCGCCAACGGCAAGCCGCTTCCCGCCGTGCAGGTGGTGAACATGGCGGTCGAATTCGGCAGCGGATCGCGCTCCATGTTCTCCGGCGCGCTCACGCGCGCGCTGGCCGAGGAGCTGGCGGCCGGGCGCAAGGCGGTGCTGCTGCTCAACCAGCGCGGCTTCGCGAAGTTTTTGCTGTGCCGCGAATGCGGGTTCGTGCCCGAGTGCCCCTCGTGCTCGACGTCGCTCACGTTCCACGAGCGCGGAAACTTCCTCATATGCCATCACTGCGGGCATCGCGAGCCCGCGCCGCCCGTGTGCCCCGAATGCGGCAGCCCCTACCTGAAGAAGTTCGGCGCCGGCACCCAGCGGGTCGAGGCCGAGCTGCGGGCGCTGCTGGACGGCCTGCCCGGGGTGGGCCCGGGCGTGCCCGTCATCCGCATGGACGCCGACACCACGAGCGGCAAGGGCGCGCACCAGCGGCTGCTGGAGGAGTTCGCCGCCGCCGATGCGGCGGTGCTTCTGGGCACGCAGATGATCGCGAAGGGGCTCGACTTCGAGGACGTGACGCTGGTGGGCGTCATCAATGCCGACACCATGCTGAAACTGCCCGACTACCGGGCCGCCGAGCGCACGTTCGCGCTCGTGGAGCAGGTGGCCGGGCGCGCCGGGCGCGCGGAGCTGCCCGGGCGCGTGCTCGTGCAGACCTACGAGGCCGACGCCGCGCCCATACGGGCGGCGGCGGCCTACGACCGCGCGCTCTTCCTGCGCGACGAGCTGCCGAAGCGCCGCCTTCTGGGCTATCCGCCCTACGTGCGCATGGCCAACGTGCTGGTGTGGGGCAAGGACGAGCCCGCCGTGCGCCGCGTCGCGGGCGAGCTCCAGGCGGGCCTTGAGGGCGTCGTGCGCGATTTCGGGGGAGACGGCTGGAGCGTGCTGCCGGCCACGCCGTGCGTGCTCGCGAAGCTGCGCGGCACCTATCGCTGGCACATCGTGGTGAAGTGCCCGCTTGAAGGCGACCTGTCGGGCGCGCTGCTGCCGTTCTTCCGCCGGCGCAGGCCCGACAAGGACGTGAACGTGGCGGTGGACGTCGATCCGGACGACCTGCTGTAGCGCTTCTCGGCGCGATGGCCCCTCGCGTTGGGAGTCGTCTGCGCTCCGGCAGCAGCCTGCCCGCCGTCCGGCTTCGCCGTGCCGTCTGCGGGCGCCTCCGTCCCTAGTCCAGGCCCCGATAGCGGGCCGTTGCGGGGTGCGAGAGGTAGTAGGCGCGCTTGTCCTCGTACATGGCGCGGTCGGCCCGGCGGACCGCTTCGTCCACCAGGCACGGCTCCGTTGCATAGTGCAGCCCCATGGCCATGGGGCACTCCGCCTCGGCCAGGCGGGCGCGCACGGCGTCGACCAGCGCATCGAAGTCGTCTTCGGGAACTTCGACGACGATGGCCAGGAACTCGTCGCCGCCCATGCGGTACACGCGCGCGTCCGGGAACGTGTCGCGCAGCGCGTGGCCGGCCACGACGAGCACCTGGTCGCCCCGTGCGTGGCCGTCGCGGTCGTTGATGTCCTTCAGGCCGTTCATGTCCACGTACAGCACGCCGAAACCGCTGCGCGGGCCCTCGCCGTCAAGCCGGGCGACGTCGTCGATGAAACGGTTGCGGTTGGCCAGGCCCGTGAGCATGTCGGTGTAGCCGAGCGTGCGGAACCGCTCTTTCGCGCGGTAGCGCTCGAGTTCCATGGACAGGAAGTACGACAGGCTGGTGAAGAATTCTCCGCAGTGGTCGAGATGCACGGCGGCGGGGTTGTCCACCCCGATGGAGCCGATGAGCTCGCCTTCCACGAGCAGCGGCGCGTCCACCATGCTGGTGATGCCCTGTGGCGCGATCATGGCGTACTCGTTGGGCGAGGACTCGCGCAGGTCTTCCACGTCCTTCACGATGACGGTCTCGCGCCGCAGGAACAGCGGCATCCATTCCGACACCCATGCCATGTCCATGTCCTGCAGCTCCTCGATCTGGGGAACGACGCCTTTGGCGCACCATTCGTGGGAGTTGCTGAACGTGGTGCCGTCAGGCGACACCTGGAAGATGTACACGCGGTCGGCTTCCATGGCCGTGCCGATCATCTCGAGCACCGACGTCATGTCGCCGGCGAACCCGTCGATGTTCTGCAGCATCATGGCGCAGCGCACGAGCAGCGTTTCCAGGCCCAGCTTCGTCTCCAAAGCCTGGCAGCGCTCTTCCTCCGCGGTCATGTCGAACGCTATTTCAAGGCGCGCCGCCCGCCCCTCCCAATCGACGAGCTTGTCTTTGAGCAGGTAATGGCGACCGTACTTCTCGTTGTAGTTCGTCCAGGATTCGAACGAGTCGGCGGTAAGCCGGTCGTTGTTGCAGAAATCGCACGGAGCGGTTCGCCCCATCACCGTGTCGTAGCACGTGCGCCCGCGCCAATCGCCGACGAGGCGCCGCCCCGACTCGTTGAGGTAGAGCATCTCGTGGGTGTTCCGGTCGCTCACGTAGACGATCTCCGCCAGGTCGTCGAATATTTCGTAAGGATGAGCCATATCGGTCCTCCCGTCGGTGTGTCGTTTCCCAGCCTTATGCGGAGGACGGCGAGGACATCTTCATCCCCGGTTTTCCGTGCAGTCGTCCGGTAGGCGATCTGCTTCATTCTACCCCAAATGCTCGGGTCGGGGCCTGCCGAACGCATGACGGACGAGCGACGCCGGGCGATGACGAGGCCGGCTCGCCCTCCGTCGACTTACCCATGCGCGACCAGTGCGGAGACGGGATCGGTGACGAAAGCACTCGTAGCGGGTTTATGGTGGGGCGGTTCTGTCCCTTTTCCGGCTTGAGTTGTGGTATATTGTTCAGCTGTATATTTGCGCCCGGCGCGTGCTTCGTCGTGCCCGCGCATGCAGCAGGAAAGGAAGATCACGTGGCCCAAGCTTCTAAGAACAAAGCATCAGCCCCTGAGAAGAACGAGACTGCAAACGCCCCGGTGGAAACCGAAGACATACTGGAGGACGACGTGCTCGACGTCGACGCCTCCGACGACCTGGTCGCGGAGCCCGGCGCCGACGACGCGGACGAGCTCGGAGCCGAGCCCGCCGCGATCGACGACAAGCTCGCTGACGGCCTGACGGAGGACAGCGACGACGAGGACCTGCTGGAAGGCATCCCTGAAGAGGAGCTGAAGGCGACCGTCGAAGTGCCGCTGCCCAAGGTGAGCAAGAGCAAGGTGCGCACCGCCCGCAAGCGCGGCGCCGACGCCGGCATCACCGTGCTCACGGGCGATCCGGTTCGCATGTACCTGAAGGAGATCGGCAAAGTGCCGCTGCTCACGGCCGCCGAGGAGATCGACCTCGCCATGAAGATAGAGGCCGGCGTGGCCGCCACCGAGGAGCTGGAGCGCGTGGAGGACGAGGGCATCGAGCTCGCCCGCCGCGAGAAGCGCCGCCTGGGCCGCATCGAGCAGGTGGGCCTGGACGCCAAGCAGCAGCTCATCGAGGCGAACCTGCGCCTCGTCGTGTCCATCGCCAAGCGCTACGTGGGCCGCGGCATGCTGTTCTTGGACCTCATCCAGGAGGGCAACCTGGGCCTCATCCGCGCGGTGGAGAAGTTCGACTACACGAAGGGCTTCAAGTTCTCCACGTACGCCACGTGGTGGATCCGCCAGGCCATCACCCGCGCCATCGCCGACCAGGCGCGTACCATCCGCATCCCGGTTCACATGGTGGAAACCATCAACAAGCTCGTGCGCATCCAGCGCCAGCTTCTGCAAGAGCTCGGTCGCGAGCCAACGCCCGAGGAGATCGGCAAGGAGATGGGCCTTCCCGCCGAGCGTGTGCGCGAGATTCAGAAGATCAGCCAGGAGCCCGTTTCCCTGGAAACGCCTATCGGCGAGGAAGAGGATTCCCAGCTCGGCGACTTCATCGAGGACGACGCCGCCGTGGTGCCGCCCGATGCTGCCAGCTTCAGCATGCTCCAAGAGCAGCTGTCCAAGGTGCTCGACGGCCTTGCCGAGCGCGAACGCAAGGTCATCAGCCTGCGCTTCGGCCTGGAGGACGGCCATCCTCGCACGCTCGAGGAGGTCGGTCGCGAGTTCGGCGTCACGCGCGAGCGTATCCGCCAGATCGAGAGCAAGACGCTTGCGAAGCTGCGTCATCCTTCCCGCTCCAGCAAGCTGAAGGATTACCTGGAAGATTAACGGAAACGCGGGTCGTAAGGCCCGCGTTTCTTTTCGGGCGGCAAACGCCCCTAGCTAGACCCATCGCCCACGAAAGGCATCCAGATGACTTCTCCCGCATACGATGAATACGAGTTCTTCGCCAGCTGCCTGGCCGGGTTCGAGCAATATCTTGCCGACGAGCTCAAGCGCCTGCGCGGCCGTCGCATCCGCCCGTTGCACGGCGGCGTGGCGTTCTTCGGCACGGCGGCCGTGGCACAGCGAGTGTGCCTGTGGTCTCGTCTGGCCTCGCGCGTCACGCTTGTGGTCAAGCGCGTGAACGCCGGCGATGCCAGCTTGCTGTACGAGGGCATCCGCCGCATCCCCTGGCATGAGGTCATCGCGCCCGAGGCCAGCATCGCCGTTCGCGCGCACGGCATGAACGAAGAGCTTCGCAACACGCATTTCACCGAGCTGAAGGTCAAGGACGGCATCTGCGATGCGCTCAGGGAGCGCACAGGCTCGCGCCCCGATGTGGATAGCGCCAACGCCGACGCCAACATCGACGTGCGCATCCGCGACAGCCGCGCTACCGTTTCGCTGGACCTTTCCGGCGAATCGCTGTACGCGCGCCCGTATCTGGAGCCCGATGCGGGTCAGGACGCCCCGCTCGAGTGCGCCTTGTCCGCTGGCGTGCTGGCCATGTGCGAGTGGGACGGCATGCGCAATGCCGCTGCGTTGGTCGACCCGGCGTGCGGCGACGGCTCGCTGGTGGTGGAGGCTGCCGCTGCGGCGTGCGATATGGCTCCGGGCTTGGCGCGCAGCCGCTGGGGTTTCATGGGCTGGGCCGCGTTCGACGAACCGGCTTGGGAACGTCTGCTCGACGAGGCCGACGAGCGCTTCGAGGAGGGCCTGGAAGCCGTCGGCGGCGCCGGCGCGGCAAATGCCTCGGCTTCCGATCGCCCCGATCTTGAGCGTGTGCGCATCGTGGGCGCCACCAATTCAAGCCCTGCCATCGCCCGGGCCCGCAACCGCGCCAAGCGCGCCGGCTTGCGTCAGGTGGTCAGCATCGAGCTGGGAGATGCGCATACCGTGGCGGATATGGCAAAACGCGCTTGCGATGTGGCCGAACGGCTGCAGAGCAGGCGTGAGGCCGATAACGGCCAGGACAAGCTGTGTACGTGCCTGGTGGCGTCTAATATGCCGGCGGGCGACCGCATCCAGTCCGAGGCTCGCGCTCAGGCGGAGGCCGCGGCGTTCGTGAAGGCTGCGGCGGCGGTCCCGGCAGGCAGCCTGCATGCCGTCGCCGGCGGGCAGGGCGTGCAGGGGCGGTTCGGCGTCGACGCCGCCGACACGCTGCGCTTCGGCCGCGGGCGCGTGGAAACCCAGGTGTTGCTGTTCATGCGACCCCCGGCGCAGCTTGCCCAGGCCGTGGTGCCGGATGCCAACGGCGGCGCAGAGCATAAGGTCGAGGTGTTCGAGGAATCCTCGCAGCAGTTCGCCGACCGTTTGCGCAAGGTCGCCAAGGAGCGCCGCAAGTGGGCGCGCCGTGAAGGCGTCACGTGCTATCGCGTCTATGATGCCGACCTGCCGGATTATTCCGCTGCCATCGATGTGTACACCGGTGCCGGCCAGGCGGCGGGCAATACGTACCTTCATATCGCCGAATATGCGCCGCCGCGCTCCATCGACCCCGACAAGGCACGCCGTCGTTTCGATGATATCCTCACCTTGGCCCCGGTTGTCTTGGGTGTTCGTCCCGACCACGTGTTCTCGAAGGTTCGCTGCCATGACAAGGGCGGCGGGCAGTACCGGGGCGCGGGAAAGCGCAACTACGTCACGCATGTCGACGAGGCAGGGTGCCTGCTTGAGGTGGATCTTGCCGGATATTTGGATACGGGCCTGTTCCTCGACCATCGCGACACGCGCGCCATGGTGCGCAAGATGGCCGCGGGCAAGCGCTTCCTCAACCTGTTCGCTTACACGGGCTCGGCAACGGTCCAGGCCGCGGCGGGCGGGGCGGTGGAAACCGTCACGGTCGACCTGTCGCAAACCTACCTTGATTGGGCCGAGCGCAACATGGAGCAAAACGGTTTCACCGGGCGTGCGCACAGCTTCGAGCGCGGCGATGTGATGAACTGGATCACCGATTGCCGCCGCAGCCCGCGCCGCTTCGATTTGATCTTCGTGGACCCGCCCACGTTCAGCAACTCGAAGTCCATGGGCAAGCGCACCTGGGAGGTGCAGCGCGACCACGTCGAGCTTTTGGTGGGCGTATCGCGCCTGCTCACGAAGGAAGGCACGGCAGTGTTCAGCTGCAACCTGCGCTCGTTCAAGCCCGATATGGAGCAGCTGGGCAAGTACGGGGTTGCGCTTGAGGACATCACGGCGCAAACCATCCCGCGCGATTTCGAGCGCAATCCGCGTATCCATAAGTGCTATTTGGTGAGGCGCGCGTAATACGGATGGCATCTAACTCGCCCAACTAACTCTATATAAGGCAGGAGCCTGAAAGCTGTATCGCTTTCAGGCTCCTGCCGTTTTGCCGCTATGCGCACGAGCAGCGAATGCGCCATTTTGCGTAAAGCGCTGCAGGCTCCTGGCATCGGCTATGCTTTGCATCTTGCAGCAAGCGTAGCACCTTGCGCAATGCCCTTTCAGGCCCTCCCTCTACACCGTGCATATCTTTGCTGGTGCGCGCTTGGCTCGTACAGCGTGCATGTGGGCCATGTCGCCCGTTATTTATTCCCGCCTGCTTTCAGGGGAGGGCGCGCACCGCCCATCTTGTGAACGAAGAAGTTCACGACGAACCCGGTGAGAACCGCGGCCGCTACGGTGCCTTCGCGGACGCCCGTCACGTTTCCCATGGTGACAAGCGAAACCGCGCAGGCGATGATGACGCAGCTGATATCGAACCCGACCTTGGTGTGGCCGAAATTCCACCCGGTTTTCGAGGTGATGGCGGCAACCAAGGCCTCTCCGCAGTTCATAGCCACATTTGCAACAACCGTGAGCGATACGCCTGCGGCAAGTGTGATGATGCCGAGGGCGAGCATGCCCAGGGATTCGGCGTAGTTCGCGGGTGCAAACCAGGAAAGCAGGCTTGCGAACGCATCGATGCTCAAGCTGAACAGCACGCTTATGGGAATCTGCAGCAATGCCAAGGGCTGGAACCGCCGGCGCAGGATGATCACCTGCCCAATCAGCAGCAGGATGTTCCAGAAGAACATGAACACGCCGTACGATACGTTGGGGAAGGCCACGCTGAGCACGTATCCCGTCGATGAGATCGGGGTGTTGCCCGTAGCCGATTTCGTGACGATGACGATGCCTGCGGCCATGACGACGATCCCGATGGCGAGCAGGCACCAGCGTAGCGCAAGGCGTTGCTTCATGCTTCTTCTTTCTGTTGGAGGGTGGGGGCTTGGCATCGTGTCGGAGATGGTGTTGCCAAAACCCTATATCAATTGTAGGCATACAGGCGTTTCCTCGCAACCAAACT
>CAUEBO010000075.1 GCA_958454405.1 uncultured Eggerthellaceae bacterium | reverse complement strand
CGCTCCAGCGCTTGCCGGTGAGCACGTTGAACACGGCCTGCGTGCCCACGATCTGGGACATGGGTGTGACGAGCGGCGGGTAGCCCACCTCGGCGCGCACCTTCGGGATCTCCTGCATGACCTCGGGAAGGCGGTCGACGGCGTTTTGGATCTCCAGCTGGGACACCAGGTTCGACATCATGCCGCCGGGCACCTGGTGCGAGTACACCTTCATGTGCGTGAGGGAGGACACGCCGCGCTTGTAGTGGCCGCGCTTGCGCACCTCTTCCCAGTATTCGGCGATCTCGAACAGCAGGTCCAGGTCGAGGCCCGTGTCGTAGCGGCTCTCCTGGAGGGCGGCCACGATCATCTCCACGGCCGGGTGCGAGTTGCCGAACGCCAGCGGCGCATGGGCCGTGTCGGCTATGGCGGCGCCGGCTTCGGCGGCCTTGATGATGTTGGCGGGGGCCATGCCGCCCACGTAGTGGCAGTGGATGTGCAAAGGCAGGCCGATCTCGGCGTTGAACGCCTTCACCATGCGCTCGGTGCGGTACGGCGTGAGCATGCCGGCCATGTCCTTGATGGCGATGGAGTCGGCGCCCAGGTCCTTGAGCTGCTGGCCGTATTCCAAGAAGCTGTCGAGCGTGTGCACCGGCGACATCGTGTACGAGATGGCGCCTTCAAAGTGCCCGCCGCATTCCTTGATGGCCTCGGCGTTGTCCACGACGTTGCGAATGTCGTTCAGGGCGTCGAACACGCGGAACACGTGCACGCCGTTGCGCTTGGCGGCATGGATGAACCGGTTGCAGATCTCGCGCGAATAGTGCTTGTACCCTACCAGGTTCTGACCGCGCGACAGCATGGCGAGCGGCGTGTTCGGCGTGTTGGCCTTGATGGAGCGCAGCCGCTCCCACGGGTTCTCGTCGAGAAAGCGCAAGCAGGTGTCGAACGTGGCACCGCCCCATGCCTCGATGGCCCAGTACCCGACGCGGTCCATTTTCGGCAGGATGGGCAGCATATCCCCGATCTGCATGCGCGTGGCCCACAGGCTTTGCTGGCCGTCGCGGATGGTGGTATCCATGATCTGAAGCCTTGGCATGAACTCACACCCCCTTCGGTTTACCGATAGTCAAAGATCGAAACAAGAATTATAGATGAACGAGGTCGAAGGTTGACCGCTCCAAGTGAATTTCACCGACAAGCAACATATGGGAGCGGGCGAAAGGCCGTCGCGGAGCCCTGCGCGACGCGAGCGGCGGGAAAGCGGGCGGGCCGATTGGACGGCGGGTCTGCCGGCTTGCCCACCGCTCGCTCGGGCGATGGAGAAGCGGTTCGCACGGACCAGCGCCGGCACGCGGGACGGGCGGCGAAGCGCTGGCAGGCGGCGGGCTTTCGGACGGACCGGCGACGTTGGCCGGGGCGCTGCAGGCGGCGCCGCTCTAAAATGGGAACGATTTCGCCGCAACGAAGGAGGATGCCGCATGCGCCGTCTCAATCCCGAACACCTCGAGCGCGTCATCGAGCTGGCCAACAAATCGCCGTATTTCGAGCTTCTGGGCGTGCAGATCGTGGAGCTTCGCGAAGGCTACAGCAAGGCGGTGGTCGACCTGGACCGCAAGCACCTGAACGCGTTCGGAGGGGTCCACGGAGGCGCCTACGCGTCGTTCGTGGATACCGCAGCGTACTGGGCCTTGTATTGCGAGCTGGACGAAAATGCGGGATTCATCACGCTCGACCTGGTCATCGACAACCTGCGCGCCGCAAGCACCGGCACCGTCACCATCGAGGGCGGCGTCATCAAGCGCGGCGGGACCATCTGCCTCACCGAGGCCGAGGCGCGCGACGAGCAAGGACGGCTGCTCGTCCGATGCCAGTCGAAGCAGCTGCTCAGCCCCACCCTGCAGCCCATCAGCGCCGCCGTGCGCTCCCTGGGCGTCGAGCCTTTGCCTCCGAAGTTCCTGGAAGGCTGAGCGAATGGGAGACGCCGGCGAAAAACGGGCGTCTCCCATTCGCCAGCCCAGGTGAAACGACTGCACGACGAACCCCGGGGCCTTCGCTTCGAGCGCCTGCGCGAACGATCCTCGCGCCGACCCGTCATGGCGAGCGAGGACCTCAGCGCCGGCACGCAGGCATGCGGCGCCCCCCTTCCCCGCCCCGGCGTTCGCGGCGGGCGACGGCATCCCGAGCTCCCGCGCTGCGGCTCAAGAACGGCTTCGAAGCGTAGCTTCCAGGATTCGCAAAAACACCCTGCTTTGTATCCTATCGGTTACAGCATGGCGTATTCGCGAAGTTACGCTGGACAGCATGACCGAGCCGAGCAAAAAAGAAGCCATGGAACGCAGGGACCCCCTGGTGCAGGAAGTCGCGAGGGAGCTGGGGAAGAACGTCCGCGCCCTGCGAAAGGACCAGAAGCTGAGCCAGGAACGCCTGGGCTACATGATCGGAACGGGGCATTCCCGCATCAGCAATATCGAGCGCGGCCTGGTGGTCATCCGGTTGTCCGACATCGTGAAGCTTGCCGAAGCGCTCGGCGTCAGGCTGGAGGAGATCATCGACCTCAGCGCCTTCGATCCGGTCGAACGCCCCGCAGCCGATCCGGCAGGGCACGCCCAACTGTAAAGCAGCAGACGACCGCACCGAAGCATCCCCAGCCATGAAAAAGCGCCGCTTCCCTGATGGAACGCGGCGCTTTCACTTTTTGGAACGCGGGCTACACGCGCTTGATGAAGCGGCCGTCGCGCGTATCGATCTGCAGCACGTCGCCGGGCTCCACGAACATGGGAACCTGCACGGTCGCGCCCGTCTCGAGCGTGGCCGGCTTGGAGCCGCCCTGCACGGTATCGCCCTTGAAGCCGGGATCGGTCTCGGTCACTTCCAGCTCCACGAACATCTGCGGCTCGATGCTGATCAGCTCATCGCCAGCGTACAAAAGCGATGCCTCGTCGTTCTCCTTGAGCCACTTCGCGGCATCGCCCACGGCATCGGCCGGAATGGCCATCTGCTCGTAGGTGTCGTTGTCCATGAAGTTGAAATCGGCGCCGTCGTTGTAGAGGTACTGCATCTTCTTCGTCTCCAAGCGCACGGAATCGAACTTCGTGCCCGCGTTGAAGGTGTAGTCCACCACGCGGCCCGTCTTGATGTCGCGCAGCTTCGTGCGGACGAACGCCCCGCCTTTGCCGGGCTTCACGTGCTGGAACTCGACGATGGTGCAGAGCTTGCCGTTGTACTCGATGCACATGCCGTTCTTGAAATCGGCGGTAGAGATAGCCATCTGGATAATCCTTTCGTTCACGGACGACGACGCGGACGCGCATCGCCCGCCATGCGTTCAAACCGCTCTATTATAACCATGTTGTGCAAGCCTTGCGCAAACCCGTCGGCTGGGTCAGGAAAAATCCAAGCCGGCCCAGACGGCCAGGCCCACACCGCAGATGACCGAAAACGCGGTCGAATGTGCAGTCGCCGAGCGCGAAATCGAACACGCGGATTCCGCGACCAGGCGTTTTGCGCGATCGAGGCACGCGAAGGGCGCGGATCGGCCTTGCGGACTGCACATTCGACCGCGTTTTCGGCCATTTTTGATTCAGCCCGATGCCGGCCGGTCTTTGGAAGGATCCGCCCCCTTCATGAGAGGGGCCTCCTGTGCAGCCCGACGGCTAGCGGGTCGGCTCGAAAGGCCGCAATGCATCGATGTGCGTCAACGGCGGTTCGACGGCGGATCCTTGTATTGAGCTGCATGGATGCAGGGCGGCCCTACACCACCACCATGTCGTGGGTCGATTGCGTGAAGACCTCGAATCCGTCGTCGGTCACCACGCCGAAGTCCTCCAAGCGCATGCCGAACTCGCCCGGCAGGTAGACGCCCGGCTCCACCGTGACCACGTTGCCTGGCTGAAGCGGGAGCGTGTTGCGGGGGGCCAGCACCGGTTCCTCGTGGATGTCCATGCCCACGCCGTGCCCCAGGCCATGCCCCATCCTGCCCGCGAACCCGGCCTCAGCCAGCACCGCTTCGGCCAGCTCGTGCATGGCCGCGCCGGTCACGCCGGGCTTCAGAGCGGATTCCACCTGCTCGTTCGCCGCGAGAATGGCGGCATAGGCATCGCGCAGGCGCGCATCGGGCTGGCCGACGAACACCGTGCGCGTCATGTCCGAGCAGTAGCCGAACGCCCGCGCGCCGAAGTCGAGCACGACGCACTGCCCCGCTTCCAGCTTCGTCGAGCCGGGAATGGCATGCGGGCTGGCGCCGTTGGGGCCGGCGGCCACGATGGAGGGGAACGCCAACCCTTCGGCGCCGTGGCGGCGCAGGTAGTCTTCCAGCTCTATCTGCACCTCGCGCTCGGTCAGCCCGGGACGCATGAACCCGACGATATGGGCGAACGCGGCGTCGGTGATGGCCTGCGCTGCCCTCATGTGGGCCACCTCGGAAGGCGACTTCACGGCGCGCAGCCCGAGGACGACGCCCGCCGTCTCCTTGATCTGCGGCGTCCGCGGCCCCTCGTCGAGCGCCTTCTCGAGCGCACGGAAGTCCGCAAGCGCCATCGAGTCCTCGATGCCCAGCACAAGGGCTTCGGCGGAAGGCCTCCCAGCCGGCTCGCCCGTCGAATCGCCGGCGGCTTCGCCGCTTGCAAAAACCCGGCCGGCCAGAGCGCCGGCGGCGAACGCGGCGTGGCCGGTGCGGGAATCGTCGACCTCGACGGGGCCGCCCAGCGCGGCGATGCGCGCCGCAGCGCTGTAGCGCGAATCGGTGTGGAGCACCGCTTCATGGGGCATAACCAGCAGCGCGTGGGCGGCTTCGTCGTCGAACACGCCGTCGAAGGCGGTCAGCCACGCGATGTTCGACGTCCCGCGCACCAGAAACGAATCGATGCCGTCTTTCGCGCACGCCGCGCGCAGGCCCTCGATTCGGCGCGCGGCCGCGCCGGGCTGCACGAGCACAGACGCGTCGGCCGACGCCGGGACGGCGGCCTCCGGGGCGCCCGCTTCCTCCCGCTCCGCGGCTTCCTCGTGCTCCGCAGCAGCGTCGCCGCCCGTCGCCTCTCGGCCGACGACGATCACCTCGCCGGCGGGATAGCGGGATTCGTAACCTTCGCCGAGCCGCCCGGTGACGCCTTCCAGCAGGATGTCGATGGCGTCCCGATATCCTTGCGGGCCGCGCCCCTTCACCTGCGCGGCGCAGGCGGGCGCGATCACCGACACGCGGCGGAACGGCTCGCGATCGTCCACGTTCGAAAGGTGCACTTCCACGACGGGCACGTCGATGCTGCCCACCGCGTCGCGCAGCGCGTACGAGTAGTGCGTGTGGGCCCCCGGGTTGTACACGATGCCGTCGTACACCCCGCGCGCCTTGTGGATGCGCTTGACGAGCGAGCCTTCGCTGTTGGACTGGTAGCAGTCGATGCGCACGCCATGCGCTTCGCCGTATTCGCGCACGCCGCGCTCGATGTCGGCAAGCGTCGACGTGCCGTACACGCCCGGCTCGCGGATGCCCAGCATATCGAGGTTCGGCCCGTTCATGAGCAGCATCCGCTTAGACGCTGCCTTCGCTTCCTTCTTCTTGCCCATATGCTCGCATCTCCTTGCTGTCGTTCGAATCATGCCCGCAGCGCGTACGGGCGAGCGGCCGCGGAACCAGGCGCTACTCCTTCGACCGCCGCCAAGCGGCCAGATGCTCGAGGATGGTCCCGTCGTCGACGTCTGCAAGCTCCCAATCCCCCACGTCGCGCGGCAGCACGAAGCGTATCTGGCCGCCGCGCGCCTTTTTGTCGCGTTTCATGGCGTCCAGCAGATCCTCGGGTTCGGCCGACCAGTCGAGCGCTGGCAAACCGAGCGCATCCAGCAGGTCGTCCTGCGCCTGCACCAGGTCGAGCGGGGCATCGACCAGCGCCACGGCCAAGCGCGCCGCGAACCGCATGCCCTCGGCCACCGCCGCGCCGTGCGAGAACGCGCCGTAGCCCGCCAGCGTTTCCACGGCATGCCCGAGCGTGTGCCCGTAGTTCAAGCATTCGCGCACGCCTTTGCTCTCGGTCTTGTCGGCCGCGACCACGTCGGCTTTGAACACCACCGAACGGGCTATGGCCTCGGCCGTTGCGGCCTCGTCGCGCGCCGCCAGCGACGGGGCGCTGTCGACGAGCCAGAAGAAGAACTCGTCGGAGTCGATGACGGCGGACTTCGCAATCTCGGCGCAGCCGCACGTCCACTCGCGTTCGGGCAGGGTTGACAGCGTCGCGGTGTCGGCGCACACGTAGGCGGGCTGTTTGAACGCGCCCACGAGGTTCTTGCCGGCGGCCAGGTTCACGCCCGTCTTGCCGCCCACGGAGGAGTCCACCATTGAAAGCAGGGTGGTGGGCACCTGCACCACCGGCACGCCGCGCATGTACGCGGCAGCCGCGAACCCGGCCAGATCGCCCACAACGCCGCCGCCCAAGGCCGCCACCGCGCAGTCGCGCCCCAAGCCGATGCCCGCCATGGCCTCCCATATCTCGCCCAGCACTTCGATGGACTTCGACCCCTCGCCGGCCGGCACCACGATGTCGCTCACTCGGAACCCCGCTTCGGAAAGCGCCGCCTTCGCGTCGGCGCGGTAGAGCCCCGCCACTTCCTCGTCCGTCACCACGAGCACGCGCTCGGTTCTCGCAAGCTCCGGGAGGGCGCGCATATGGGCCCCGAGCCGCGCAAGCGCGCCCGGCCCGATGCGCACGTCGTACGGCGTCTCGCCCGGGATGTCGACGACTACTTTCGTTGACACAGGACGCCTTCCCTCTCAAGCACCCTGCGCACCTCGCGCGCGACCTCCGGTATGTTCTTGCCCACCGTGTCCACCATGGCGTCGGCCACTTCCTCGTACATGGGCAGGCGCGCCTGGATGGTCTTGCGCGCCGTCGGCAGATCGCGGAAGTTCGGGCGCGTGGAGACGTCTCCGATGCGCTCGTAGGCCTGCTCGGCCGTCACCTGCAGGTAGATCACGAAGCCCTTGCTCTTCAGTATCTCGCGGTTCTCGGGGCGCAGCACGATGCCGCCGCCGCACGAGATGAGCATGGGCTCCCGCTCGGCGAACTCGTCGAGCACCGCCGTCTCCATCGCGCGGAACCCCTCCTCGCCGATTTCCTGGAACATCTGGTTGATCGGCTTGCCCTCGCGCCGCTCGATGTACCCGTCGAGGTCGACCGACGCCACGCCGCAGTTGCGCGCGAGCCTGCGCGACACCGAGGTCTTGCCGGCCACCATGAAGCCGACGAAGAACACCGGACGGGCAAGCTCGAAGGAAGGCCGGTCCGATTTCGGGATCAAGACCTCGTTCTCCTCGGCGGCCGGCGTCCCCGACGGCGCGCCCTGCGGCGCGGCGGACGGGACGGCCTTCTGGCCGATCGTGCTGTCAGGCTTCTCCATGTGCTCCTCCTGTGTCATGTCAGCGCGCCATCGTCTTGAGGCGCTGGCGGTACGCTTTCACCGCGGATTTGATGTCGGCCATGTTGTCGCGCCCGAACTTCTCGAGATACGCCTCGGCCAGAACGAACGCCACCTCGCTCTCGGCGACGACGGCGCAGGCGGGAACGGCGCAGGTGTCGCTGCGCTCCTTGGACGCCTTCTCCGCTTCGAGGGTGTCGAGGTTCACGGTGGCCAGCGGCGTCATGAGCGTGGGGATGGGCTTCATGGCCGCCGTCACGATAAGGGGCATGCCCGTGGTCATGCCCCCCTCCAGGCCGCCTGCGTTGTTCGACGAGCGCACGAACCCGGCCTGGTCGTCCACCACGATGGGATCGTGCACCTCCGAACCGGGCCGCCGGGCCGCTTCGAAGCCCATCCCGAACTCGACGCCCTTGATGGCGGGGATGGAGAACAGCGCGCCGCCCAGGCGCGACGTCAGCCGATCGCCCGCCGACGCGTAGCCGCCCAAGCCGGGCAGCAGACCCGTCGCCACCACGCGGAACGTCCCTCCCAGGCTCTCCCCCGCCTTCTTCGCCTTGTCGATCTCGGCCTTCATGGCCTCGGAAGCCGCCTCGTCGGGGCAGCGCACTTCGCTCATCTCGATGGCGAGCGGCTTGTAGTCGGGCGCCGTCATAAGCGGATCGTCTTCTTCGAAGCACGCTTGGCCGATGGAGGCCACGTAGGAGAACACCTCCACGCCCAGATCGGCCAAAAACTCGCGCGCCACCCCCGCCGCCGCCACGCGCGCCGCCGTCTCGCGCGCGCTCGCGCGTTCGAGGATGTTGCGACAGTCGTCGGTGTCGATTTTCAGCGCGCCCACCAGATCGGCATGGCCGGGGCGCGGCGTGACCTCGCGCACCAGGTCGGCGGGCGCTTCTCCGAAGGGGGGCATGCGATCGGTCCAGTTCTTCCAATCGCGATTGCGCACCACCAGCGATATCGGGGTGCCCAGCGTGCGCCCGAACCTCACGCCCGACGTCACCTCCACGACGTCGCGCTCGATTCCCTGGCGGCCGCCGCGGCCGTAGCCCGCCTGCCGCCGTGCCAGATCGGTGTTGATCTGCGATTCAGAGAGCTTCAGACCCGCAGGAACGCCGTGGACGATGGCCGTGAGGCACGGTCCGTGGCTCTCGCCCGCTGTGATGTAGTGCATAACGACCGCTTTCTCGGTTCAAGTGGATGCTGGCTATTGTACCTCACCGTTCGAGCAAGGTCGATGGTCGCCGTCGTCGTCCTCGCACATCGTCGCGGTGCCTTCCGGCTGGCGCTCGCCCATGACCACGCGCTCGAAGTTCCGCAGGATGAGCGTGTGGGGAAGGTCCTGCTCCACCAACGGCGCCAGCAGATAGGCCTTCATGCCCAAAAAATGCGCTCCCAGGACATCGGTGACCAGCTGGTCACCCACGACGACCGTCTCGGAGCGCTTCGCCCCCAGCTTGCCAAGCGCCATCAGGAACGCCGGCGGCAGCGGCTTGACGGCCTTGGCCACGATGGGCAGCGACAGGCGCTTGGCCAGATGGTGCACGCCCTCATGCCAGTTGTTCGACACGAGGCAGAACGAGATGCCCGCATCGCGCGCACGAGCCAGCCACGCGCCCACATCGCGCGGCACTTCATGCATATCGCGCGTGAGGATGGTGTTGTCGACGTCAAGCAGCACGAACCGGTACCCCAAGGCCAGCAGGTCGTCGTCGATGTCGATGCGCGAGATGCGCGCGAAGTAGCGGTCGGGCTCTAAGAACGACATGGGCTCCTCAAACAGCTTGCGGCACGCCGGCGCGCGCCCTCACGAATGGGCGGCCACGGTGGCCAGATGGTCGTCGTAGGTCTTGTCGAAGAAGTAGTCCGTCCCGCCGCTTTCGTTCGGCCAGAACGAGAAGAAGTAGTAGTCGCCGAAATCGGGGGCGGGGTCGCACACCGCCTGCAAGCACGACAGGCTGGGCGAGCAGATGGGCGTCGGCGGCAGACCGGGGTTCTTGCGCGTGTTGTACGGGCTGTCCGTGCTCCAATCGTACTCGGCGGGGTCTCCCCCGATCTCGTAGGCCGTCGTCGCGTCGCTGCCGATCATGCCGTAGGCAGGATCGCCCTGCGTCGTCAACCGGTTGTAGAACACGGCGGCCACCTTCTTGCGCGTATCGTCCTCGCCGCTGGACTCCTTCTCCACGATGGAGGCCAGCTTCACCGCGTCGTACAGGGAAAGGCCGCGGTCGGTGGCGTAGGAGTAGTCGAGCCCTGCGGTCTCGGTGCGGAACTGGTCGAGCATCATGCGCACGACGGAATCGGCCGTCGCATCGTCGGCGATGGCGTAGGTTTTCGGGAACAGGAAGCCCTCGAGCTTGTTCGTGCCCGCATCCGCCAGGAAGGCGTAGTCGGCGGCGTACACGCTCGCATCCGAAGCCGACGCCAAGAAGTCCTCGGCCGAGATGCGGCCCCCGCTCGCCTCGGCCACGCTCGCGGCGATCTGGTCGAGCGTGTAGCCTTCGGACACGGTGAGCGCGTTGCCTTGGTCGGGACCAGCTTGCAGCGTGCGTATGATGTCGTCGAGGCTCGTGCCGCCGGAGAACGTGTAGGTGCCCGGCTTCAGCTCCCCGTCGACGCCGAGCTCGTTCACGCGCTTCGTGAATTCGGCCGACGTGGGCACGAGGCGGGCCTCCACGAGGCTCTGGCCGATGTCCCGGGCGCCGGCACCGTCCTCCACGACGACCGTGGCCTCCTCGCCTTCGGCGAGAAGATTGACGGACGAGGCGGAACAGCTGTTGAACAGGTAGAAGGTTCCGAAGCCCAAGCCCCCTATCACGACGATGGCCAGGATGACGGCAAAAACGATGGGGGCAGCCTTGCGCTTGGGCCGGATGTAGCTGGTGTCGTACTTCCTGAACTGGCGCTCCCCGCGGGCATGTGCGGCGCGGGCGGCATGGTTGGGTCTCCGCGAATAGGTTACTTGCTTTCTGCGTGGAGGCATCGTCGAATCCTTCACCCTTCCCGCTCGCGGCGCGCATCAAGCCATGATTGCATAAACAAACTTGCCGCTATCATATCTATTTTGCCGCGCATGGCGCGCTCGTCGAGGCCCTTTTCACGCAAACTACGTTTGGCCTCCTGCGAACTCAGACGCTCGTCGGCGAACTCGACGGGCAGGCCCGCCGCTTCCCCGATGCGCATCGCCGCGGCCCGTATGCGCGCAGCCTGGGGCCCTTCGGCCCCGGCCATCGTATAGGGCAGCCCGCACAGAAGAAGCTCCGGCTCCCAGTCCTCCAGCACGCGCTTGAACGGCTTCGCGCCCGCAAGCACCTCCGCCGCAGGCAGGACGCACACCGGCGAGGCCACCCGCTCCCCCGGATCGCACACCGCCACGCCCACGCGTGTTTCCCCGATGTCGAGTGCCATGATGCGCATGAAGCGCTCCTATCTGTTCGTCCGCCATCCAGCCTGCCATCGTGGGCCAAGCGCCGCGCCGGAGTCGAAGGATCCCGTGCGGCACGAGCCGTGACGCGTGCGGTTGGCACCGCGCGGGATCCTTCGACTCCGCCTACCGGCGCTCCGCTCAGGATGACAAAAGTCCCGACCGACCGGCGCAGCGCTCAGAATGCAAAGCGCTCCACCCGCTCAGAACGACAGCGGATTCCCCCAAGGGCTTCTCCGATTCAGGGCGAACCCGCCGGCAAGGACGCCCCCCCAGGTTGAAGCGCCGCTCGCAGAGCCGGCGCCCCAAGCGCGGGAGAGCCGCTTCGGGCGCCGGGGGGGGGGGGGGGGCCCGCGGGGCGCCCCCCCCCGACACGGCGGGGGGCGGGTTGGGGGGGCGGACGGCCGGCC
>CAUEBO010000074.1 GCA_958454405.1 uncultured Eggerthellaceae bacterium | reverse complement strand
CCGAGCACGGCGACTCCGTGTGCCCCGCGCGCTGGGTGCCGGGCTCCGAGGTGCTGCACCCGGGCATCGACCTGGTGGGCAAGCTGTAGGGTGGCTTAAACCCAGCCTGCGGTTGGCGGCTGCGGGCGAACCGGATGCGAATGCGCTGCGGTTGGCTGCCCGGTTCGAGCGAAGCCGCATCGTGGAAGCGGCCCCGGGTGCGCCCGGGGCCGTCGTGCGCTATCATAGGCGAGAGTTCGTCAGTCGACGAAAGGGTGCCCGTGGACGTCTCTCTTAGACCGCTCGAAGACGAAGACGTGCCGCGCTTGCGGCGTTGGCTCGCTGTCGAGCACGTGCGACCGTGGTTCGAGCATCCGGACGCGTGGATCGAAGAGGTGGAGGGTCGCCGAGGCGCGTTTTCGTGGATCCGCCACTTCATCATAGAGGCTGGCGGTGCACCTGCGGGCTTTTGCCAATACTATCCGTTTGCGTGCAGCGGCGAAGCCTGGAATGGATCGCAGCCGATCGAGGGAACCTACAGTCTGGACTATCTGGTGGGGGAGCCGTTATGGCTGCGCTGTGGCGTCGCCCGCGCGGCGCTGGCGCTCTTGGTCGAGCGTATAGCCGCCGAAGCGGATGCCCAGCGCGTTATCGTGCAGCCCGACCCCGGCAACGCCGCTTCGCGTGGCTTGTTGATGGACGGCGGCTTCTCTTACGACCAGGCGGACGATCTGTTCGTTCTGGAAATCTAATCCGGTTGCCGGTATCGCGCTGCCGGGAGGCGGCGAGAGGATCCCTGCCGGTGAACTTTTCTGGGCATCTGCGCTACACTAAGCCTTTGACCTGCGATTCGATACTTGAAGTTGTCATGCATCCCGCGAAAAAGAAGCCGCAAGTTGGTTGAACGAGGGCCGGCGCGCCCGCAGTATGGGGGCATCGACCGGCACGCATGACAAAAAGGACGGATCCCATGAGCTTTCGCGACAACCTGCAGCACCTGCGCGCGACGCGCAACATGACACAAGAGCAGCTGGCCATGCTGCTGGGCGTGAGCCGCCAGTCGGTTTCAAAGTGGGAGGCCGAGCGCGCCTACCCGGAGATGGACAAACTGCTGCGCCTGTGCGATATGTTCGGCTGCTCGCTTGACGAGCTGGTGACGGGAGACTTGAGCGGGCGTCCGACCGACGCGGCTTCCCGCATCCCGACCGCGAAGGCCCCTCAGGACGTGTGCGGCTACGACCAGGCGACGCGTGCCTTCGCGTGGAAGCTGCCTTTGGGCGTGTTCGCCGTGCTGGTGGGAGCAGCGCTTGCATTGCTGCTGTCGGATCCCTTCCTGGTGCAGGATCCCGCTGTGCGAAACTGCATGATCGCGCTGGTGTTCGTGGGCGTTGCGGTGGGGGCGGCCATCGTGCTGCCGGTGATGTTCGAGCGCCGTGCGTTTCGCAAAGCGCATCCTTTCGTGGAGGATTTCTACACGCCCGAGCAGAAGGGCCAAGCCCGCACCGCCATGGTGACGGGGCTCGTCGCGGGCGTCTGCCTGCTCATGGCCGCGCTCGTTGCGGTTATCGTGCTGCAGGGCGACGTCTGGCTTGCGAGTGCAATCTTCTTCGCGCTGCTTGCGATCGCTGCGTTCCTCGTTCTCCGCGGATGCCTGCTGGCGTCGCGGTGCAACGTGGAACGGTACAACCGAACGTCGCTTGGCGGCCTGGGTGAAGCGCAGATCGAAGCCTTGGACGATGAGGAACTCGCATCGCATGTTCGCCAGGCCAAGCGCGAGCGCAGCGTGTACGCAGCCGTTATGTGCGCCGCGACGGCGGTCGGCCTGGTGCTGGCATTCACGCCGGCGAACAGGTTCTTCTTACTGGCATGGCCCGTCGGCGGCATCGTGTGCGTGGCGATCAAGGCGTTCCGTTCCGCGCGCAGCGGAGATTAGCTCACGCGCCGTCAGGGCGCATCCTCGTACCGACATCATACGTTTTTTCAAGGCGAACTTCGCTTCGTCTTGGTGCACTGCGGTCTTATTCCTGTTCTAAGGAGAACAAATATGGGTTCTACGATAGTTGCGCACGAGGTCAAGAAGTCGTTCGGCACGGGGAGGGGGAGCAAGCGGCGCGCGGTCGACGTGCTGCGGGGTGTGAGCCTTGCCGTTGAGGCCGGCGAGATGGTGAGCATCGTGGGCCCGAGCGGGTCGGGCAAGTCAACGCTTTTGTACTGCCTCTCGGGGCTGGAGGAGGCCGACGCGGGCTCCATCCGGCTGATGGGCAACCAAATGGTGAAGGTGAGCCGCACCTCCCTGTTCAAAACGCGCCGCGACCACGTGGGCTTCATCTTCCAGACGTACAACCTCGTCCCTTCGCTCTCCGCAGGGGAAAACGTGGCGCTGCCGGCGCGCCTGGCAGGCCGCCCGGTGACGAAGGCGCAGGTGAGCGCGGTGTTGGAAAGCGTCGGCCTAGGTGGCCGCGAGAAGAGCCGCCCTGCCGACATGTCGGGTGGCGAGCAGCAGCGCGTGGCCATCGCCCGCGTGCTCGCGAGCAGGCCGGACGTGGTGTTCGCCGACGAGCCCACGGGCGCGCTCGACTCCAAAAACGGCCGCGAGGTGCTGGGCATGCTGCGCGAGATCGCCGACGACCCGCAGCGTTCGGTGGTCGTGGTGACGCACGACCTGGAGGCCGCGTCGATGGCCGACCGCGTGCTGGTGCTCAAGGACGGCCGAGTGGTGCGGGAGCTGGGGCGCTCGACGGCGGCCCAGATACTCGAGGCGTTGGGGGTGTCAGAATGATTCGCCTGGTGTTTTCGGATCTGCGCGACCATGCCACCACGTGGATCGGCGCGTTCGTTATCGCGGTGGTGTGCGGTTATATCGGCGGCTGGGCGGCATCGCTGGTGGCGACGGGGCAGCGGTACCAAAACTTCGCGGATCTCGCCTGGATCGTGCTCGTGTTCTCGGCAATTGCAGCGGTGGCGGTGCTCGTTTCGGCGGCGAACCTGACGGTTTCCGTGCAACGTCGCTCCTATGCGCTGTGGCAGCTTGCGAACGTGAGTCCGCGTCGGGTGGGTGTAGTGGTGCTCGCGCAGCTTGCCGTGGTGGCGGTGCTGGGCACTGTTGTGGGCACACTGGTTGAGGCTGCCACGTTCGAGCCGCTGTTCCCGCTTGTGTTCAGCTCCCCGTTCTACCAGCCTATCGACCAGGTCGTGCTCGATGTGGGCCTGCCGTTCATGCCCGTGGTGTGGCTCGTTGCGGCGGGGGTGTTCCTGCTCGGTGGGCTAAAAGGCGCGCGCAGTGCGGGGAGGACGTCCCCCATGACCGCTTTGCGTGCGCCGGAGCCCCCGCACAAGGGCATGACGCTGCTGCGCGTCCTTTTGTTCGCGGCCTTGGCTTTCGGCACCTGCCGGCTCGCCGTTTTCATGGTGGTTTCCGGTGCGGAAGCGGCTTTCGACAATTCGCTGTACATCCCCCTTCTCATGGTGGCCATGCTGGTTCCCGTCGCCCCTGTGGCGCTCTCCGCTCTTTTGAGCGCTTGGACGGCGTTTGTTCCGCGGGGGCGTTGGAACGCTTGGTACCTGGCGCGCCGCATGGCCCGTCATGGGCTTTCCGCCAGCACGTCGGTGGAAATGCCCATCATGGTGGGCTTCGGGCTGGTGGCGGGCATCTTCTCGTTGGGTAACGCTTTGGGAGCCTATGTGCGCGAGCAAGGTATGAGCACCAGCACTTCGCTTGACTTCACATCGACCATATTGCTGCTGGGCGGCCCGGTTATTCTGTGCGCGACCGGCGCGGCGGTGAGCGTGGTGATGTCGTCGCGCACGCGCACGCGCGACGTCTCCCTCCTCATTGCGAGCGGGGCTCGGCCGCAGACGCTCGTGGCTGCCGCCGCGTGCGAAGCGTTCATCCATGCGGTTACCGCCACCTTGGCGGGCATGGCGTGCGTGGTGGCATCGAACGCCGTCGTCGCCCAGGCGGTCGGTCTGCCGCTTTTCAGAGGCTTGGCGTTCGGCGAGGGCCTCGTTGTCTCGCTCGCAGGTTTCGCGCTGGTGCTGGTCGCCACGATCGTGCCCACGTGGTCCGCCCTCAACAAGGAGGCGGCGACCGTCCTCTCGGTGCAGGAGTGATCGGTTCCAGCACGAATGCGATACGGAGCAGGTGCACCTCCGTTCTTGCGCCTTCGCATCTTCTATAATGAACCCGGCGTGCAACCAGCCGCCACGACGAACGCTGTACAGGGGTGCTGCGTGAAGAAGCTTTTGCTCAAACGGATGCTGTTCATCCCGCTCGGGATCATTGCCGTGGTGGCAACGTGGTATGCGCAGGGGCATCCCGACTGGACCGAGCAAGCGTTCAGTTCGACGGCGTATCCCGTGCTGTCGACCGCGGTGGGCTTTTTGCCCTCGCTCGTGGACTTCTCGGTGGCCGAGTGGCTCTCAGGGGCGTTTTTGCTGTTCTGCCTGGCATACGCCGCGTACTACGTTCGCAAAGCCGTCATCGATAAAGACGAGCGCGGCATGACGATCTACCGCGGCACGATGGGCGCGATCGCGATCGCCTGTACGGTGTACTTCGCTTTCACCTTCCTGTGCGGGCTGAACTACTACCGCTGCATGTTCTCTTCCTACACCGGCTACGACGTGGAGCAGGTCGGCGCGGATCCGGCGCAGCGGCAGGAGGAGCTGGCGCAGCTGTGTTCGTCGCTCGCTGACGATTTGGGACAGGAGAGGGTGCTTTTGGGGGAGGACGCCGACCTGTTCGCCGCCCAGCCGGGCGAATTCGAAGCCTACGCGCACAAGGCGGTGGCGGCTGTTCAAGGGCTGGCGCAGGAGTATCCCGTCCTGCAGCGCCCCCTGTACTCGCCGCCCAAGCCGGTAGCCCTGTCGGGGCTGATGTCGGACGCGGGCATTGGGGGCATGTTCTTCCCCTTCACGATGGAGTCCAACGTCAACGCCATCGAGCCGTTCTTCACGACGCCCGCGAACATGGCGCACGAACTGGCGCACCAGTGCGGCTTCATGCGCGAGGACGAGGCGAACTTCATCGCGTACCTGGCGTGCGTGCGGACAGACGACGCGCTCATGCGCTACAGCGGCCTGCTGTTGGCGTACGACCACTCCATCGCGGCGCTGTCGAAAGCCGATCCGGAGCGCGCGGCGGAGGTGCGCGCCGGCCTGCCCGCGGCGGTGCAGCGCGACCTGGCCGAGCGCGCGCAATTCTGGGACGAGCACGAGGGCGCGATCTTGGAGGCGTCCCAGAGCATGAACGACGCGTACCTGAAAGCGAACAGCCAAACCGACGGCCTGCGAAGCTACGGCCGGATGGTCGACCTGCTGCTGGCCGAGCAGCGCGCGGCGGAAGAGGCCGAAGAATAGCACGGAGGCGGGCCGGACTCGCTGCGGCCTGCCTCCGTTGCATGTATCGATCGCATGCAACGGGCGGCGCCTTCCATTGCATGCGGAAGCGGGCGGCTTCTCCGACGGCCTCTTGCGGGCGCTCAGTTCAGGAAGTCTTCGAGGATCTCCTCCTCGGCCTCCTCCTCGGTCAGCCCCAGCGTCATGAGCTTCATGATCTGGTCGCCGGCTATCTTGCCGATGGCGGCTTCGTGCACCAGCATGGCGTCCTCGCTGGCAGCCTCGATGCCGGGGATGGCCGTGACCTTGGCCTTCCCCATGATGATGGCGTCGCACTGCACGTGTCCGCGGCAGGCGGTCTCGCCGATGACGAGCGGGTTGAAGATCTGCTTGGAGTCGTCCTGCGCCACCGAGCGCGATATCACCTGCACGCTGGAATCCTCGCCTTTGAGCTCGATCTTCATGTTGGACGTGGCCACCTGGTCGTCGTGGGTCAGCAGCTTCTCGGTCAGCACGAGCTTCGCGCCCGCGCCCAGCTCGGCGTTCGTGTCGCGCACGGTGGACGACACGCCGCGCAGCTGCGTGAGCTCCATCTCGCAGTCCGCATTCTCTTCCATGATGACGTTCGTCACCGGGTTCAGGATGCGCTCGCCGGTGCCGGCGCCCTCCCCGTAGTGCTTCTCCATGTACTTCACGTGGCTGTTCTTGCCGCAGTAGAACGTGTGGATGCCGTCGTGCTCGGAAGCCTGGTGGCTCTCGTTGTGGATGCCGCAGCCGGCCACGATGGTCACGTCGCAGTCCTCTTCGATGTAGAACGTGTTGTACACGACGTCCTTCAGGCCCGCCTGCGTGACGATGACGGGGATGTACACCGTCTCGCCCTTCGTGCCGGCCTTGATGCGGATGTCGATGCCGGGGTGGTCAGTCTTCGTGGCTATCTCGATGTTCGCCGAGGAGTGGCGCTCGACGAGCTGCCCGTCCTTGCGGATGTTGAACGCGCCTTTCGGCATGCCGTGTATGTTGGCTATCTCGGCGAGCAGGCTCTCGTCGATGGGGGAAAGGTCAACGGCCATGGGTGGTCTCCTTCGTACGGGTCGGGCGATGCCCCTCGCGTCGACGGCCGCCCCCTTGGACCCCGCCTGCACGTTCTGGCTGCGGGCGGATGGGCGGGGAGGCCCGGCTGCGGGGAAGCGGCCGCGGGGGCTAGCAGGTGGTGGGTATCTCGGTGAGGTGGAGCTCCGTCGGTTCGGACAGCTGGCAGCCGGGAATGCCCTTCGACACGAACCCGAGCTTCGGCATGATGTCGTCTGGCGTGCCCGTTTCGACCACGTGGCCGTCGCGCAGCACCACGATCTCGTCGGCCAGCTGGATGATGCGCTCCTGGTGCGAGATGATCACGATGGAGCGGCCGTCGCGCGCCTCGTGGATGCTGCGGAACGTCTCGGTGAGGCGGTCGAAGCTCCACAGGTCGATGCCCGCTTCCGGCTCGTCGTAGATGGCCAGTTTCGGGTCGCGCGCCAGGATCGTCGCGATCTCGATGCGCTTCACCTCGCCGCCCGAAAGGTTCTTGTCCACTTCGCGGGTGAGGTAGCTCGCCGAGCACAGGCCCACCTTGGCCAGGTACTCGTTGCACGACAGCATGGGCAGCTTCCTGCCGGCGGCGATGTCCAGCAGCTTCTTCACCTTCATGCCCTTGAAGCGCGCCGGCTGCTGGAACCCGTAGCCGATGCCCAACCGGGCCCGCTCGGTGATGCCGAGGTCCGTGATGTCCTCGCCCTCGAACAGGATCTGTCCGCCGGTCGGGCGCTCCACGCCCATGATGAGCTTGGCGAGCGTGGACTTGCCGCCGCCGTTCGGCCCGGTGATGACCGTGAAGCGGTCGCTGGGGACCGTGAGCGACAAGTCGTCGATGATGCGCTTCTTCTCCGATGATCCTTCCGAAAGCGGCACCTCGAACGTGAGGTTCTTCAATTCCAGCATGGCCGTGCTCTCCATCCCTGATTCACCCGTCTAATTGATGCACTATTAGTATCATTTACGCCGCTCCCCGTCAAGGGAGGCGGCGCGCGAACCCGAAAGCACGCATGCTTTCGCCCCCAACGGCACATTCTAGCCCGAAACGCGGCCGGGATTTGCGTGAATGGCGATTTTCACGCCTTTCCAAGGCCTTCCGACCGAGAGGGGCCGGCTTCGGAAGGCCGGCCCCGGCGTGCGGGCTACTCGTTCAGCAGGTCGACGACGTCGAAGTCGATGTCCGATCCCTCGATGATGTCCCGGCTGCCGAACGCGCAGACGGCGTTCTGCGCGACCGCGCGGGCGATGGGCGCGGCGATGGACCTCAGCTGCTCGGGGGTGGCTGCAAGCATCTCGTCGCGGGTTCCGACGCGGCTTTCGGGCGTGCGCCCGCCGAACCAGTCGCCGTCCTGGCGCCGCGCGAGCATGCGCGCCTTCAAGGGTGAATCGAAGCCTGCGACGGTGGCCACCACGTAGCCCTCCATCTCCTCGTCGCGCGGGTCGAACGCAGCCATCCAATCCGCTGCTCCGGCGAAGCGGGTAAGCGTCTCGTCGAGATGCGGATCGCGGTAGGAGTAGAACCGCAGGTTGCCGGTGCGGGCCGCCTGGAAGCCGGCGCCGTACGCGCCGCCTTTGACGCGCACCTCGTTCCACAGGTAGTCGTAGGACAGCGCCCGCGCAGCCACCTGCCAGGCGCCCGAATACGGCGCGTCGAGGGCGCGCCGATCGAAGCCCTGGGCCGCATAGCACACGTCGCTCGGCACGATGAAGGCCTCGTTGCGCACGACGGGCGCGGGAATCTCGAGGCTGCGCGCATCGGAGCCCGTCCGGCCCGTGGCCGCCCCGGAGCGCCAGAACCGCTCGAAGTCCTCGTCGGAGCCGGTGAAGCTCACGGTCAGACCGTCGTCGACGAACAACCGCGACGCCACGTCGGCAAGGCGCGCGGAAACGTCTGGGCCGCATTCGTCGAATCGGGCGAGCAGCTGCTTGAGGAAGCGGTAGAACTCGATGCCGCCCAGTTGCTCACGCAGGACGCCCGCCGGCAGGTAGTAGGAGGCCAGGCGCGCCATGGCGCTCGCGTGCCCGGAGGAGGCGAAGACCTGCTCCATGGCGATGCGGCGCTGCTGCAGGACGTCTTTGATCTTGCCCGTGTCGGAGAAGTCCGTTTCCAGCATGATCTCGCGCGGGATGTCGGCAAGCTTCTCGGCGTTCTCGGCGAGGGCGCTCGAGCCGACGACGAACTTGGGGGCGAGGCGGCCCGGGTCGTCGGCGCGCTCGTAGGTTTCGGAGAAGAACGATAGGTTCCCCAGCTGTCCGTTGACGATGGTGTCCAGTTCGGAGGCGCTGTGGCGCGCGGTGTCCAGCTTGCCCAGCACGAGCGCCAGCACGGTGACGTAGGGGAGGTCGTCGAACGAGAGGCGCGACAGGTCGAAGTAGCGGTACGCGTAGGCGATCCCGCGCGTGGGCACCCGATGGCGCAGGCAGGGCACCGGCGTGCCGTCTTCCAGCCCGTAGGCCGGCTCGACGGGCGCCTCGCCCACGTCGGACACGCTCAGGCGCGGCAGCGTCGCGAGGGCTTCAGGCGAGTCGGGCTCCTCCTGCAGCCGGCGCAGCTCGGCCTCTTCGGCCTTGACGCGCGCGAGGCCGTCCGGCCCCAGGTCGTCCGCGGCCTCCTGCAGCCGGCTCTCCTCGAAGGCTTCCTCGTCGGCGTCCGTGGGCTTGATCTCCACTTCGGCCTTGTGGCCGTTCTCCAGGAAGACGTCGCGGATGAGCTGCTCGAAGTACCCTTCATCGAGCGCCTTGCGAAGGTAGGCGAAGTCGTCTTCGTAGCGCAGGTAGGACGTGGCCAGGTCGTCGTCGTACAGCCAGCCGGAGAGCGCCGCCATCGACAATGCCACGCCGTCGGACATGCCGAAGTCGTGCTCCCGCATGACGAACTCCGCGCGCGAGAGCGACGCTTCCACGAGCGCGCGGTCCAGCCCGCCGTCGGCCAGCGAGCGCAGCCCCTCCTCCACCACGTCGCGGAAGCGCTCCGGAGCGCGGTCTTCGAGCCCCTTGAGCTGGAAGACCGCGAAGGGCTGCAACAGCGAGTCGGCCAGGAAGGCCTGGGCGTCGTCGGCGAGTCCCGCGTCCAGCAGCGCGCGCTTGAGCGGCGCCTCGTTCGAACCCATGATGGCGTCGATGAGGATGTCGGCGGCCACCATGCGCGTGCGGTCGCGCACGTCGCCGATCACGTACCCCAAGCCCATGCAGGCGTTCTCGGGGGCCGTCGCCATGGGGCGCACGATGCCCAGGCTCGTCACGGGCGCCTGCTCGACCAGCGGATGGGGGGCGAGCGGCGCCTCGCCGGCGGCCGCACGCGCCGCATCGCGGGCTGCCTCCTCGTCGGCCACGGGGGAGAGGTACTCCTCGTCCAAAAACGCGAGCACCCGCTCCAGGTCCAAGTCGCCGTACAGCGTGAGGTAGCTGTTGTCCAAGCGGTAATGGCGCGCGTGCTCCTCCAGGAACCGCTCGTAGGTGAGGTCGGGGATGGCGCGCGGCGTGCCGCCCGATTCGAAGCGGTAGGCCGTGTCGGGGAACAGCGCCGCCTGCAGCTCGTCGTACAGCACCGAGTTCGGGTCGGACAGCGCGCCCTTCATCTCGTTGTACACCACGCCGTTGAACACGATGGGGGCGGTTTCGCCCTCGTCCTCGGCCACCTCGTAGTGCCAGCCCTCCTGCTCGAAGATGGCGCGCTTGCGGTAGATGGCCGGATGCAGGACGGCGTCCAGGTACACGTCCATGAGGTTGAGCAGATCCTGCTCGTTGGTGCTCGCGACGGGGTACATCGTTTTGTCGGGGAACGTCATGGCGTTCAGGAACGTCTGCATGGAGCTTTTGAGCAGGTTCACGAACGGCTCCTTGACGGGGAATTTGTCCGATCCGCACAGCACCGAGTGCTCCAGGATGTGGAACACGCCTGTGTCGTCGGCCGGCGGGGTTTTGAATGCGATGGAGAACGCCTTGTTGGCGTCGTCGTTTCGCAGGTACAGCAGCCGCGCGCCGCTCTTGCCGTGCACGAGGGTGTAGGCGGTGCCCTCGATTTCGGGCAGCGGCTCGCTCGTGCGCACGGTGAAGCCGTGCAGATTCTGGTCGATGGTGAGGTCCATGGGGCCGCCTTTCGTCGGATGCTCGACCGCAGCGGCGCGACTCGAGGTGCAAAGCGCGCAACGACCTGCGCTGTCGTGCACTGCGGCGGGGGGGGGTTCGTCAACGCTCAAGGATAGCACAACGGCCGTTTTCCGCCGCGTGCGCACGGCATTCGCAGAAAACGGTTACCTGCCCGCTCGCTCGGCGGGCCCTTCGTGCAAGGCCCCCATCCCGGGTCCTTCTTGCTGCGTTCTGCGCACCGGGTGGGCCGCCTGCGCCGGCGCGTCCTGCGCGGGCCGTGGGCGTTTGGTAACCCAACCGAAACATCGCACGGTATAATGATGGTTCGAGAGAAAGGACGGCAGCGATGACCTCGAACCCCCAACAGGACTTCGTCCTGAAGACCATCAAGAGCCGCGACGTGCACTTCGTGCGCTTCTGGTTCACGGACGTGATCGGGCTCATGAAGTCCTTCGCCGTCATCCCGAGCGAGCTGGAGGGCGCCTTCGCCGACGGCATGGGCTTCGACGGAAGCTGCATCGAGGGGTTCTGCCGCACGCAGGAATCCGACATGCTGGCCTACCCGGACGCCTCCACGTTCCAGGTGCTGCCGTGGCGCCCGGAGAGCAACGCGGTCGCGCGCATGTTCTGCAGCATCCGCACCCCCGACGGGCAGCCTTTCGAGGGGGATCCGCGCCACGTGCTGGCGCGCACGGTGGAAAAGGCCCAGGACATGGGCTACGTGTTCAACGTCGGCCCCGAGCTGGAGTTCTACTACTTCAAGGACGCCGAGGGCACC
>CAUEBO010000073.1 GCA_958454405.1 uncultured Eggerthellaceae bacterium | reverse complement strand
GCCGCTCTTGTACTGGTCGGCGTCCTCCTTGCGCACGCAGATGCGGCTGTAGTAGCAGGCGCCGTCCAAGCCGCCGTCCTCGTCGCTGTTCGTGAACGCGGCGAGCACCTTGGGGTTCTTCTTGTTGGCCTGCACGTAGCCCTCGGGACCCAAGAGCGCCATCTGGGCCTGGCCCGATACGATGGATTCGATGGCCACGTTGTAATCGGTGGTGGTGAGCAGGTTCGCCTCGCGGCCGCACGCCGCCGTGATGGCCGCGCCGATGGCCTCGCGCGAAGCGGTGAGGTCGGCGGAAGAGTTGTCGGGCAGCCACACCATGGTGATGGGGTCGGTGGAGCCCGCATCGCCGTTGGACTTCTGCTCGTCCGCGCCCGCGGCTGCGCCGCTGCCGCCGGCCGTGCAGCCCGTCATCACGCCGAACATGCCGGCCAGCGCAACCGCCGCGCCGCCCGCCACGAACTGCCTTCTGCTCAAAAACCCTTCAGACATGTCTCGTTTCCTTTCGTGGTCTCCGCATCGGATGCGGGAACGTTTCGCATGAACGCGCCAGCGTGCCGCCGGCGCGAAGACCATGCTAAGAAAGGAACGTCAGAGCCAGTTCAGGCATGCGTAAAGAAGCCCGCAAGTTCGGGCAAAGAGAACGTCAGGAAGCGGAAAGGTTCCGGTAAAAGCGCAGAAAAACGGCGGCCGGAAGCGGGTGGCGGTTCAAGGCCGACCGTACAGAGAAGCCAGGCTGGGTTTCGAGGCCCACCCGCGCGTCCAGGTTTGCCACACGGCAGGCCTGGACGCAGTGCAGTCCGGTACGACCAGACTGCACTGCGAGCCCGGCGCGATGCCGCCGCTTTTTTATTCGAAGTGGTCGACGGCCACTTCCAGCTGGTGGACGATGTCGATGCCCTGGGGGCACATGGCTTCGCAGGCGCCGCAGGCGATGCACTTCGAGGCCGGGCCGGGCGCAGCCTGCCAGGAGTACTGCTGCTTCGCGAACGTCCGGTTCTCGGTCATGAGCTCGAGGTTGAGCAGGCCCAGGATGGCGGGGATGACCACGCCTTCCGGGCAGTCTTTCACGCAGTAGCGGCAATTCGTGCACGGCACCGAGGCCATGCCGCGCAGCATTTCAGTGGCCTGTTCGAACGCCTGCTGCTCCTCCGGCGAGAACGGGCGGTTCGCCTGGTAGTCCGCCACGTTCTGGCGCACCTGGCCGATGGTGGACATGCCGGAGAGCACCGAGATTACGTTGGGCTGGTTGTAGCAGAAGCGATACGCCCACGAGGCAAGGCTGGCGTCGGGGCTCGCCGCGCGCAGCACGTCGGCAACGCGCTCGGGCAGTTCAACCAAACGGCCGCCGCGCGCAGGCTCCATGACGACCACGGGGACGCCGTGCTTCTGCGCCACTTCCATGCAACGGCGCGACTGCACCACCGGATCGTCCCAATCGAGGTAGTTCACCTGCAGCTGCACGAAGTCCACTTCGGGATGCGCGGTGAGCAGCTGCTCCAGCGCATCGGCCCCGTCGTGCATGGAGAAGCCGACGTTCCTGATGAGGCCCTCTTCCTTCTTCTGCTGCGCGAAGTCCCACATGCCGTACGCGTCGAACTTGGCCGTGCGCTCGCCGCCCACGTTGTGCAGCAGGTAGAAGTCGACGTAGTCCAACCCCATGCGCTCAAGGGACGTGGCCAGGTTGCTCTTGGCGGTTTCCTCGTCGGGCGCGGCCCAGGCGAGGCACTTCGTGGCCACGGTGTAGGCCTCGCGCGGGTAGCGCTTCACCAGCGCCTCGCCCAGAGCCTTCTCGGACGCGCCCTCGTGGTAGACGAACGCGGTGTCGAAGTACGTGCCGCCGCCCTCGATGAACGCGTCCACCATCTGCTTGAATTGCTCGAGGTCGATGCTTTGCTGGTCGTTCGCGTCAAGCAGCGGCAGGCGCATGCACCCGAAGCCGAGCTTCGCCGTGTTCTGGAATTCTGATCGCACAAATGCTCCTCTCGTAACGTAACGCGAACCATCATAGTTCTTGGAGCGGACTCCAAGTCAAGCGCTTGCCACCGGAATGTCGAAAGAAGTCGAAGGGGCGCCTTGCCTTCGAGGAGGATTCCGAAGCGGAAGGAGCGCTCGCGATTTCAATACGAACAAATGTTTCACGTGAAACACTCGAACCTGCAAGCGCGATCCCCGCCTCCTTCAGCACGGCGAAACGGCGCGCGCTTGGTTCGCCGTGGCGGTCAGATCGGCGAACAGGCACTGGAATTCGGACTCGAACACGCTGTCCTTCAGCCGGATGAACGAGATGTCGTGCTCCACTTCGAAATCCTCCAATTCCACGATGCGCAGGATGCCGGCCTCGAGCTCTCGGGCGACCGCCGCTTCGTACAGGAACGCGATGCCCAAATCGCGAGCCGCGAACACCTTGATGATGTCAAGGCTCTCCACCACGCTCGCCTGCTCGAAGCCTCCCAGGGCCAGATTCCGCGCGGCGAGCGCATGCTCCAATACCGCGCGCGTCCCCGATCCCGGCTCCCTTACGAGCAGATGCTCGGACAGCAGGTCCTCGATGCGGCGGGGTTCGCCGGCGAACTCATGCCCGGCGGCGCACACGCACACGAGCCGCTCGGTACGATAGACGTCCCATGCGTAGGCGCTCTTGTCGAAGATGCCCTCGACGAACGCGCAGTCGATGCCTCCCGCGTCCAGCAGCGCCAGCAGCTCGCGCGTGCCTCCCGACCGGACGGTCGCGCGGATGTCGGGGCGCTTCGCCAGATAGTCGGCCAACGGCGCAGCCACCAGGTACTCGCCGGCCGTGAGGGTCATCCCGACGGACAGCTGGACGCGCGCGCCTTGCGCCAGGGCGGCCACGCGGCCGCGCAGCAGGCGCTCGTCATGCGCCATCGTGGCCAGCGCGGCATGCAGGAGCTCGCCCGCCTCCGTCAGCGAGAGCCGCTTGTTGCGGTAGGAAAACAGCCGCGCGCCGTACGCCTTCTCCAGATAGGCGATGTGCTGCGAAACAGCCGGCTGCGTGATGTTCAGCTCCTCCGCCGCGCGCGTGTAGTTCATCGTGCGGCACACCGTCAAAAACGTTTCAACGCGAAAATCCTGCACAGCGCTTCCTTTCCGCTTTCTCAAGCCCAGCTGGGTTCCAGCTGGATTCTGGCTGGGTTCCGGATGGATTCTGGCTGGGTTCCGGCTGGAATTCGACTGGGATTCAGCTGAAACTTCCCGGAGCTTGGTCGAAAAATTTCGCGAACAAATGTTTCACGTGAAACATCGCTGCGCGCTGCGCAGCTCAAGCGCCCCCCCGAGGACCGAGGACCGAGGACCGAGGACCGAGGACCGAGGACCGAGGACCGAGGACCGAGGAGTATGCCGGTCGTTTTATCATAATGCATGGTTATTGTTAAATAAACATATATTAGTTTTCTTTTGCTTTTCAACATGGAAGAATGGGCGAGGCCGATTCCTCTTTCGCGTGGAGCGCGATGCGCAGCGGAGCTCTCCTGCGTTGGCGCCTCCCCGCATCGGCGCTCCGACCGGACCGTCCTGCGCTCGCCGCGAAGCGCTGCGGGCTTCAGCGGCGGAACGCGATCGGCCCATCGAGATTATGAAGCGAAGCAGAAAGGCCCTCCATGCGCGAGTTCATCAAAAAGGTTCCCATTCCCACCGCCGGCGTTGCGCTGGGCTTGGCCGCCCTGGGCAATCTGCTGCAGCCCTACACCGAGATCGCGCACGTTGCGTGCGGAGCCCTGGCCACGGTGCTCGTGGCGCTTCTGATCGCCAAGATTGCGCTGTTCCCGGCCATGATCCGCGACGATCTGCGCAACTCCATCCTGGCCAGCGTGAGCGCCACCCTGTTCATGGCCCTCATGCAGCTGTCCACCTACCTGGCGCCCCTCGCTTTCATCCCGGCGTTCGTGCTTTGGGGAGCCGCCGTCGCGGCCCACCTCGCGCTCATGGTCGGGTTCTCGGCGCGCTTCATCGCCCGCTTCAAGCTGCACGAGGTGTTCCCCACGTACTTCATCTGCTACGTGGGCATCATCGTGGCGTCCGCCACCTCCCCCGTCTTCGGCATGGAGGCTCTCGGCCATGTGCTGTTCTGGGTCGGCTTCGTCTTCTACCTGGCGCTGCTGGTGCTGGTCACCTATCGCTACGCGAAGCACGAGGTGCCCGAGCCGGCGCGGCCGCTGTTCTGCATCTACACGGCGCCCATGAGCCTGTCCATCGTCGGCTATCTGGCGACGGCTCCCAGCCCGAGCCCAGTGTTCGTGGGCGTCATGCTGGTTCTGGCGCAAGTGCTCTTCCTGATCGTGCTCGCGCGCCTGCCGAAGCTCTTGCGCCTGAAGTTCTATCCCAGCTACGCCGCCATGACGTTCCCGTTCGTCATCACGGCGACCGCGTTCGGCCAAGCCGTCGCGTTCCTCAACGCCGCGGGCGCCGGGCTGCCGGGCGCGCTGGACATCCTGTTCGCAGCCGAGACGGCAATCGCCGCGGTCATGGTTGCCTACGTGTTCGGGCACTACGTGCGCTTCTTCGTGCGCCGCATCGAGCTGCCCCAGAGCGAGCCCGTGGTGCGCGAGAACAAGATGACCGCGCATTTCGCGGAGCACTTCGAGAACTAGGCGCGCAGGCACTCGGCCTACTGTTCCACCTCGAGCGCGCGGGCCAGGATCTGCATGCGCGCTTCCACGTCCTCGATGATGCGGCTGCAATCCTTCAGCTCGTCGTACGAGTCGATGCCCTCGACCTCGCTCACGGCCTTGTACTTCAAGTCGTGCTCCAAGCTGGCCCAGAAGTCCATGGCGATGGTGCGCAGCTGCACCTCGACGGGAATGAGCTCCTTTTTGTCGAGGAAGTACACGGGGATGCGCACGATGACGTGCAGAGAGCGGTAGCCGTTGGGCTTCGGGTTGGCCACGTAGTCCTTCACCGTGACGATGACGAGATCGTCCTGCTTGCGCAGAAGCTCCAGCAGGTTGTACACGTCATGGATGTACGAGCAGATCACGCGCACGCCCGCGATGTCCATGATGTACTTTTCCATGTTCTTGAGCGTGGGCTCCTTGCCGTAGCGCTCGAGCTTCTCGAAAATGCTCGCGGGCTTTTTGATGCGCGATTCGACATGGTGGATGGGATTGCGATGCTTCTTCAGGCTGAGGTCCTGGTCGATGATCTCGAAGCGGACCTCCATCTCGCGCATGGCGGCCTGGTACTTCTGGATGATCTCGCGGGTTTTCGCCTCGGCGCCCCGCAAGCGGGCGAGCTGGCTCATGGACTCGCGCAGATCGTCCTTCTCGCTGAAGACCTCGGACAAGGCCTCGCCGGCGGGAGAGGCGTCGCGAACCATGGTTTCCCCGACAGACAGGCTCCGCTTCGCTCGATGCTGCTTCGCTTTAGGCATGCTCGCATTCCTCCAAAAACGGCGCTTTCGAAGCCATGATAGCCCGATTCAGGGCCGAAAGCCCGTCCGCGCGTCGATCTCGCGCAAATCGCCAGAACTGCCGGTTCCGGGTTGATTCCGGCAGCTTTGGCCCGACCGGGCTCAGATGACGCGCACCTGGTTCTTCCCCGCCCGCTTCGCTTCGTACAACGCCTTGTCGGCGCGGGAGAACGCGCTGCGGTAATCCTCGTCGCCCTCGACCGTCTCCGTCACCCCGATGCTGATGCTGGCGGCCACGGGAAGGTCCCCGGAGCCCGGCCGCATGGCCGCGACCGCGCTGCGCATGGCCGCGAATGTGCGCAGCGCCACCTCCAAGCCGATGTGCTTGAGCAGCACGACGAACTCGTCGCCGCCGACGCGGCCCACGATGTCGGTTTCGCGGCAGTTGGAGCGCAGGATGCCCGCGACGTCCCGCAGCAGCTCGTCGCCCCTCAGATGCCCGCACGTGTCGTTGACGGCCTTGAAGTCGTCGAGGTCGACCACCGCGAAGACGCTGTGCGTCCGCGTGCGGGAATCGGCAAGCGCGTCGTTCACCAAGTCGCGCGTGGAGGCGTAGTTCGACAGTCCGGTGATGGCGTCGTGTTCGGCCTTCAGGCGCAGGTCATGCTCGTCTTGGATGCTGTCGATGAGGCCGACCAGGTGCCACGAGCCGCATTCGTCGCCCGCCACGAACAGGTTCGCCCGGTACCACTGGAACCCAGTGCCATAGTAATCGGCGCGGTACTCGATGATCTCGTTCGTCGATCCTGCGCGGACGCGTTCGAACATCGACTTCACCGCATCGACGTCCTCGGGATGGATCTCGCTGCGGCGCGCCGTGTCGAGCGCCTCCAAATACGAGGGGATGACCTGCAGCTCCATGCCCTTCCCCGTACGGTCGATGTAGAGCTGCACCGTATCCGACTCCGAATCGTAGTCGAAGCTGATGGCGTGCGTGAGCTCGCTCAGGATGCGGTAGCGCTCGCTCTGCCACGCCCGCTCGTGCCGTTCGCGCACCACGTCCGTCACGTCGTTGAAGGCGCATTGCACCATGAGCGGGCCGTCCGAGGTCGTGGCGAGCGCCAGAACGCCCTCCACCCAGCCGTCCGTCCCATCGAGCCGGCGGACGGGGCTTGAGAACGTAATCGGGTCCGAGCCTTCCGCGAGGCGCTCGACGGCGTCTCGCATGGCGGCCCTCCCCTTCTCGCCCAGCGGGCGGAACACGTCTTCTGCCGTGTAGGCGCGGAACTCCTCGCAGGACGCGCATCCGAATATGTGCCAGGCTGCACGGTTCGCCGAAACGATGGCGGGAACCGGCTCCGCCACGAAGCGGATGATGCCGCAGGGGATGGTCTCGTACAGCTGCCGCTGCTGTTCGGCCTGTTGCTTGAAGCGCAGGTCGCGCTTCTTGTCCTCGGTGATCTCATCGAGCAGCATGAGCAGCGACGCGGCGTCGAGGCGCGAGAGGCGGCGGAAATTCACGCGGATCCAGAACTCGCGGCCCTCGCGGCAGGCGAGCAGCTCGCATTCCCCGCTGCCCGCCTCGCCTTCGGCGCGCGCCAGGGCCTCGTCGAAGCTCTCGCGGTCGGATGCGCTCAGCGAGCCGAACAGGTCTTCGGGCGTGCGGATGTAGACGTCGGTGGGAAGGCCCAGCACGTCGAGGAACGCGTCGTTCGAGCGCACCACCTCGAGCCGTCCCCCTTCGCGCTCCACCAGCGCGGCCGGCCCTGCGTAGTTGCTGAACACGAATGCGGCGAGCGATTCCGCGTCCCACAGCTCGGACGCCGCCGCGCTGCGGCGGCGCACGCCCTCCGCGGCGAAGTCGCCTTGGCCGGCCTCCTCCACGATTTTCTCGAACGACGCCCGGTCGACCGGCTTGGAGAACAGAAACCCCTGCATCATGTCGCATCCGATGCTGGAGAGGAACTGCGCCTGGGACTTCGACTCCACTCCTTCGGCGATGACCGGCAGATCGAGCCAGCGCGCCATGCGCACGACCGAGGCGAGGATGACGCCGCCGCGCGTGTCGTTGCGCGCGTCGAGGAACCGCAGGTCCAGCTTGAGAACGTCGACCGGCACATCCTTCAGAGCGTTGAGCGACGAATAGCCGCTGCCGAAATCGTCCATTTCAACCACGAAGCCCGCCTTCTGCAGCTGCGCCACGGCGTCGGCGAGCTGTTCGGGGTTCTCCATGTACGAGCTCTCGGTGATCTCGAGGTGGAGCAGATGGTGGGGAATGCCGTTTTCCTTGACGAGGCCCGCCAGATAGTCGCACAGATCCTCCCGGTAGATGTCCTTGCGCGAAAGGTTCACCGACAGCCGCGGCACGCGGCACGCGCCGTCCGGTCCGGCGGCGTCGAGCCAGGCGCGCAGGCAACGGCACGTCTCGGCCCAGATGTGGTAGTCGAGATCCGCGATGAGCCCGGTGCGCTCGAACACGGGAATGAAGTCTCCGGGAGCGATGATGCCCTTCTCGGGATGGTTCCACCGGGCAAGCACCTCCGCGCCCGCAAGGCAGCCGGACCCGTATCGGTACTGGGGCTGGAAATACAGCTCGAATTGGCCCGCTTCGATCGCATCCGCCATCTGCCCCGCAAGCTCCTGCTCCTGCACCACCGAAGCGCGCAGCGAGTCGTCGTAACTGGCGATCCTGTCCGAGCCCTCCTTCGCGGCGCGCAGCGCCAGCAGCGCGCGATCAGTCATGAGGCTCACATCCAATGACGGATCGTCGACGCGGTAGACGCCGAGCCTCACGAAGAACGCGAAGTCGATCGGATAGCTGCCAAACCATGAGTCCAAAAGCGCCAGCACATGATCGGGTTTGCACGCGCGCTCCGGCATGCAGCAGACGAAGTGGTCCCCGCGCAGATGGGAGGCAACGCTTTCCGCAGGCAGCGCCCGCTCGATCGAAGCGCCGACGAACGCCAGCAGCCGGTCGCCCTCTTCCGTTCCGAAGCGATCGTTGAACACCTTGAATCGATCGATGTCGCCGTAGAGGACCGCGAACCGTTCGCCAGGATGCGCGTCGATCAGCGCCCGCGCCGCCTGGTTGAATCCCTGCCTGGTGGCGAGCCCTGTCAACGGATCGCGCTCGATCGCGTTCAAGTAAGAGCGCCCCCCCCCCGGCCGGGTTCGCGCATGTTCGAGTTTCGGGTGCGCGGCCCCCTCGGCTGATCGCGATGTCGCGCTTTCACCGTCTTCCTCACCCTCTTCCGGCATCGCGACCATCATATACTCGATCGGGCCGATTGCCTATTCTGCTTCGTCATTTTATACGAAGCGGAGCCCATCTGGAGCGCGAACGGAAAGAGCGCCTCAAACGTTTTCCTTAGCCTCGTCCCACAAGGCCTCGCGTTCCTCGAACGCCAGCTCCTCCACCCGGCGTCCCTGCGCCAGCGCCGCCTGCTCCATGAACGCCCAGCGCCGCCTGAATTTGCGGCAGGTCGCGCGCAGGGCGCCTTCGGCATCGACGCCCATGCGCCTTCCCACGTTCGCCAGCGAGAACAGCACGTCTCCCAGCTCCTCCTCCACGGCGAGGGCGGCACTCGCAGCGCGGGAGGCATCCACCTTGCCGTTCGCGGCCTTCGGAGCTGCGGCGTACGCCTCCTTGAGCTCGGCGACCTCTTCGGCGACTTTCTTCCACACGTCGTCGAGCGTCTCCCACTCGAAACCCGCGGCGGCGGCCTTGCGCGATATCTTCTGAGCCTGCATGAGCGCCGGGAATCCGGTGGGCACGCCGTCGAGCAGGCCGGCGCGCGGCGCGCCCGCGTCGGCCGCCGCCGCGTCAGCCGAGCCCTTCTCGACCAGCTTCACCTGGTCCCACAAGTCGAGCACCTCGGTTGCGCTGTCGGCGCGGGCTTCGCCGAACACGTGGGGATGGCGGCGGACCATCTTCGCGTTCACGTCCGCGCACACGTCGTCGATGTCGAACTCGCCCGCGTCGGCCGCAATCTGGCTTTGCAGCACCACCTGCAGCAGCACGTCGCCCAGCTCCTCGCGGACGTGCGCGACATCGTCCGCCTCGATGGCGTCCACGGCCTCGTAGGCCTCTTCGATCATGTTCTCGGCGATGCTCGCGTGCGTCTGCTCGCGATCCCAGGGGCAGCCGTCGGGCGCACGCAGCGCGGCGATGGTGGCGACGAAGGCGTCGAAGGCGGGATGGCCTGCGGGATGGGACGCGATGTCGATGGCGCTTCGCGGCGGCAGGCCGGATGCCGGCGCGCTGCCGGTCCCGGAATCGGCGGCTTCCCCTTGCGTTCTCGCTGCCTTGGCCATGCGCGGTCCTTTCCCTCGGAGTTGTGCAAGCAGTATACCGCTCGTTGCCGCGCAAGAGCGCCGGGTGCGCTACACTCGACGCATCATCGAAATCGAGGCGAAGGTGGATGCGCAATGGACGCCCGCGAAGCAGACGTTCCCCAAGGAAACCCGCGCAGCGCACGGGCGGCGGCCGTTCTCGTGCGCATCGCGTTCGCGATCGTGTTCGTCGTGAACGTGCAGTGCGCCGCATCGTTCGTGCTGCAGCCGGACGCCTACGCCCCCGCATACGAGCTGAGCGGAACGTCGGGAGCGGTTGCCGTGCAGGGCTTGGGCATCGCCTTCCTCATGTGGAACGCCACCTACCCCGCCGTCATCGCGAACCCGCGGCGCTTCCGCGCACTCGGGGCGGTGGTGCTCGCGCAGCAGGCCATCGGCCTGGCGGGCGAGTCGTGGATACGGCTGTTCCTGCCCGACGGCCACGCCGTGCTGGCTGCGAGCATCGAGCGGTTCATCGCCTTCGACGCCTTCGGCCTTGCGCTGATGGCCGCGACGTTCGCCTGGATGCTCTGGACGCAACGGCCAACCGCCTGACGGACCAGGCCTCCGCGCAGCCCCCCTCCTGAGTGCCGGAGGGCGCGAGAGAGGCGGGGCGTTGCAGCCGGAGGACGCGCCCGACGGACGCGCCCAAGGGACGCGACCGCTGCGGAATCGGATATACTGGGCTGGTTCCAGCAAGCAGAGGCAAGGAGCCTTCACATGGCAGCAGATCCGGGCGCAGCGGCGCTTTCCCCAGCGGCGCTTTCGCAGATTCGCGCGTTCCAGCAAAACGAAGTGACCGAAGCCGAGGTGTACCGCCGCATCGCGGCCGGCACGAAGGACGAGGGCAACCGCGCGACCCTGCTCCGCATTGCCGACGAAGAGGCGAAACACGCCGCCATCTGGCAGCGCTACACCGGCACGGAGCTGAAGCCCAAGATGGGGACGGTGCGCCGCTATGCGCTGATCGCGCGCGTATTCGGCTTCACGTTCGCCGTCAAGCTCATGGAGAAGGGCGAGGAGAAGGCCCAGATATCCTACGAGGAGCTGGCGAAAGAGGCTCCCGAGGCCTTGGACATCCACGCCGACGAGGAGCGGCATGAACAGGCGCTCCTGGAGATGCTGGACGAGGAGCGCCTGTCGTACGTGGGCAGCATGGTGCTGGGCATGAACGACGCGATGGTGGAAATGACCGGCACGCTGGCGGGACTGACGCTGGCCATGCAGAACACGCGCCTCATCGCGCTGTCGGGCCTGATCACCGGCATTGCCGCCACGCTGTCGATGGCGTCGAGCGAGTACCTGTCGTCCAAGAGCGAGGGCAGATCCGACGCGCTGAAGTCGGCGTCGTACACCGGCGTGGCCTACCTGGTGACGGTGGCGCTGCTCATCCTGCCGTACCTGTTGTTCGACGAGTCGCACTACCTGTGGGCCATGGGCACCATGATCGTCATCGTGCTGCTGATACTGGTGGTGTTCAACTACTACATCTCGGTGGCGCAGGACCTGCCGTTCAAGAAGCGGTTCGGGCAAATGGCGGGCATCAGCCTGGGCGTGGCGGCGCTGTCGTTCGTCATCGGCATCCTGGTGAAGCAGTTCTTGGGCGTGGACATTTAGAAGCCGCTGCCCCGGGCCGCCCTCGCCGCACTGGCACCATTGCTGGTTCTTTGAGCCAGAGGACCGCGAGAGCCGCCAAGGTGCAAAGAGGGTATCATGGGAAATCAAGAGCATCGGCTCGGGTTTGAAGAAGGAGGCTCATCATGATCGATCCCCGCACCGCCGCGCTGCTGATCATCGACATGCAGCACGGCTTCATCGACTCGTCTTCGGCGCTGTGCGTGGAGGGCGCGGCCGCCACGGTGCCCGCCTGCGCTCGCGCGCTCGATCGCGCACGCGCGTTGGGGATGCCCGTGTTCCACGCGGTGCGCGCGTACGCCGAGGACGGGTCCGACGTGGAGGCCGTGCGCTACGGCACGTGGGCGGAGGGCGGCAGGCCCGTGTCGCATGCCTGCGCGAGCCCGCATACCCTTGACGAGCCCGCTCCGCTCGCGCCGCAGCCGGGCGACCGCGTGATCGTGAAGCCGCGTTTCTCCGCGTTCTTCGCCACG
>CAUEBO010000072.1 GCA_958454405.1 uncultured Eggerthellaceae bacterium | reverse complement strand
GCCGAAGAGGGTTTCAGCTTGTCGATGAAGCGCGTTCTGCGAAAGCCCGAGCGCACGCGTTCGGCTGCGGGCGGCCCGCACGTGTTCGGCTCGTCGGGCGCGCCTGCGAATGACGCCGACCTCGAGCTGTTCGAGCGCCTTCGCGTGCTGCGCAAGCGCCTGGCCGACGAGGCGGGCAAGCCGCCTTACATCGTGTTCTCAGATGCCGCCCTGCGCGACATGTGCGCGAAAAGGCCCGCAACCAACGAGGAGTTCCTGGAGGTCAGCGGCGTGGGCGCCACGAAACTCGCCCGCTACGGGGAGGCCTTCCTTTCCGAGATCGCCGCGTTCTAGAAAGAGGGCGCGGGCGGGGAGTGATCGAGGTTCGGCTCGGCTTCGGTGCAATGGCCGATCCCCTCCGTTATCTTGGGCGAAGAGCTCGTCCGAACAGGCGGCGGCCCTCCCTTAACCGTTCACTGCATACCCGTACTTCTTGGCTTTCTTGAGCCACGTGTTGATCTTCCGTATCGCCAGAGAACGGCCTTTCAGCATGCTGGGTATCCGGTCCCAGATAGATCCGCAGAAGCCGGTGAGCGCGTTGGTGTTCGTGTAGTCCTTGCAGGCGGTGCTTTTGCCTTTGGCTATCCAGCCGATGGCCGCCACGTCGCCCCAGCAGGCGATCTGCATGGTAAGTCGTTTGAACTGGCTGTCGGGCAAGAAGCACACCTCGAAGTTTTTGTGCTCCTCCAGCATCTTTTTCATCAGAATCAGCTGGTCAACGAGCGCCTGGGTCGCCATGATCACCCGGCGCCCGCATATGGTAGAAAGCTCGGAGCACACATGGCGGCTCTTCAAGAGCGCGTCTTCAATGTCGTTCTCGCAATACAGATGCCGCACGGGAGTTTGCGGCTCGAAGAACGCGACCGGTACGAACAACGGGCCGAAGTCTTCTAGCAGCCGTTTTCGTTCCTCTGATGACAGACCGAAGTCCTCCTGCGTGCGATCCATTCCCGCAAGCCCGAAATGGGGGAGCCGGACGAATCGATAGTGCGCCCGGTCGGGCAACGGTGCGACGCCGCGCAGATACGCGTCCGGCTGCTCGAACAGGTGGTAGCGAAACCGCTGTTTGGAGCGCTTCCGGTAGTCGGAGCACTCCTCCCACACCTCGGCCACCGTCGGTTCGTCGAAGTAGATGGCAGTGCGCATGCCGTCGTCGTCGCCCTGCTTGCCGCCCGTCACCTTCATCGCGATGCGGCCCTCGACCGCCGCCATCATCTTGTCGTCATAGGACTTGTGGAACTCGTCGAAGTAGTAGCTTCTAATGTATCCCAGCAGATGGGCCACGAGCCACCGCCCCGAGAACGCCGAGATGTCGGTCACCTTGTAGTCGGTGCGCAGCACGACTGAAAGGGTGTGCCCCGCCGCGAACATCTCCATCATACGATCCATCAGCACCGTGCCGAACTTCTCGTCGCGCGTGTACATGTCGAGCCCCTCGGGGCAAGCGAACAGGATGTCCTGCGGCTCGGTTTGCTGCATGATCAGTTCGATGAATTGGAGAGCGCTGCCCTGCACGCCTTCCTTGCCGTACACCACGGCGTTCTTCATCAGCAGCGGCTGGTGCGGTTTTTCGGGCGCGAGCGCAGGCGACGATGCCGACCGGAAGGCCTCCTTCGACGCCGCGAGCTGCGCCGCCTTCGCCATGACGAGGTCGGCAAGCCCGTTTTTGCCCGCTAGGTGCCGGGCCGGAAGATGCCCCACCGTCGCTAGCCATCCGATCAGGGCCTCCCTCCTCAGCGCCGGCGTCTCCAGCGCATCGTCGGGGTAGTAGGCCGAAAGCACGTCTAAGAGAACCGGCTCCTTCAGCCGCTCGTCCAGCATCAACAGGTAGTCGGCCACTTTGCCCACCCAGTCGTGGCCAGGCATGAGCTTCTGTTTGCCGTTCGTCCATCGGCTTACGAGGCTTTTGTCGGCGCCCACCGCTTCGCACACGTCGCGCGGGCGTGCTCCCAGCAAGCGCAACAGCATGGCGAAGTTCGTCTTCGGCTCAGACATGGTCGTCCCTCCGTTTCGATGCGAGGGTCAGTATAGCGAGGAAGGCCGAAAAGCAGCAACTTTTTTCTCAAAACGGCTGCTATTCCAGTTCGAGGCTCGCCCTATTAGACTTATTTCATAGCTTGCCGATAGCCAATAATCGCGAAGGTTTCGAGGCATCCCATGAAGACGACTACGAGAAATCGACTGCTATCCCTCACGGTGACGCTGTGCCTGGTGTTCGGATCCCTGCCCGCAGCCGCTTTTGCCGCCGAAGAAGAGGTCGGGTCCTCACGCCAACCCGAACAGGAGGAGATCGGTGCTTCGCCCGATGTCGAGCGCACGGAGCCCGACATCGTCGAGCCATCGTCCGTCGCCGACGAATCGCTCCCCGCTGCGGATGCGGTTCCGTCCGCGTCCCCGATCGCCTCGCTCTCTTCGGCTTCGTTGCGCTCCGACGCCGACAAAGCGGCGGGTGGCGCGCTCGACCTGTTGAAAACGGCGATCATGCTCTCGGGAAAAGGTCTCGCCTTCGCCGAAGGCAAGGTGAGGGAGATGAACGACAACCCGAACCCGGGGATCTTGGAGAAGCTCTTCATGCCGACGAAGTACTGGGGTCTGACCATACTCAACGAGCTTGCATCCGTCGAGATGACCCTGCACCAGATGGACTACGAGCTGGATGCGATCAACAGCAAGCTCGACGACCTCGAGCATATGATCGAGCAGGACGAGGCGCAAGACCGTTTCGATGTGGCGCTCAAGGATGTCCAAACGGTGACCGACCGGATCGAACCCCTCATCTCGGGCGATAGAGGCAGCCTGAAGGCGATCAAGGCGTTCTACGAAGATCCCGAGCGCCAAGCGCGGTACGGGTACACCATAAACCCCGACGGCTCGATCAACTTCAACGGCGACGAGGAAAGCAACCTGACCGAGGCGGACGCGGCTGTGCTCAAAGCGCTCACCGACGAGTTCCTCAACCACCTCATCCGCGTCTACGGATCGGGGCAGACCAACCCGGCCATCTCCTTCGAAGGCGACATGCTGGCGCTTTCGAAAGGGCTCTACACCGTTTCAGAACTCAGCACGCCGACGCTGGTGGAGGCGCAGATGGAGCTGAGCTCGGTCGATGCGGTGTACGAGCACGCGCTGATCGAGGACGCCGATTACATCTTCATGTATGTTTCGCGCTACCTGTACGAGCTGGCATTCCTCGACTCCCTCTACGCGAATTTCGTCGACGATTACTACGATGCGTGGCTACAGGACCATGCCGGCTCCTCGCCCGCCGATTACCCGTACAAAGCCGAATACGATTCGGAGGACTGGTCGGACACGGAGGGCCCCCTCGCCCCCAAAGCCGACGAGGCGGTCTCCCTTCAGAACCTGGCGAACTACTACCTGAACGAAGCGTCGGAAAAATGCGGCATCCTCGACCTGTTGCCTCTGTACGATTTCGGCTTCATGCTCGACGATGAGGGCAATACCATTCTCGGTCCCGACGGCGATCCCGTACCGGCGCTTACGTATGGCAACGGGGACGGACGCAAAGACCTCTTGACCGAGAACATGGAGCTTCACGGCTACATCTACGAGGGAAGCGCAGCGCGGCCGACCATAGCGACGAGCATCGAGGTCATGCGCCTGAGAACGTATGCGAACCACCAGGAAGTGCTCATGCCGACGAAGGCGATGTACGGGTGGCAGTTCTCAAACATCGGCGATTTCATACGCGACACCGACAGTCCGTCCGACCCCGCATCCAGCATCGCCAACACGACGAACACCCCCTTCTACAACTCGACCTTGATGAGCAAGGACGGCAGGTTCATGATCCCCACGAGCGAGGCGTCCCTGTACGGGCTGTGGCCCGGCACGCAGCGTGATCCGGTGCAGTTCTACCACAACCTCGACGTGCCCGTTCCGGGCGACACCATCGCGTTTCCCATCAACGACGTGTTCCTCAACGAGAAATCGCAGTACGACTATCGGCTCCTCGACGCCCACTACGCCGCGAGCGGCGACGCCGCCTCCGTTCCCATCGTCACCGACCTCTGCAATTACGGCACCGTCGCGCCGGGCACCTTTCCCGGCACGCCGGCCTGCAGCGGCTACGCGAACGAGGTGGCGCTGCTCCCCCTGTTCGTAGACGTTCGAGCGGGCATGAACGGCGATCGCGTGACGCCCGTCGATGATCACGGCAGCGCGGGCACGTTCGTCCCCAAGGATCCCAACCTGGGAATCGTCAGCCTGACGGACGGCGATACGCTCGACCTCACCGGGCTGCTCGGAGGCGTGTACAACTTCAAGAAATCGGTGCTCTACGTCAGCGGAAACGTGAGCGTCGTGGGAAATCCGGACGAAATGTACCGCAACCTCCAGTTCGAGCTTTTGGACGATGCGCGCCTGACCGTGCAGGGGCTCAACATCAACCAGGACTACGACGGCGGCGCCGGAGCCGCCATCCAGGCCCTGGGGAACAACGCGAGCCTGGTCCTTGCAGACGACCTGTCGGTCACCGGAAGGCACTTCGGCGTCGCGATGGCGTCGAGCATCACCGATCACGGGCAGCTCGTCATGCATCCCACGCTTTCGGTCGATCTGCAGGGACATATGTTGTGGGCGGTCGGATGGGGGTGCCCGGTGTTCGCGGGCATCGCGTATCCGCTGGGCTCGAAGTCCGACGCGGAGCTGTCGATCAGCGGGGGCAAGTTCAAGGGAAACTTCAACTCCGCGGACGAGAATTCCCCGCGGGACGCGATCGGCAACGTGACGTTCACCGACTGCGTCCTCGACTTCGCGCGAGGGATACCCGATGCTTCCCGCATCAAGGAAAACTGCGAATCGATCGGCGCGAGCGAGTACGCCGTCACCATACAAAACGCATTCTACAAAAAGGCCGGCCTGGCCTTCCGAGACGACCTCGAACTGTCGATCACGCTCTTCGACCAGGACGATCGCCCCTCGTACGCCACCTTGCGCGGGGAAACGGATGATCCCTGGCAAGTAGGGCTGTTGACCGAGGATATAGACGAGTTTGGCTACTCCGATTGGAACGCCCTATTCACGTCAGGTTTTCCGGAAATATGCCGCATTGAGATAACCTGCAACCACCCCGATAGCTGGATGCCGGCATCGTTCGAGTTCAGGAACCTCTACACCACCAAGGAAGACCTGAAAACCAAACCGTTCTTCGTCAACGGCACCTTCTACGACGACGGATGGGACGTCATCCGCCTCGACCAGCACGACTCCGTGTACGTCCTCCATATCGACTCGCCCCGGTCCGATATGGTGGGTATCAGGAACACCGAAAAGCTGAACGGCACGCTGAGGGCCACCTTGCTGGGCGACGGCTCGGTTCCGAGCGTCTCCTACGATATCAGCAACTTCCTCTATTTCGGCCAGAACACGAGCGCCAAAGTCGTGTTGCCGGGCGACCGCATGCCGCTTTCGGCGCTGCAAGGGTTCTCGTTCAAATTCGACGGCGATTCGAAAAGCTGCAACTGGTTTCTCGGAAACCTTACGTCCTATTGGGAATCCAGCGGGTCGAAGAGCGGATCGTCGCAGGGGGTTATCGGGGATTTCGGTTTGGCCAAGGACGTGAGAACGTGGGTGAGTGGGGATGCCTATGCCCGTGTCTACCGGGACGGCAAAGACGACGAGGCTCCCCTCTATGAATACGAGGTGAAGACGGCGGACAAGCACAACGGGGACGCCGAGCACACCAACATCCTGTTCGATCTGTGCGGGGACAAGGACATATTCATCCCGCCGATGAACGTTGGCGACGGCAATGTGTGGTCCTACGCCCGCGGCGGCGACAGCTCTGCCTTCGAGAACGGCGTGGTCGACCGCTTCCGCGTGACGTACGAAAAGAACGTCGGTCAGATCGACGAGATGACCGTCGACCTCGACGGCGACGACTGGTACCCCGAATACATCACCGTCTCGAATGCGAACGGCCGCGACGGCACCAAGCCGGTGACCTTCGACATCGGGTTCATGCTCGAAAAGAAGCATACATACTATTTCGACGTCACCCGAACGGAAACCGAAGCCTGCTTCGACCAAAACGGCTTCCTCGACGCGCAAAAGGCCATCGACCTGCTTGTGGGCTCGAAACAGGAATATGTGAGCTTCGACGTCAAGAGGACCGACGTCCTCGACAAACGCGTGCTCGCCTATCTGAAGGAGAGCGGCAAGAGCATCATCCTGAACATGAAGCTCGACGACGGAGACGTGCGCGCGAACGGCTCGCAGTCGATGCTCCGGTGGATTTTCAAGGGAGCGGACATAACCGATACGACACGCGACGTGCGCCTCGGCTTCTCGCTGCTCACCCCAACCGAGGCGGGAATATCCCATCTTGCCGCCGACGGTTCGGCCGCATGCGTTCGATTCGCCCACGAAGGGCCCCTTCCCGGCACGATCGAGGTGCACGCGAACCTGGAGCGCTTCGACTCGTTTGCACCCCGGCAGAAATTCTACCTGTACCACTACGACGAAAGCAGCAACGCGCTCGAATCATGCAACCAAGACGCCGTTCTCGACAACGACCGTACCGTGCCTTTCTCCATCGATCATGCCTCGACGTACGTCCTGAGCACCAAAGACCGCAGCGATCAAGGCAGCGGCCCTTCCCCGATGCCGAAATCCGGCGATACCGTCAATGCTCAAGCATGGGCTTGTCTGCTGCTCGTATCGTTGGTTGCGCTCGGTGCGGCGATGAGGGCGTCGGCAAGCAGAAGGAAGGTTCGCCGCTGAGGAGCGTCCCGTCATCCTGAGCGTAGCGGTGAAGCCATGGAGTTTAAGGGTCCCGTGCGGTGAGTTTTCCTGTTATCGCCGCGCGGGACCCTTCGTCCCCGCTCCGCGGGGCTTCCTTGCGTTCGCTTTGCGTGACAGTCCACCGGACCGCCGAATTGCGCTGCGCGTGGTCAACGACGACCGGTTCGACCCGCACGGCGGGTTCGACACGCATCCCCATGAGAACATGGAGATTGTCAGCTACGTGGAGGCCGGCCGCGACGGCCGCGACGGCGAGCCGTCCACGTGCATGCTGCTGTGGAGCGACAGCGACGTGTCCACCTGCCGCTTCTTCATCGAGCAGGAATCGGGCAACGAGGAGCTCACCCCCGAGGAGGCTGACGCCGTGCGCTCGTCGCGCCGCTGCGAACGACCGGTGACGGAGGTTCTTCCTGCAACAACTGCTCGAACTGCGAGGGGACGTTCGACGCCGTGGACGTCACTGACACGGCGCGCGCCGTCATGCGCTGCGTGCAGGAGCTGCGCGGGCGCTTTGGCAAGAGGCTCGTGGTGGACGTGCTGCGCGGATCGAAGGGCGCGAAGGTGCTGGACCTGCACTTGGACGAGGTCGCCAGCTACGACACGGTGGACGCGATAGGACGCGCAGGTCAAGGAGGTCATCGAGCTTTTGGCCGCCGGCGGCTACCTCGGACTTCCTTGCGGCGCGGGCAGGTTTCATCCCAGGCGCAGGGGCAGATTCTCCTTCTCTTGGTGCGGTCTCCTCCAGGCTTGTGCAGGCCGCAGATGACCGAAAACGCGGTCGAATGTGCACTCGCCGAGCGCGAAACCGGGCTCGCGAATTCCGCGACCAGGCGTTTTGCGCGACCAAGGCAAGCGAAGGACGCGAATCGGCCTTGCAAACTGCGCATTCGACCGCGTTTTCGGTCATTTCTGATTTCGCCCGACGGCTGGCCTTTGGGAAGAATTCGCTCCCTTCATGAAGAGGCCTCCCGCCCCGCCCGATGGCAAGCGGGTCGGCTCGAGAGGCTGCACACCGGCGCGCCAACGGTGGTTTGGCGGCGGGCAGGGCTTTCCCGTGCGCAAGGGAGCATTCAGCACGCCGGCGCTCCTGTCCGGTTCGCAAAGGGCGTCGAGGGTTGTTCGAATGAAAGCCGTCCCGGCGCATTCGGCTTCCCACCGCTTCGCTGCTTCGACGATCGGCGCAATCTGGGAACGTGCGTCAACGAGGGCGCTACCGTTGCGTAGCGGTTGGGGCGAAGCCTGCGCATCAGGGGAGGCGGCTGGTAGGCTCGTCGCATCCACTCGATGCGATAGGAGCATGCATGTTCGCCGAACTTCCGGATTCGACTTCGCGCGGCGCCAGCGCCCGCCTGCGATTCTCCATGCGCGCGCTCACCCTCCTGGGAGCTGCGTTCGCGCTTGCGCTGGGATTGGGCGCTCTCGCTCCGCAGCAGGCGCACGCCGTTGCAGCTGGGCCCTTCGACGTGGACGGGCCCGCTGGATCGTACGCATGGGACGGTTCGACGCTGTCGGTTGCCAGCAACGGCGTGACCGTTGTTGGCATGGCCGATCCCGCCTCGGGCGCGTCGGGCGATGTGAGCGTGGCCGACGGCGTGAGCCACCTCGACCTGGGTTCCGACGTGCGCATCAGCACGCTTTCCATGGCCGGAACCACGGGGCTGCGCATGAGCGGGGACGGCAGCGAGGTGCGCACGTGGCGCATGGCCACCAGCGCGGGGCTGAGCGGCAAGGGCTCGGTGACGCTTGGCGAAGCGAACATGTCCATCGAGGTGCTGCCTTCCTCAACCGTCGTGCTCGAGGGCGGCATTCCGGCAGCATCCATCTGGGCCGGCGCCACGCTCGTGCTCGATCCTGCCGCTTCGATCGACTCGATCACGCACTTCGGCGGCACGCTCGACCTCTCGCGCATCCCGATCGGATCGCCGGTGAGCCTGACGGGCTACTCGGTGGGCGGCCAGGGCACGACGAACACCATCGTGGCGCCGTTCGGCGCGACGGATCTTTCGGAACTCATGGCGGTCGAGCATCTCTTCGTGAACGGAGGCGATACCGGCATCGTGGAGAACGGCGAGCGCGTGGGCACGCTGAAGGACGATGGGTCGTTCCTCATCACTGCCACTCGAACGGTGTCGTTCACGGGTTACGAGGGGGTTCCGCTCGCAAGCGAAGAGGTGACGCTGTTCGGAGCGGCTACGGCACCCGAGGTGCCGGTGCCGGACGGCTACGAATTCACCGGGTGGGACCGCGCCTTTGACTACGTGACCGAGAACATGACCGTCGCGGCTCGGTTCGAGGCGCTTCCAGGGCCGGAACCTGGTTGGGGCCCTGGCGATGGGGGAGCCCCGTATGTCGACAGGGCTCCGGGCGCGGGGCGGATGAGCGTGTACTCCCACGCTTTGCGCCCGCCCGCAAAAGCGGGCGTTCTGGCGAAAACGGAGGATGCAGCGGCGCCGCCCGCTGCGATCGCAGCCATTGCGGCGGCCGTGGCCGCGACGGCGCTCGCGGCTTGCGGGGCCTTCGCCGCCCGTTCCCGCACGTAAGCATGCCGCCGCGCGCCCTTGGGGTTCCGATGCGTTCCGGTGCGCTCGACGGTTCCTGCCCGCCGTTGCCATTCCGTGAAGCGATCGCCATGCGTCCGTCGCGATGATCCTATATGCTACCTTTAAAACAACAGTTAGGAGCACGCATCATGATCAACGTCATCAAGCGCGAAACCATGGGCAAGAGCGAGCGCGGTTGGCTGCACAGCCAATTCCACTTCTCGTTCGCCGAGTACTACAACCCCGACAACATCAGATTCGGCGCGCTGCGCGTCGTGAACGACGACACGTTCGACCCGCACGGCGGGTTCGACACGCACCCCCATGAGGACATGGAGATCATCAGCTACGTGGTGGACGGCCGCCTCACGCACCGCGACAGCATGGGCAACGGCAGCACGCTCGGGCGCGGCGACGCGCAGTACATGAGCGCCGGCACGGGCGTTCGGCACAGCGAGTTCAACAACACCGACGAGCCGCTGCGCTTCCTGCAGATATGGATACTGCCCGACGCGAAGGGCTACGAGCCCAACTACGGCGACCACCGCTTCGCGTGGGAGGACCGCGTGGGGAAGTGGCTGGCCATCGCCTCCGGCAGGCAGGGCGCAGCGCCCATCGCCATCCATCAGGACATGGACGTGTTGGTGGCCGTGCTCGATGCCGGCCAGACGCTGAGCTACGATCTGAAGCCGGGTCGGCAGGCGTACCTCATCCAAATCGAGGGCGAGGGGGAGGTCAACGGCAGCGAGCTCGCCGAGCGCGATGCCGCGGAGATCACCGACGAGGCGGAGGTGGACATCCGCGCGAAGACGCTTTCGCACTATATCCTGTTCGACATGGCGGCCGAATAAGGCTGGCGACTCGTCTTCCCAACGGCCGTTCGGCGGCGCCGGAGCCGGAGTTGTTTCGGACGGCGCTTCCTGGCGGGGTCGGCTGCCTCCAGGATGAGGCGAGGGCGGTCGATCGAGGCGACCGCCCTCGCATGGGGAGGCTACGGAGCCGCGGGCGGTTCGGGCGCCGCAGGAGCCGCGGGCGCTCCAGGCGCAGCTGGCGCTTCAGGCGCCGTCGACTTCGACGGCTTCGCCGTCCGTCCCACGCTGTTTTCCGGCCACGTGAGATCGCTGGAGGCGCTGAACGCCAGGTCTATGTCGCCGCTCGCCGTGCGCAGGCCGATGCGCTTGTCGGACGAATCCGCGCCGCGCGGAACGTTGACGGATCCGCTCGTCGCATTGGCTTCCACCACGTAGCTGCTCGGATCGCCCACGACGGCGGCTCGGATCGATCCGCTTGCGGAGTCGAGCGCCACGACGTCGGCGAAGAGGTCGTTGACGGAGATGTCGCCGCTCGTCGTCGAAAGGGCGACGTCGTCCGCGTCGAGGTAGTCGGCGTAGACGCTGCCGCTTTGGCCTCGGGCTTCCACGGAGTCCGCCTCGATGAACGACAGCGACACCTCGCCGCTTGTCGACGATGCATAGAAGCTTCCCGCTCGAACGACGTCGCCCCAAACGCTCCCGCTCGTCGATCGCAGCTCCACCGACGCGCGGGCGTTCACGTCGGCGATGCCGGCATCGCCGCTCTGCGTTTGCGCGACGGCGGATTCGACGTTCTCCAGGCTCGTCAGCGCGACGCGGCCGCTGCTGCTCTGGGCGAGGATGGCGCCCGTGTCTTTCAGGTTCGCCATCTCAACGGAGCCGCTGCTGCTCGCCGCGGTCACCGCTCCCGTGCCTTCCAGGTCGTAGACGGTCACGTAGCCGCTGGCGGTTTCCGCGGTGATGGAGCCTGCGTAGCTGCGCGGCACTTTGACCACGGTTGCATGGTCCTGGAATTCGATTTTCATGAACTGGAACGTGAGCCGGGACGTTGCCGTGCCGGTCACCTCGAGGACGCTGCCTTCGTCGGTCACCTCGATGCTCTTTTCGCTGCTGGTCCAGTACGTGACTTCGACGGCGTCGCCGTCGGTCGCCTCGAAGCGCACGCCTTCGGCGCTGTCGCGCACGACGATGGCGTCATGGGGCGCCTCGGCTTCCGGGTCCAGCGCTATCGTGGTCGACGTCCAGTCGCGCGTGTCGTTCGACAGGTTCTCGAACCGGAAGTCCGCCAGGGCGAACGCGCCCATGGCCAGGGCGGAGCCGCCCACCAAGAGCACGGTGGCGACGATCAGCATAACTTTACGCGCGGCAGTCATGGCTCTGCGCTCCTTCCGAGGTCTGGCTTCCGGCCGCCGGCATGCCCGGCGCGGGCGGGAAAGGGACGGTGCTTGCTTGCGGGGCTGCGGGGCAGGCTGCCTTCGGGTATGCAGCCGTCTGCAGCGGGGCCGACGGCGCGCCGGACCCGACCGGCATGCCAGGAGCGGCCCATGCCGCGCCGGCATCTGCGCCGCCTCGCGTCCGTTTCACGAACAGCCCCTTGATCCAGCGGGCGAACTGGCGGGTCAGGTTGAACAGCCCCTTGCTGGCCGCCAGCACGCCGAACCAGGCGAACAGTCCCACGCCGGCGGCGGCCAGGCCGCAGCCCAGCAGGTAGGCGGCGGTGAGGGGATAGCCCGTGCCGAGGCACCAGGCGAATCCCACGATGCCGATGGGTCCGCACAAAAGCAGTATGGCCACGGTCATCCACAGCGCCACGATGACCATCCAGATGGACAAGTACACCATGAACGCCGCGGCGGCCAGCGCAAGCGCTATCGGCACCCAGATGGGCGAGAACGCCACCAGCAGCACGATGTTGAGCGTGCGGCTGCCGGTGCTCGCCTTCGCGATGGCCTTGGG
>CAUEBO010000071.1 GCA_958454405.1 uncultured Eggerthellaceae bacterium | reverse complement strand
AGCGAGTTCCGCACGAGCCGAAGGCCCCTGCGGGGCCTTCGTGCGAGCCAGGACTGCCGAGCGACTGGACGCCGTCGACGTCGCTCGCGGATTCCCAGGTTTCCGCGCGCACCTCAGGCATGGCTCGCCCCCCGTCGCATGCGCGGATCCACTGCGCCGTACAGCACGTTGGCCAGCAGGTTGCCGCCGAACACGAACGCCGCCGAGAACAGCGCGATGCCCGCCAGCAGCGCGACGTCGCCTCCCAAGCCCGCCGTCACGGCCGCCTGCCCCAGGCCCGGATACGAGAACACCTGCTCCACCAGCACCGAGCCGCCGAATATCTCCGAAATTGACGCGAACTGCAGCGTGATCGCCGGAAGCGCCAGGTTGCGCAGCCCGTGATGGCGGATGGCGCCCCAGGCGGAGAGGCCGCGGGCGCGGGCGAAGCGCACGTAGTCGCTCTCCAGCACGTCGATGGCCTTCTCGCGCGTGTGCAGCGCGATGTTGGCCACGCCCACCACCGACAACGTGAGCGCCGGCAGCGCCAGATGGTGCAGCGCGTCGGCGAACGTCACGTCGGCCGCCGACACCCCGATGGGCACCGAGAACCCGAAGGGGAACCATCCCAGCTGCACCGAGAACACGATGAGGAACACCAGACCCAGCCAGAACGTGGGCACCGAAGCCAGCAGGAAGCAGTAGCCCTTGACAAGGCGATCGACCAGCTTGCCGCGGTTCGCTCCGGCGACGACGCCCAGCGCGAAGCCCAGCACGCCGCTCACCGTCCACGCAACGGCCATGAGCGCGAGCGAATTGACCGCGCGCGTCGCGATGACGTCGGCGACCGGGGCGTTGAAGCGAAGCGACATGCCCATGTCGCCCCGCACAAGATCGGAGAACCAGTTGGCGTAGCGCTCCCAGAGAGGCGTGTTCACGCCCCAGTACTCGGCAAGCTGCGCGCGCTTGGCCTCGCTCATGTTGATGTAGGCCGTCTGCCCCACGTTCGCTTGCACCGGATCGATGGGCGAAACGCTCACCAGCACGAACACCACCACGCTCACAGCAACCATGAGCAGGAGGAACTTCACTATGTTTCGAAGAATGAAACGAGTCATGAAAGCAGAGGGCATCCTTTCGTTTCCAACATATCCCGTTCGCGCCGTCCGGGATCCTTCGACTTCAGCGCTACGCGCCTCCGCTCAGGATGACAACAGCCCCGACAAGAATAAAGGCACCCACCCCCAACGGCGACCAGAAAGCGGGCGCAGGTCCATCGTGGCCAGCGGAAGGGGCCGAGCGGCATCCACCAAGCAAGTCCCGCACGAGCCGACCCTTCTCCCAACGAGGGAAGACGCCGACCAGTTCCGCCGCAAGTCCACCGCGGTCAGCGGGAGGGGCGGGCGGCATCCACCAAGCGAGTTCCGCACGAGCCGAAACGCCCAGTGGGCGTTTCGCGCGAGCAGGACTGTCGAGCGACTGGATGTTGCCCGCCCCTCCCCGCGTCAAACACAAAAGGCTTACAACCACGACCACTGGTCGACGTTGTTCACGAGCGACCAGCCATGTCCATGCGGATGCGGCTTCTGCTCGGCCACCCGCAGGTTCTCCTTCGCGAAGTACAGGTGGTCGATGTTCGCGAACCACACCCAGGGCGCGTCGCCCTGCGGCGCGATGCCGGTCGATCCGTCCCATTGGGCCTTCTGCCACAGCTCGAACGAATCCTCAACCTTGGGCTGGGCCAGCGCCTCGTCCAGGTACGCATCGGTGGCCGCGTTCTCGTAGCAGGCGTAGTTGCCCGTGCCCTTGGAGTAGAACAGGTTGTACGTCTCGGTGGGAGCGTTGGTGCCCCATCCCCACACCACCGGATCGGTGAACTGATGCGGATACAGGTCATCCCAGCTCACGCCCTTGATGGTCACTTCGATGCCAAGCTCCTTCATCTGGTTCGAAAACTCCTCGGCAATGCCCTGGCGCACGGTGTCGCCGGCCGAGTAGTACAGGTTCAGCGAGGCGCGCACGCCGTCCTTCTCGCGAATGCCGTCGGATCCGGCCGTCCAGCCGCCGTCGTCGAGCAGCCCCTTCGCCTTCTCGACGTCGGTCGCGCACTTCATGTCGGGCGAGGACCAGGGCATGCCGTCGCCCACGCTGTAGGCCACGGTGCCGTAGCCGTTCAGCACGTTGTCGATCATCCGGTCGCGGTCGACGCCGTAGTTGATGGCCTGGCGCACGGCAAGATCGCAGGTCACGTCGTTTCCGATATTGTAGGTGCCGCCTTCGTCCGTCTTCGTTCCGCCCGCGGGAACCACCGGCAGCGATATGCCGCGCGAGTCCACCGAAGCGCAGTTCAGCAAGTCGTAGCCGCTGGGCTGCTGCGCCGCGAACGTCGCGGAGGTGTAGGCCACATCCACCTGGCCGGACTGGGCGGCCGCCAGCGAGGCGTCCTCTTCCATGAACACCACCACGACGCGCTCGATCTTCGGCGCCTCCCCGTAGTAATCGGGGTTGGCCTTCAGGATGACCTGCTGGCCCTTGTCCCATTGCTCAAGCAGGTAGCGCCCCGATCCGATGGGGTTCGACCCGTAACCTTCGTCGTAGGCGTGCTCGGGCACGATGCCCACCACCGCCAGCGTGTACAGAAACGCGTTGAACGGCTTCTCCATGTGCACGACGACGGTGGCGTCGTCTTCGGCCACGGCTTCTTTGACCATGGACATGTCGCACTCCGACGCCTCCGCGTTCAGGATGCCGTTGATGGTGAACGCCACGTCGCGCGCCGTGAGCGGCGTGCCATCGCTGAACCTCGCATCGTCGCGGATTTTGAACGTCCAGGTCATGCCGTCTTCGGAGGCCTCGTAGGACGTGGCCAGATCGTTCACGAAGTTGAGATCCGCGTCGGTGGTGATGAGCGTCGACTGGATGAGCGGCTCGTGCACGTGCTCGCCGCAGCCCCACGAAACCAGGGGGTCGAAGCCCGCCGCCGGCTCGGAGCCGACGGTCATCGACACGATCACCTGGTTGGAGCCTTGCGCCGAACCGGCATCGTCGGCCGGGCCTTGCGTTTCGGAACCGCTCGAGCAGGCGGACAGCAATCCTCCCAACGAGAGCGTCGCCGCCCCCGCCCCTGCCAGTTTCGCGAAATCGCGTCGCGTGATCGCAGCCATGTTCTTATCCCTTCCCTCCGTCGATCGCGCCGGATCAATCCGCGCGGTCGTCCTCGTCGCGTTGCGTTGTTACGCGTTCAAAATGCGTAACACACTATAGCAGAGCATGGTCCGGCAGCGATGTTACGTTTCTTGATTCCGTAACTTCATCGGCGAGCGGCGCCGGAAGAGCAGCCGGAGGAGAAGCCGGGCCCGCCGGCCACGGAACCGGCTCGAAGATCCGCCGCGATCCCGCAACGAACCTTCGCGAAGCGCCGCTTTTTTGCAGCCCTTTCCACTCGAACGCCGTCCGCTTCGAGTACTATGATGCAGAGAGGTCGCGGAGGGAAGATATGCAGGAAGCCGACGGAACGAACGGGAAAGCGAGAGCGGGCTGGCGGAGGCTTGCCGACAGGCTTGTCGACGTCCTGCCGTTCCTGGCGTTCTTCGTCGTCCTCTTCTTCACCGAATACGCCCTGTTCGGCATCGCGGACGCGCTGCTGGGCATCGTGTTTTTGTTCTTCTCCCGCACCATCGTGGGCGAGCCGGGGCTCTCGTTCGCGAACTACCTGCACCGCATCGCATGGTTCTTCGTGATGAGCGTCACCGCCACGCTCGCCGGCCTGCACCCCGTTTCCATGGTCCTCGTCAGCATGGCCTATCTGTTCCTCGTCACCGTGATCCATTCGGACGACTACCTTCCCCGCAACTTCTTCTGGCTGGGGATGGGCTACCTGATGCTGCTCATCTACCCCGTGGGCCCCGACGCCATCGGCTCGCGCGTGGCGGCCGTGCTGCTGTCCATGGCGCTTGCCACGCTCTTCATTTACGCGATGCGCGCGGTTCGCGCCAAAACGGGCAGCCTCGACGTCATCGCGCGCGACCGCGGCTACGTGCGCCGCGCATTCGACGAGGTGGGCGGCCAGCTTGCCGATCTTGCGGAGCTGACGGCCGCCGGAGCCGGCGCAGGCCCGCGCGCCGAAGCGGATGCGGGCGAGGCCTTGGGAGCGGAAGCGGCCGCTGCAGCGCGCAGGGACATCGACCCCGTCCGCGTCGCCGAAGCGCTGCATCCCAAACGGGCCTTCCGCATAGCGCAGGAGTACGCCGAGCTCGAATACGGCACGGTCTTTCGCCAGGGCGGTCTGCTCTCGGGGCGGCAACGCTACACGTTCGCGCTGCTTTTGTGCTGCGAGCAGATCGCGGACATGGCGCACGCCAGCGCGAAGAACGCCCGGCGCATCGACGAGAACGAGCGGCGCTACTTCGAGGACCTCTCGAACGTGTTCCTGGATTACGGCAGGGGCGGGATCGCCACGGTCCGGCAGATGGCTGCGCGGCTGCAGGCCTTCCTCGACGAGCACCGGCTGGACGTCGCCTGCCACGAGGAATCGTGGAGCGGCGTGCTGGAAACGATGCTGCGCACCTTGCAGGACACCCGCCTCTCCCGCGACAACTCCACGCCGTTTCTCAAGAGCATCCGCTATCGCGCCCGTTTCATGAGGGAGAACGTCGGACGCAAGCATGCGCAGACGCGCTTCGCACTGCAGCTTTCCCTCATCGTGGGCTTCGGCATGGTGGCGGACCTGCTCCTGACCCGCTACGCCGACGCGCCGTTCGGCATTTGGATCCCCCTCACCGCGTTCGCCATCATGAACACCTACGCCGACGAGACGATGAAGGCCACGTTCAACACCGTGGTCGGCACGCTGATCGGCATCGGCGTGTTCTCGATCCTCGTGAGGGTGCTGCCCGACGCGTTCTTCATGCCCGTCATCGTGATAGGCGGCTACCTGATCGTCCTGATGAACTTCCACCAGATAGCGTCGACGGCCGCAGTGACGCAGATGGCCATGATGGCGCTCCATTCGAGCACGGCGCTCCTGGCTTCGGCCGTCAGCCGCTTCGCGCTCGTGGTCATCGGGGTGAGCTGCGCGATGTCGGTGGTGTTCGTGTTCATGAACACGCGGCGCTCGACCACCATCAGGACGAAGGTTGCCGAGATCGAGCGCATCGACGGGCGTCTGACGGAGAACATCCACCAGGGCATCGAGAGCGGGCACGTGAACCTCTGGCGCACCGTGCAGCTGCTGTACTACCTGCACATGAGCGCCGGGCTCATGGAGAGGTTGGCGGCATCGCTTGACAAGGACGCCGCGCGGACGGGGCGGGCGCGGCGGAGGACGCGGGAGAACGCGCTTCTGCGCGAGGACGTCGAGCGCGTGCTGCAGGTGAACTACCAGTTCGCCATGGACGCCGAGCATGCCGTGATGCTGCTGGATCCGCGGCGCGCGGAAGACGGCTCGACGAGCGGGCAGGCCGCAGCCCGGCCGGACACCACCGCGCGCATCAAGCACATCGACGCGACCGCCGAGCGCCTCGACGACAAGATGCACCGCCTCGAGCGCATGCGCTACCTGGAAGACGAGGACTAGCCCGCTTCCGACGGCGGCGGTCGCCTGCGGAGGCGGATGGAAGCGCCTGCGGCCGAACCGGGTCCGCCGAGGCTATTCGGCCGCAGGCGCCTCGCCGGTTTCCAGGATGCGCATGAGGGCGGCCTCGTCCAGCACGGGCACGCCCAGGGCCACGGCCTTGTCGTACTTGGAGCCGGCGGCCTCGCCGGCCACCACGAAGCTCGTCTTCTTCGACACGCTGCCGGACACCTTCGCGCCGCGCGCCTTGAGCGCGGCCCCGGCCTCGTCGCGCGTCATGCCGCTCTCCACCAGGCTTCCCGTGAGCACGAACGTGAGGCCCTCGAGCGTTTGGGGCAGCTGCTCGCCCGCGTCGGTCACCTCGTCGGCCAGCGCCACGCCGCGCTTCTGCAGCCGCTCGATGACGGCTGCGTTGTCGGGCGTGCGCAGGAACAAAAACACGCTGTGCGCGATCTTCGGGCCCACGCCGTCGACGGCTGCCAGGGCCTCCTCGTCGGCCGCGCGCAGCTCGTCGATGCTCGGATACGCCGCCGCCAAAAGCTCCGCGATGGTCTTGCCCACATGGCGGATGCCCAGCCCGAACAACGCGCGCGCGAACGGGCGGCCGCGGCTCGCGTCGATGGCGGCCACGAGCTTCTTGGCCATCGTCTGGCCCAGGCGGATGGGCTCGCCCTCCTTGTTCACGCGGCCCATGTCCAACAGCGACAGCTCAACCTCGTCGAGCGTGTAGTAGTCGGCCACATCGGCAAGGCGCCCGCTTTCCACCAGGCGCGACACGATCTCCTCGCCCATGCCGTCGATGTCCATGGCGCCGCGGCTGGCCCAGTGCAGCAGACGCTCCAGCGCCTGCGCCGGGCAGTCGATGGAGATGCAGCGGAAGTCCACCTCGCCCTCCTCGCGGATGACGGGGCTGCCGCAGCTCGGGCACTCCTTCGGCATGCGCCACGCCTGCGCGTCGGCGGGGCGCAGCGCCAACACCGGCCCCAGCACCTCGGGGATCACGTCGCCGGCCTTGCGCACGATGACGGTGTCGCCCACGCGCACGTCCTTGCGCTCGACCTCGTCCTCGTTGTGCAGCGTCGCGCGCGACACGGTGGAGCCGGCCACCACCACGGGGTCCATCTCGGCCACGGGCGTGAGCTTGCCGGTGCGCCCCACCTGCACGGTGATGTCGCGCAGAAGCGTGGTCTTCTCCTCGGGCGGGAACTTGAACGCGATGGCCCAGCGCGGCGCGCGGGCTGTGTAGCCCATCGACTCCTGCTGCGAGAACGAGTTCACCTTCACCACCACGCCGTCTATCTCGTAGGGCAGGTCCTCCCGCCGCGCCACGGCGCGCTCGCAGAACGCGTGGACAGCCTCGCGCGTCTCGCACAGCGCCACGTCGGGGTTCACGTGGAAGCCCGCTTCGCGCAGCCACTGCAAAAGCTCCCACTGGCCGTCGACGCGCAGGGCGCGCTCGTCGGCGACCGCATAGAGGAACGTCGAGAGGTCGCGCCCGGCCGTGACGGAAGGGTCCTTCTGCCGCAGGCTGCCGGCCGCCGCATTGCGGGGATTCGCGAACGCCGCGCGGCCGTTGGCCTCGGCTGCGACGTTCAGCGACTCGAAGCTGGACTTGGGCATGTACACCTCGCCGCGCAGCTCCACCGGCGCCGCCGGATCGACGAGCGACGCGAGGGCCTCCGCGCGCAGGCGCAGCGGCACGTCCTTCACCGTGCGCATGTTCGCCGTCACGTCCTCGCCCGTGGTGCCGTCGCCGCGCGTCGCGGCGCGGACCAGCTTCCCTTCGTCGTAGGTGAGCGCGATGGACGAACCGTCGATCTTCAGCTCGCACACCACGGGCACCATGCGGCCGAACGCCTCCGCCACGCGGTCGATCCATGCGTCCAACTCGCCCAAGTCCATGGCGTTGTCCAGCGAGTACATGCGCCGCGCATGCCGCACGGCCGAGAACTGCTCGCCCACGTAGCCGCCCACGCGCTGCGTGGGGCTGGACGGATCGACGAGCGCAGGATGGGCCGCCTCCAGCTCGCGCAGCTCGCGCATGAGCGAGTCGAACGCCGCATCGGAGATATCCGGAGCGTCCTGCGCGTAGTACAGGTAGCTGTGGTGCTCTATCTCGCGCCGGAGCGCCTCGATGCGCGCCGCCGGGTCGCTCGTCGCCTCGGCCAGCGCGCGCTCGTCGAGCAGGGTCCGCCGGTCGTCTGCCGTGTTCGTCATCGTGATCGTTTCCTGCCTATCGGGAAGAAGGCCCCGAACTCATCGGGGCCTCCAGGGTTTCGCGTGCATTTTAGCACGAGCTTCGGCGCTGCGGCGAGCACGGACCGCAGCCTTAGCAAACGCTCCATGCCTCGCGCCCAGACGGCCTTCCTACGCCATCATGGCCTTGCCCGTGTTCCACCCGTAGAACAGCAGCGACACGCCGCGCATGAGGATGAACACCGACAGGAAGATGCTGAAGGTGGCCGGCATGACGAAGAACATGAGGCCGCACAGCGCGCTGACGACGCCCGAGAACAGCATCCATCCCCACAGGGACGCGCCCGAGTTCTTGATCTTGAACGAGCCGATGATCTCGAACACGCCGAAGACGATGAAGAACGCGCCGATGACCCAGGGGATGACCGCCGCGAAAGCGAGCGGATGCACGAGGAACATGAGGCCGATGACGATATCCAGGACCGCGTACACGAGCGACCAGCCCGATAGGTCCATGTGCTTGCGGAAGCGCACGTAGTTGACGATGCCGAAAACGCCCGACACGAGGAACGCCGCGCCCGCGATGGCCGTGATGGTGACCAGCGTCAACCCCGGCGCCACCAAGAAGAAAAACGCGCAGAGTACGAGCAGGACGCCTGCGATGATAAGGCCCCAGTCATGCTTCTTCGTCGTATCCATGTCGTATGCTCCTTCATCGGATCTCCTGAGCCCCAACGGCGTCAGCCCGAAAATTGTACAGCACCGAAAACATGGGAGAACCGCTGAAGGATCAGCCGTTTTCGCATCGTTACGTATCGATCGCGCACCGCGTCGGCAGCCGCGCATCGCGGCGCGCGGGCCCTTCGAACATGGCGCGCCGACCGACCCGCTAGAACGAACGAATGGCTTCAGGGATGGCGTCGATGACGTCCTCGGCGACAAGGGAGATGGCGGTGAAGCGCGATTCGGCGGCGCGCCCCGCGCGGGCGTGCAGCGTCGCGCCGAGCACCGCGGCGTCCAGCGGGTCGAGCCCTTGGGCGAGCAACGCTCCCACCATGCCCGCCAGCACGTCTCCCGTCCCGGCTTTCGCCAGCGCCGGCGTGCCTTCCGACATCCGCACGATGCGTTCGCCGTCGGACACGAAGGTCTGCGGCCCCTTGACCACGGCCACTGCGCCGTAGGCGAGCGCGATGAGGCGCGCGAGCCGGGCCGGGTCGTCGACAGGCAGGCCGAAGGGCTCCGCCAAGCGCGCCGCCTCCCCCGCGTGGGGCGTGACCACGGTCTCCCATCCGCGGATGAAACGGCGGCGGAGCAAGCGCCGCCCCTTCGCCGAAGCGAGCGTCGACAACGCGCCGCCGTCGACGAGCACCGGAACCTGCGCGTACTTGAGCACGAGGTTCGTCAGACGGGCCGCCGCATCGTCGGAAGCGTCGAACCCGCAACCCACCAAGCAGGCGGAAGGGTGGCCCGACCGCTCCGCAGGCAGATCGGACGCCCGCAGCTCCTCGAAGGGCATCGTCACGAGCGACGGGCTGCACGAGCGCACGAGGCCCACGGCCTCGGGCGCTGTGACGACACGCGTGTAGCCGGCGCCCGTCCGCTGGCCCGCGAGCGAGGCGAGGCAGGCGGCGCCGGGATAGCGCGCGCTGCCGACCACCGCCCACAGGGTGCCCCGGGTGTACTTGTTGGCATCTTCCGCCGGCAGGGGCAAAAGCGCCGTGAGCTCGTCGGCTGAATACTCCTCCACGTGCGCCTGCACCATGCTTCCGCCTTTCAGGGTCTCATCAATGCGCTGATTGTACTCTCTTTCCGCTGCCGCGAACACCGTAAACGGCGTCCGACGCGATTGCGTTGAGAACCGACGCGAACCCGCCTCACATCCGGATCAGACGCCGCCTCGTCGCTTTGCCGCTCGAGCAGCGCGCGATAGTCGGGAACCAAGGGATTGGCTCCACCGAGCCACGGGAATCGGACGCATCTTCCAGCGAGAACCCAGCGTGGCTCCAACGCGAATCCAGCGCAGTAAAACTATTGTTATCCCAGTTCAAAAAGCATGTTAGACTCACCCTATGAAACTCATTGTCAGCCACGGGAGCGCACTTGAGTACTGGCGGTCCGTCAGCACCCTTCGCCTGCCCCGGCCCGAACCTGCACGCATCCGCACGCCTGGAGACCGCCCGTCCGACGCCGAAATCCTCCCCCTGTGCGCCAGGCATGCGCTGAACCCGCCCCTCCATCTGCTGGTTCCAAAATCCGAAAGGCGCCTGCACACGGACAATGTCGTCTACCATGCACGAGAGGAACTCCTGCCTTGCGGTTCGCTCGCCTTCGTCGAAGAAGGGCTTTTCGTCGCCTCGCCCGAACTGTGCTTCCTGCAGCAAGCCGCCGAAGCGAGTTTTCCTGAAATCGTCGACCTCGCATACGAGCTGTGCGGAACATACACCCCTTCGTTCGCTTGCACCGACAGGAGCTTCGGGCAAGATCCCGAGACCAGCATTCCGAAACTGGAGGCCTTCATGGGGAGAGCCAAGGGAATGCGCGGCGTCAACCAGGCGAAACGAGCGCTCCGATACGCGCTGCCCAACTCGGCGTCCCCAGCGGAAACAGCCCTCTCCATGCTCCTTACCCTGCCCTACCTGTCCGGTGGGTGCTCTTTATCTCAACCGCAGCTCAACTATCGCATCGACCCCGGAAAGCATGCAAGGAAGAACGCGAGCCAAGACTATTACAAATGCGACCTTTTCTGGGAAAAGACGAAGCTCGCCGTCGAGTACGACAGCAACCTCTGCCACACGGGAGGCAACCGGATCTCACGCGACTCGAAACGCCGTGACGAGCTTGCGGGGTTGAACGTCACCGTCGTCACTGTGACCACCAGCCAGCTGTTCAACTTCCAGGAATTCAACAAGGTGGCCCGAACGGTAGCGAAGCTCCTCGGTGAGCGGATACAGCCGCGCAACGAGAGCTTTCCGACGCGCCAGCTCGAACTGCGCTCGGTTCTGCTGGCGAAGCTGATCCAGCATCCGAACCCACCCGCCGGCTGAGGCCTCGTGGATGCGCTTTTCCAGAGAAGGTCAACTTGATTCCCGACGAAATGCAGCTCGGACCTTGTTTTAGGAGCAAAAATCGAGGTAGGGTACACGGCCGGAATCAGACCGACAGCGTTTTCCCAGGTCGTTCTCATTCAAGCATGCGAGCGACAATCGAAAAGCGCACGCGCAAGCTCTTTTACTAGGCCAGGAACCTCGAAACCGATTCCCTACCTCGATTTCTGCTCACGAATCAGCCTTCGATCCACATTCGCCCACGCCGTCTCGAATCGGAGACGACCATGCCCGGCCGGAGACGGCGCAATACCCGCGCCCCACACTGTCGGCAATCGTCACTCCTTCGAGTTCCCAGAGCTCCCTGAGTTTCGGGAGCCCTCTGATCGTTCCGAGCCCTCCGATGCGCCCTTCGGCGCCTCGAGCTCGTCCAGCATGCTGCGCGCCTCTTTGAACTGCTTGGCCAGTTCTTCCATGGGATTCACGCGCTCTTCTGCGGCGCGCACGGAATCCTCGGTGATGGCCATGGCGCAAGCCACGGCATCGGTGTGCGTGTAGGACAGGGACAGCGGCAGCTCGCGCACGCCCCGCTCGCGCGCCACGTCCTTCGCGCGGCCCGACAGCACCACGTAGGGGCGGCCCTTCGCGTTGCGCTTCACTTCCACATCGCGCACGCCGATGCCCTGGGAGAATCCGGTTCCGAGCGCCTTGAGTACAGCCTCTTTCGCTGCGAAGCGCGTGGCGTAGTGGACTTCGGGCGTCGCCGTGGCGTCGCAGTACGCGCGCTCTTCTTCGGAATACACGCGCGTGCGGAAGTTGGGCGTGCGCTCGAGGATGGCCCGCATGCGCGCTATCTCGACGATGTCCACCCCCAGCCCCACCTGGCCTTCAAGAGCGTCGCCAAACGTGTCGGCAGCAGCGTTGCCCGCGACCGGCTGGGCGGCCTCGCGCCGCACGGGATCCTTCGACTCCGCGCCACGCGCTCCGCTCAGGATGACAGGGTGGGCGCTTTCCGCCCCAGCAGTATTTTCAATCACAGGTTGACCTTCTCTTCTCTTTTCGCCGAAACCTGGCGGCCCAGCCCGACGACCGCGCCTCGACCCGCTTCGAACCGACCAGGCTCACCGTCGCCCGCTTCCACCTTGGAGCGAAAGGGGCCGGCGGCGTTCACCAAGCGAGTTCCGCAGCGCAGCGAGGACTGTCTGAGCGACTGGATGCCGCCGGCCCCTTTCGCGATCTCGCAGATCGCCGCCCAAATGCCGTCGACGTTTTGCGCGGACTCGCAGGTCGAACGAACGCTATTCCACCGTCACCGACTTCGCCAGGTTGCGCGGCTGGTCCACGTCGCAGCCGCGCTCCACGGCGATGGCCCGCGCGAACAGCTGCA
>CAUEBO010000070.1 GCA_958454405.1 uncultured Eggerthellaceae bacterium | reverse complement strand
TCGGCCGCCTTCGCGTGGTTGATGGCCTCGATGGTCTGCGGCATGACGCCGTCGTCGGCGGCCACCACCAGCACGATGACGTCGGTGACCTGGGCGCCGCGGGCGCGCATGGCCGTGAACGCCTCGTGGCCCGGCGTGTCGATGAACGTGATCTTGCGGCCGTCGATGTTCACCACCGACGCGCCGATGTGCTGGGTGATGCCGCCGGCCTCGCCCGCGGCCACGCCCGTGTCGCGGATGGCGTCAAGAAGCGACGTCTTGCCGTGGTCGACGTGGCCCATGACGGTCACGACCGGGGGACGGGGCTTGAGGTCCTCGTCCTTGTCGTGGTACACCACCGCGTATTCCTCTTCAGGCGACACGACGCGCACCTTGCGGCCCATGTCGTCGGCGATGAGCTCCACCAAGTCGTCGCCCATGGACTGCGTGAGCGTGAGCACCTGGCCCAGCATGAACAGGCGCTTGATGATGTCGTTGGGCTGCACGCCCAGAAGCTCGGCGAACTTGGCCACGGTCGCGCCCTGCGGGATCTCCACCACGGAGTCGTCCAGCACGAGCGTGGGGTCGAGGCCCTTCTCGATGGCCTCCAGCTCCAGGCGCTCGCGGTTCTCGGCCTCGCGCTTCTCCTTGCGCTTCTTGCGGCGCCCCTCGCCCTCGTGGGACGTGGCGGCGGCCACGGCGGCGCGGGCCTCGGCCAGCACCTTGTCGCGCTGCAGCTTCTCGGCCTGCACGGCCATCTGGGCGTAGCGGTCCTCGCCGGAGGACTGCTGGACCTCGAGCTCGGGCACCACCTGGTCGAAATGCTGCGAGCCCTTCTTGCCCTTCTTCGCCGGGCGCTCGGGCTTGGAGCCCTTTCGTCCGGCGGAGGCGGCGGGAGTCGCCTGCTTCTGCGCTTCGATGCGCTGCTTCTCGGCTTCTATCTGGGACAGCAGCGAATCGAACGCGGGCTTCTTGGCGCCCAGCACCGGAGCGGGCTTCTTGGCCGCCGGCGCGGAAGACGAGCTCTTGGAGCCCTTGCCGGTGCGGTTGCGAAGCGCTTCCTCCACCGCCTGCTTCTTGGCCACCTCGGCCGCCATCTTGGCCTGGCGGGCGCGGGCGCGGGCCTCGGCGGCTTCGCGCGCCACGCGCTCCTTCTCGCTCTCTATCTGGTGCGCCAGGCTCTCGAACGGAGATGCGGCGGGCGCCTTCTTCGGCTTCGCCGAGCCTTCGTCGCCCGAGGCCTCCTCGTCGACGGCCTCCGCCTCGCGCTGGGCGCGCTCGGCCTCGCGCAAGGCGCGCTCCTTCTCCACGGCCTCGCGGCGGGCGCGCTCCTCCTCAGCCTTTTTGCGCTCGGCCTCGGCCTGCTCTTCGGCCAGCTTGGCCGCTTCCTCGTCCTCCAGCTTGCCCGCACGCTGCTTGATCTCAGGTTCGAGGTTCTTGCGGATCTTGGCAACGTAGGCGTCGGCGAGCATGCTCGCATGGCTCTTCGCGGGTATCTTCATCTGCTGCAGCTTGTCGAGCAATTCCTTGCTCGACATATCGAATTCCTTCGCCAACTCATGTACTCGCATGCTGGCCATACACCACTCCTCTACTTCTTATCTCGCATCGCGCGCGGCCGTCGCGACGTCGGCGGCGATCCGTTCGTACTCATCGCTGCCGAGCGTCGTCTTGAGCGCCCGGTCGAGCTTCTTCTTCTTGCATGCGGCGGCGAAGCACTCCCCGGAGCACACGTAGGCGCCCCGGCCCGGCGCGCGGCCGGTCCTGTCGAACGAGACGACGCCGGACGGGTCGCGCACGATGCGCAGGAGCTCGGCCTTGCCGGCCAGCTTTCCGCACGCGATGCAGCTGCGCTGCCGCTTGTTCGTCGTCGCCATCGTGAACCGCCCTCTCCCCGCTTCGGCCCCTACGCCTCGTCGAGATCGGCGTGCACGCCGCAGTACCGGCTGCCCGGGCGGGCATGGTTGCGGCAGCGGACGCCGTCCTCGCCCACGTGGGCGCACACTCCGGCCTCGTCGTCATCGGCCTCGACCTCGTCGATGAGCATGTTGCCGTCGGTCGCGGCGAGCGGCTCGCCGGTGAAGCTCGCGCTCTTGATGTCGATGTGCCAGCCCGTCAGGCGCGCGGCGAGGCGGGCGTTCTGGCCCTCCTTGCCGATGGCCAGCGACAGCTGGTCGTCGGGAACGATGACGGTGGCGTAGTGGTTCTCCTCGTCCACCATCACGCGGGTGACCTTCGCCGGCGACAGCGCGTTGGCCACGTAGACCGCAGGGTCCTCGGCCCACTGGATCACGTCGACCCGCTCGTTGCGCAGCTCCTCCACCACCATGCGCACGCGGCTTCCCTTGGGCCCGACGCACGCTCCCACCGGGTCGAGGTTCGCCTCGCGGGACGAGACGGCCACCTTCGAGCGCGCGCCCGGCTCGCGGGCGATGGACTTGATCTCCACCATGCCGTCGTAGATCTCCGGCACTTCGATCTCGAACAGGCGGCGGATGAGGTCCGGGTGCGTGCGCGACACCACGATGGGGGGCCGAGCCTGCTCGCCGCGCATCTTCGGCGCGTCGGAGTTCGGGTCGCGCACCTCGATGATGAGCACCTTGAGGCGCTGGTTGTGCCGGTAGTGCTCGCCGGCCGGACGCTCGTTGCGCTCGTTGGGGTAGCGCTTCACGTCGTAGTGCGGAAGCTCCGCCTCCACGCCGTCGCGGATCTTGATGATGGTGAAGTCAGGCGTGCCCTGCAGCACCGTGCCCGTCACGAGGTCGCCCACGCGGTCGGAGAACTCCTCGTAGATGGACTGGCGGCCGGCCTCGCGCACGATGGCCGCGATGACGCCCTTGGCGTTCTGGGCGGCGATGCGGCTCACGTCGTCGGGGGTGACGTCGCGCTCTTCGAACTCGCTGTACTCGCCCGTCTCCTCGTCGGGCTCGCCCACCGGCACGAGCTCGTAGACGTAGATGCGGCCCGTCTGCCGATCGATGGTCACGCGAGCATCCCATTCGAGGTCGAGGATGTGCTGGTAGCTCTTGGCAAGCGACGCCTCCAAGCGCTCGATGAGGTAGAACTCGTCGATCTTGCGCTCATGGGCCAGCGCCTGCAAGGCCTCAATCAGTTCTGAACTTGCCACGTTCTCGCTTCCTTTCCTCAACATGCTCTACGAGCCGAAATCGATCGCGCCCTTGAGATGAGCGCGCTTGATGGTGTCGAACGGTATGCTCGCGGGCTCGCCGTCCACGTCGAGGACGACCGTCCCGTCGCCCGCGGAGACGATCGTCCCCGTCCAGGCGCTGCGCCCCTCGAGCGGCTGGATCGTCTTCACAACCGCCGTCTCGCCCGCGAAACGCGCGAAATGCTCGATCGTGCGCAGGGGCCTGTCGATGCCGGGCGAGGAGACCTCGAGCATGTACGCGCCCGGAAACGGGTCGAGCTCGTCCATGAGGTCGTTGATCCACGCTTGCGCGCTTGACAGCTCGTCGAAGCTCACGCCGTCGGGCGTGTCTATGAACACGCGGATCGTCGGCGCCTTCTTCGCGCCCACGACCTCCACCGTCACGACCTCGATGCCTTCGGCCTCCGCGCGGGGGGCCAGCGCATCGAGCAGCTGCTGTTCCTTCCTGCTGAGCACGCCTCCTCCTTCCCCGCCGCTCGGCCGCCCCGCGGGGCGGGCCTCGGCGCTTCGAGTGCCCTGCCTTCCCCGCGACTGCGCGCCTGCGCCCGTCCGGGGCCTTACAAACAAAGAAAGCGGGGCAAGCCCACTTTCTCATGTTTCGAAAGTATGGTGCGCGCTGCATCAAACCCGTTCCGCGCGCATTGCTCCATAGTTTATACCATATTCAGGCACTATTGCCTAGTGTCGCGATCAGGCCAATCGCAATCTCCCCACATTTGAGGGGCGCGCTCCGGGCGGCGATCCGCGCTCGGGGCCCCGCAGGCGGAAGGCGGCCGCGGCGCGGCCTCAGTACACCATGCCCATCGTCTCGCGCACCTCGTCGAGCGTCGCGTTCGCGATCTCGTTGGCGCGGCGGTTGCCCTCGTGCAGCACGTCGTCGACGAAGGCCATGTCGGCGGCCAGCTCACGCCGGCGCTCGCGGATGGGCGCCAGGAAGCCGTTGACGCACTCCGTCACGTGCTTCTTGAGCGCGCCGGCTCCAGCCTCGCCGATCTCGGCGGCGATGTCCGCCTCCGTGCGTCCCGAGCACAGGGCGGCCGTGGTCAGCAGCGCCGACACGCCGGGACGGTTCTCCTTGTCGTAGGTTATGACGCGCTCGGGGTCGGTCTTGGACTTCTTGATGAGCTTGGCCGTCTCCTCGTCGGTGGCCGACAGCGCGATGGCGTTGCCGTAGCTCTTCGACATCTTGCGCCCGTCGAGCCCGGGTATCTCCACGGCGTCGTTCAGCACGCCCTCGGGCTCGGGGAACACCTGGCCGTAGCGCTCGTTGAAGCGGCGCGCGATAAGGCGCGTCTGCTCGATATGGGGCAGCTGGTCCTTGCCCACCGGCACGATGTTGCCTTTGCAGAACAGGATGTCGCACGCCTGGTGGACGGGATAGGTGAGCAAAAGGCCGGTGAGCGCGTGGCCCGACGCCTCCATCTCGGACTTCACCGTGGGGTTGCGCTGCAGCTCGGCCTCGGTGACGAGCGAGAGGAACGGCAGCATGAGCTGGTTCAAAGCCGGCACGGCCGAATGCGTGAAGATGACGGTCTTCTCGGGATCGATGCCGCAGGCAAGGTAGTCGACGACCATGTTGCGCACGTTGTCGGCGATGTGCTCGGTGGTGTCGCGGTCGGTGATGACCTGGTAGTCGGCGATGACCACCCGCGTGGTCACGCCCAGGTCCTGCAGCGCCACGCGCTCGCGTATGGTGCCGAAGTAATGGCCCAGATGCAGCCGTCCCGTGGGCCGGTCCCCGGTCAGCATGGTGTAGTTGCCGGGATGGACGGGCAGGTCCGCGCGGATCTCGTCAGAGCGCTTGCGGCTCGCTTCGAAGCTGTCGATGCTCATTGCATGTTCCTTACGTGCGGTTGGACTCGGCGCGCGGCGCATGCACGGCGCAACGCTCCGGCGGATCGGGAGCCTCCGGACCCGCATCGCAACAGTATAGCGGTTTTGGGCGGACGCCCCGAGAAAACGCCCGAACCGGGGAAGATCGCCCGTCGAGTCCGTGCGGAGCGCTAGAATGTTCGACGGCCATACGAGCGGCCCAGCCGGAACGAGGCGCGCCGGCCGGGCCCGTCCCCCGCATGCGGGGACCCACGCGCGACAAGGAGACGAACATGAACGACGCGATCCGCAGCCTTTCCCACGACGAGCTCATCGACTTGCTGGAAATCTACGCGAAGAACCTCGTCGCGCTCGACGGCACCTGGTTCCAATCGGTGGAGCGGGACGAGGGCATGGACGCCGCCATGCACCACGACCGCGAGGCTTGGAGAAGGTTCAGCGTGTCGGAGGCGCGGCGCATCAAGCAATTCCTCGGATTGCCCGAGCATCCGGGGCTCGAAGGACTCGCCCGCGCGCTGCCGCTGCGCTGCCAATCGGCCGCCAACATCGACGAGATCGTCCTCGACGACGATGCGCTCACGTACCGCATCGTCGACTGCCGCGTGCAGAACGCCCGCGACCGCAAGGGCATGGGCTTCCACCCGTGCAAGAGCGTCGGCATCGTGGAGTACGGCGTGTTCGCCGAGAACATCGACGACCGCATAGCCTGCGAGTGCCTGAGCTGCTATCCGGAGATCGAGGACGACACCTGCAACTGCGCCTGGAGGTTCACGCTGCGGTAGAGGCGTAAGGCCGCTCGCATCCCCTCCCCTAGCCCCGCCGAGCCCGGGCGGCGCGCGCACCGGCGCCCCGATCCGGAAATGCACGAAAACACAGCTGACCGAAAACGCGGTCGAATGTGCAATCGCGGGGCGCAAAATCGGGCACGCGAATTTCGCGACCAGGCGTTGCGCGCGGTTGCGGCGCGCGACGGGCCCGAACCGGCCTCGGAAACTGCGCATTCGACCGCGTTTTCGTGCATTTCCGCCCCGATTGCGTCCAAAAAGCATTGAGGGCATGCCGGATACGAAAACAGGCCACCGGGTTTCACCCCGATGACCTGCTAGTTTCATGGTGGTCGCTACAGGATTTGAACCTGTGACCCCCGCCGTGTGAAGGCGATGCTCTCCCGCTGAGCCAAGCGACCATGAACGTTGAAGCACTTCAACGTGCTGAAATAGTTTAACGGCACTTCGCGTTTCATGCAAGGGGCTAATTTGCCGATTTACGAAATTCGCCTTCAGCACACGGCCGAACCGCACGGCGACCGGCGCGAAAGCCGCAGGCGGGCCTCTGCAGCGAAGCCGTCCGGCCGGCCCCTACGAAGGCCGGCAAGGATTCTCTTGGCATCCGCGCAGGTTTTGGGATAGAATAGCGAGGCGCTTTCGAGGGCCTATAGCTCAACGGTGGAGCAGAGGACTCATAATCCTTTGGTTGCAGGTTCGAATCCTGCTGGGCCCACCACGGAACCGTCGGCCGCCGATCGATGATCGGTGGCTTTTTTTCGCCGCGGGGCCCTCGGCCGGGCCGAGGCGAAGCAGGGGGGCCGGCGGACAGGCGGCAGCCCCGTGCGAGGCGGATGGGGCCCGTTCCTCAGGCCAGGTACTTCCGCCTGAAGGAGTCCAGGTCGATCGGACGGGAGTAGTAGAAGCCCTGCGCCGTATCGCATCCTATCCGGCCCAGCAGCTCCACGTGCTCGGCCGTCTCCACTCCCTCGCAGACGATGCGCATGCCCAGATGCTTCGCCATGCTCACGATGTCGCTCAGGATGAGCTTCGTCCGATCGGCCTCGGCGCCTTCGCGCAAGAACTCCTTGTCGAGCTTGAGCACCTGGATGGGCAGGCGCCGCAAAAGGCTGAGCGACGAGAACCCCGATCCGAAGTCGTCCATGGCTATCCTGAAGCCCGCCGCGCGCAGCACCGAGAGCGCGCTGATCACCACCGCTTCGTCGACCATGAACGCGCCTTCGGTGATCTCCACCTCGATGGCCTCGGGAGGCACGCCGTAGCGTCGAACGGTCTCCAGGAACCGCTCGACGAAGCCGTCCTGCAGCACGGTGGGCCGCGAGAAGTTGACGGAAACGGGCAGCGCTCGGCCCTGTCCGCCCGGCATGGCCAGAGGGTACGCCCGACACACGTGCTCCAGCATGTAGAAGTCCAGGTCGGAAATCAAACCGGAGCGCTCGAAGGCGGGTATGAAAGCGTCCGGCTGCATGAACCCGAGAGCGCCCGACTGCCAGCGGCACAGGCACTCGGCGCCTGTCAGGGCCCCCGTCCGCACGTCGATCTGGGGCTGGAGGTACATCTGGAACTCCTCGCGCGCGAGCGCGGCGCCCGCGCCCTGCACGATCTCCATCTCGCTGCTGAGCTTGGCGCGGAACGCCTCCGTGAAGCAGGCCACGCCCCCGTCCATGACGCCCGCTTTCAGCACGAGGGCCGCGTCGCTCACCATCGAGGCCACGCTGGCTTCGGAATCGTCCGCCTCGCACACGCCGTAGTTGCAGGAAAGCGTGCCCGTGAAGTGCAGGTCCTCCGCTTCCCGGAGTTCGGCGTCGACCTTTTCGCAAAGGGCCCGCAAAGCCAGCGGGTCGTTCTTCACCAGCAGCACGAAATGATCCGAATCAGCGCGGGCGCACAGGCCGTCGCACGACTCGCGGTATATCTCGAACAGCCTCATGATGAGCTCGTCGCCGGCAGCGCGCCCGAACGAGTCGTTGATGAACCGGAAATGGACGATGTTGGTGTAGACCACCAGGTACGTGGACGGCGGTGCGGCCGCAATCGCCCGCGAGGCCTCGCGGTAGAACCCCTCGAGATTGCTCCCCCCGGTCAGCGGATCCGTGAGGAACATCGTCCGCTGCCGCCTGGCGCTGTCTCGTTCGCGCAGCACGATGGCGGCCGTGGTGAACAGGACGAGGAAGGCGCTGACGAACAACATGACCCGCGATTCCCAGCTGGCGCGCACCTCGGTCGCCCTCACGGCTTTGTCGGCGAGCTCCCAGTGCTCCTGGCTCGCCCGGAGCAGCACATCGCCCGGCGCGCCGGCGCGCACGCGCTCGATCTCGTCCTCGATGACCCGCCATTCGCCCTCCACGGCGCGCAAGTCGTCGAGCACCTCCCGGGAAGCGGCCGTTTTGAACGGCCGCGCCTCTTCATCGGCTATCAGCTGCGCGAGCAGGCCGTCGACGCGCGAAGCGACATCGTCCGCACGGACGCCCGCCAGCTCCAGCTTCACCGCCATCTGCGTGCCCCCGCGCACGACGCCTGAATTGTTGATGATGGACGCGTAGGTCTGCATCTGCGCGAGGCTCATGATGAGGAGCGCGGCGCCGATGACCCACACGACGACGCAGGCGACGGTCACCCACGGTCGGGAGCGCAGAGCCGACCTCAACCCGCCTTCAACAACCCCCCCCCGCTCGCCCTGCATGCCGCTCCTCCCGCTCGCATCCGAGGACGTGGCCGCAAAAAAGACGAACCGAGCCCTGTGCCCGCCCGGCCGCCTTTCGTCCGAACAGGTGCTTCCATTGCGCATTGTACCCCGAACCGCGCCTGGTAGATAGATGCCATGTTCGCAGATAACCCGTGCAAAAGAAGATCGGCGGCGGATCGGGGCCCATCGCGCCGGAACCAGGCGGCGCAAGAAGCGAAGGAAGGAGCGCAGGCGCGGCCGGGGCGTTGCGAACGGCTGCGCGCAAGGCGCGGCAGCGCGGCCTACCGCTCCTCGGCGATGCGCTTGACCTGGTGCATCAGCGCCATGGCGCACGCGAACACCACGAGCACGACCGAGGCGGCGACCGCGAACAGCGCATCCCAGCTGATGTCGGCCAGCACGGCGTACAACGGCACGAAGAATGCCGGGACCAGGTTCACGAAAACCGCGACGCGGGAGTAGATGACGGTGTACTCGCGCGGCCCGAACAGGCAGCGGGTGACGGTGGGGCCGAGGACGTTCACGGAGCCGTACAGGATGCCGAACAGCGCCGAGCCGACGTAGACGACGTTCGGGTCGATGCCGGGGCCCTGCCAGCAGAACAGCACGCCCGCCAGGCCGCAGCCGCAGGCTATGAGGAGCGCGGCGCGCAGGCTGTGGTCGGCGACCTGGCCCAGGCCCACCTTGGCGCATGCCTGCGCCACCTGGAGGCACGAAGCGATCACGCTCGCCATGATGACCGCCTCGGCGGCCGTGAGGGCCACCATGCCCGTGTCGGCGAGGTGGTAGAGGTACTTCGCCAGGTAGTTGCCCATCTGCACCGTGCCGTTTATCAGGCCGATCGTCAGCATGAGCAGGAAGAAGGCCGGCATGCGGAACGCTTTGCGAGCCGCTATGCCGGTTTCCATGAAAGCCTCGGCCTTGTCCTCGTCCGCTATCTCGCCGTAGGGGACGAGCCCGACGTCCTCGGGGTAGCTGCGGATGAGGAACGCGGTCGCGGGCATGGAGATGGCCGCCGCGATGATGCCGAAGGCTCGGTAGCACATGCGCCAGTCGAACTCGCTCAGCAACACGCCCCCGAGCATGTTCCACACCGCGGCGCCGACGCCCATCATGGCCACGCACAGGCCCACCAGCAGGCCCGTGTGGCGTTGGAACCAACGGTTCACCAGCGTGGGCGCGGTCAGGCTCACCAGGACCACCACGCCCGCGCCCTCCATGGCGCCGGACACGTAGAACTGCCATGTCTCGGTGTAGAACGAGCAGAGGAATATGCCCGCCGCGCACAGGCCGCATGCCGCCGTTATAACGATGCGGGCGTCGAAGCGCTCCATCAGGTTGCCGGCGAAGGGCGCCGTCACGGCGGAAGCCAGGAATATCATCGAGACGTAGAACGTGAACGAGCCCGTGGGCACGTCCAGGCCGTTGCAGACGGGGACGACCAGGATCGACCAGGTGTTGAACACCAGCGTTGCGGGCCCGAAGCACACGAGGACCCCCGTCAGCACCACCAGAACGTGGCGCACGGTCAACGTGGTCCCCCGAACCCTTCCTCGACGAGCTCCCCGCATGCGCATCCCCTTTTCGCCTTGCACCCTCCGGCATCCCCAAGCCGCCGATCATCGTAGCATATCCGGGGACCGCGCCGGAAGGAGCGCGGGAAGCTTGCCTGGAGCGCACTCGAAAGCTACAATCATGCGTTGGCGCTTCCAAAGCCGTTCTGACGGCCGGATGGATGCAGCCCCTTCATACCGCAATCCCTGAGCGAACGAGGAACATGAAAGCGATTCTCGCACGATGGTGCCTGCTGGCCGCAGGCATCGTGGTCATGGCGGCCGGCATAGTCCTGGTCACGAAGACGAACCTGGGCACCTCCCCCATATCCTCGCTCGGCTTCGTGCTGAGCCTCTCGTTTCCCGACGTGTCGTACGGCGCGTTCATGTTCGCGTGGAACATCGCGCTGCTGTTGGGGCAGGTGGCGGTGCTCCGACGCGACTTCCGGGCGGCCGCGCTGCTGCAGATACCCATATCCGTCCTTTTCAGCCTGGGAATCGACCTGTTCAACGGCCTTTTGGCCCCCTACGCCCCGTCCTCCTACGCCGAATCGGCCGCGCTGCTGGCGGCCGGCATCGTCACGCTCGCGTTCGGGGTGGCGTGCACGGTGGTGGCGAACGTCGCCATGAACTGCGGGGAGGCGCTCGTATGCGCCGTCACCAGCAAGACCGGCTGGAACTTCGGGCACACGAAGGTGGGGTTCGACCTTTCCTGTGTCGCGCTGGCCGTGGTCGCCTCGCTCGTCCTGCTGGGCGGCGTGCAGGGCGTGCGCGAGGGCACGCTGGCGGCAGCGGCCGTCACCGGCCTCGTCGCGAACCGCTTCATCAAGCTCATGGGAGGGGCCCGGCCTCCGCTCGGACGGCCGAGGCGCCGCGCGGCAGACGAGAGCGCCAGCGAGAACGCCGACGCCTACGCCGTCCTGCGCACCAAGTAGCACTTGTGGATGCGCGGGTTCCGCTCGAAGTCGTGCGGGATCGTCTGCGCCGTGACGTCCTCGATGGCCACGCCGTACTTCGCCAGCGCCTCCACGTCGGGCTTGAACGAGCGCAGGTTGCATGAGAACACGACTTCGCCTCCCTCCGTCAGGAGGCGCGACACGCCGATGAGCAGCTCCACGTGGTCGCGCTGCACGTCCCAGGTGCGGCTTCCCATGGCCTTCGAGTTCGAGAACGTGGGCGGGTCCACGAACACCAGGTCGTAGCGCAGGGGCTTGCGGCGCGTCTCGGTGATCCACTCCATGGCGTCGGCGCGCTCGAAGGCGTGCTCGGGCCCGTCGAACCCGTTGGCCTCCATGTTGCGCCGGGCCCAGTCCAGATAGGTCTGCGAGAGGTCGACCGTGGTCGTCTCGACCGCTCCCCCGCCGGCCGCGTGCACGGTCGCGGAACCCGTGTAGGCGAACAGGTTGAGGAAGCGCTTGCCGGCCGCCTTCGCGCCCACCAGCTCGCGCGTGACGCGGTGGTCCAGGAACAGGCCCGTGTCCAGATAGCCCGACAGGTCCACCTCCAGCAGGTAGCCGTCCTCCTGCACCTGCGTGACGTAGCTGCGCCGGCCCGCGTCGCGGTACTGGGCGCCGCCCTTGTCGCGGCGGCGCGTCTTCGCGAACACGTGGTCCGGGCGGATGCCGAGCACCACGGGGGCCAGGGCCAGCACGTCGTCGAAGCGGCGGCGCGCCTTGGCGGGATCGATCGACGAGGGCGGGGCGTACTCGGCAACGTGCAGGTACGCATTGCCCTCGGCCTCCCCCGCGCCGGCGTACACGTCGATGGCCACGGCGTAGTCGGGCAGGTCGGCATCGTAGACGCGGTAGCACGAAACGCCTTCGCGCCGCGCCCACTTGCGACGCTCTTTGGCCACTTTGAACAGGCGGGAGGCGAACTGCTCGGAGGCCGGCTCCAGCACCTCCACGCGATGCTCCGCGCCGCCGGCCGGATCCGGCACCATGACGGCGTCCGCCTTGGCAGGCGGCTCGTCGAACACGAGCGCCTCCACGGCCACGCGTTCGCGGCCCAGCTCCTCCCTGATGCATGGCTGGACGCCGAAGCGGTCCTCCACGGCCTCCCCGCCCGCCACGGCGAACGCCGAACCCGCCGGAGCGGCGGCGGCCGCGGCCGCGAACGCCGCGGCATCGGCCTGCGCGTTCGCCTCCGACGAGCGCTCGCGCGCCTCCAGCACGCTCGCCACCAGGCAGAGCGCGCTTCCGGAGCCCTCCTCTGCTCCGGAAGCGGCGCGCGCTGCCGCGGCGGCGACGCGCCCGACGAGCCCGGCAGCCTCCTCCGCGCCGCCTTGCTCGATGCTCACGGCCTGGCGCAGGCCCGCCCGCTTGGCCCGCCCGCGCGCCCGCGCGATGGCGGGCGACGAGGTGCACAAGC
>CAUEBO010000069.1 GCA_958454405.1 uncultured Eggerthellaceae bacterium | reverse complement strand
TCCCACTCAATGGTGCCAATCGGTTTCGGCGTGAGGTCGTACACCACGCGGCAGATGCCCGGAACCTCGTCCAAGATGCGGGCCGTGATCTTCTTTAGCAGCGCCCAATCCAGCTCCGGCACTTCGGCGGTCATGGCGTCCACCGTGTTGACCGCGCGGATGATGGCGGGCCACTCGAAGGCGCGCACGCCGTCGCGCACGCCGGTGGCGCGGAAGTCGGGGACGCTCACGAAGTACTGCCACACCTTGCCCTCCAGGCCGGCCGCGGCGAACTCCTCGCGCAGGATGGCGTCGGCCTCGCGCAGCGCCTCCAGGCGGTCGCGCGTGATGGCGCCGAGGCAGCGCACGCCCAGGCCGGGGCCGGGGAAGGGCTGGCGCTCCACCATGGACTCGGGCAGGCCCAGCTCGCGGCCGATGACGCGCACCTCGTCCTTGTACAGCAGCCTCACGGGCTCGCACAGCTCGAACTGCAAGTCGTCGGGCAGGCCGCCCACGTTGTGGTGCGCCTTCACGCCGTCAGACTCCAGGATGTCGGGGTAGATGGTGCCCTGCGCGAGGAAGCTCACCTCGTCGCCCACCTTGCGGGCCTCCTCCTCGAACACGCGGATGAACTCGGCGCCGATGATCTTGCGCTTAGCCTCGGGCTCCTCGACGTCGACGAGCTTGCCCAGGAAGCGGTCGGTGGCATCCACGTAGACCAGGTTCGCGTCCAGCTGGTTTTTGAACACGTCGATGACCTGCTCGCTTTCGCCCTTGCGCATGAGGCCGTGGTTCACGTGCACGCAGATGAGCTGCTTGCCGATGGCCTTGATCAACAGCGCCGCCACCACCGACGAGTCCACGCCGCCGGACAGCGCCAGCAGCACCTTCTGGTCGCCGATCTGAGCGCGGATCGCGGCCACTTGCTCGTCGATGAACGCGTTCGCCAGTTCGGGGGTGGTGATTCGCTCCATGTCCTCGGGGCGCTTGTTCGAATCCATGCGGGACCTCCTCGTGTTCGACCCGGCGCGAGCCGGTTTTTCTCGTGGGGAGATTATAGCGGAAAGAGGCATCGTTCAAGAGGCGGGTGGGGGCGAACTCCAAGCATTTCACCCGATGGGCGGGCGGTTGCTTGAGCGTTCGGCGCTGCCGGAGTCTGCCGGCGGGGTCGGTCGCGCCCAGCGCATCTAAGATGTTGCAAGCGCTCATGCGTGTAAGGGGAATACGATGCCCTGCCCGGAGCCGCCATTGACGAGCGATCTCCGGGTTTCCGCCAACAAGACGCAGAGGCTCCTTCTGAGGGGCTCGTTGGCACGATAATGGCAGATTCTCTGCACGCACATCGCTCCGCTGAAGCTTTGGGATTGTTTGCAAGTTGAGCGAACTGGGGAAACGAACGAACAGGTTGATGGAAGTCGGTTTTTGGAGAAGCTTTCGGCTTTGGAGCTGCAAAGAATCTGTCGTTATCGTGCCAACAGTTTTGGATCCGCTGTTAAACCAGTATTGACATAAGCCCGCTCGGGGTCGCGTAGCGCCGGGTCGCCACCAGGTGCCACGCAGGCGTGTGCCAAAGGCGGGCGAGCGGCAGAAACTCGGTTTCGTGACAGAAAACGGCGTTAGTTGATCGTCGGACCCCGGCTTCCGGCAGGCCGTCGGGAACCGTCGAGAAGAGGGAGCGCTCGCGACCGGGCCTTTTGTTGCGACACGCTGGAGGCGGTCGTCAAAGGAGTCAAAGAAGGGGGCCGCGCAGCTTCTGAACTGATCGACTAACGCTTAAAACTGCCACGAGTGGGGTTTTCCGCTGCTAGCCCGCCGTTGGCACACGCCTGCATGGTTCCTGCCGTCGAACTGGCGCTGCCCAGATCCGAACCGGCTTGTGTCGATTTCGGTTTAACAGTGGAGCTTTGGATTTTCTGCAACCGGGGGTCGAGGGCATTCGCTTGGGCTGTCGCTGACGAGCTGCTCGCACCTTTGGGGAAGGGCGCCCGCAGCACGAAACCAGCGACGTCCCCATTCTGAAGCGCTCGCAGGGAGGTCGCGTAGTTTTTGGAATCTTGCGGCCTGCGGAAACGCTTTAGCGTGCCGAGGCGGGCGTGCGGAGGGGCTTCGGCGGGCGCCTTGAGTGGGGTACGTCGGTGATTTTTGTGTCGAGCGCGGGGCCGTTGGTTTTCCGGAAGCCAAGGCCGTTGGGTTTCGGTGCCGGCAGAAGACGCTACAAGCCGTCAGGCGAGATGCGGTCGATCCGCTTGAGGGCGGGGTAGGCGATGGCGGCGCCGATCAGCGCGCCGAGGGCGTCGGGCAGCCAGCTGTCCAATCCCATGTCCCAGGTGAACAGCCGGTACAGGGCGACGGCTGCGCCGAAGAGCATCGCGAGGCCGCCCGCCGCGACGCAGGATCGCGCAAGGGGCATGTGCTGCCAGAGCGCGTTCGCCAAAAGAAAGCTCAATCCCACGAAGGCGACGAGCCGCACCGCAGCCGAGGCGGCTGTGAATCCCAAGGCTATGGCGACGATGCCCGCAGCGACGAGCGCCCAGCGCCCGAACACGATGAGCCTGCGAGCCGGGACGGGCTGCGCGGTCTGCCGAGGCGCACGGGGGTTCTGTCGCTGGTCTTGATTCATGTTTCCAGCTTAGTCGAGTGCCGGCATCCGTCGCGCACGGCGCCGGCGCGGGAACCGGCCCGTTGCCGTTTTGGCATGCCCCGGTAGTCGCGCGCATCCGATGCTTCGGCGTCGCCGACACGCGGCCAAGGTCGTCGCCGTTTCGGAGTCTGTTGCCAGCCGCGTTCGGGCGAGGCTTTCGCGCGGTGCCGTGGCACGCCGTCGAGCGAACGGCCTGCGGAGCTGCGCTGGCAGCGGTTGCCGATCTTTCGGCTCCCGACCTGCTTCGCTCCGCATCGGGATCGTGCGCGGATGGCCGCTCATTGATCTCATATTTATACTGTGTGCCACACACTACCATGTGATATATGATATAGTGTGTGGCACACAGTAAAGGGAAGGAGGGGCTCATGGGGCAGGGGGACGCGGTGTCGAGCATGGTGCTGGAGCTGCGGCGCGGCACGCTGGTCATGCTGGCGCTCAGCCAGCTCCGCGAGCCCGCCTACGGGTACGCGCTGGTGAAAACGCTTGCCGAGCACGGCATCCCCGTCGAAGCCAACACATTGTACCCGCTGATGCGCCGCCTTGAATCGCAGGGACTGCTGGCGAGCGAATGGGACAATGGCGGCTCGAAGCCGCGCAAGTACTACCGCACCACCGACGAGGGGCTGCGCGTGCTGCGCGAGGTGGAGGAGCAGTGGCGCGTGCTGTGCGGCGGCGTGAACGCGCTGCTCCGCTCAGGGGAAGAGGCCGGCGATCACGCCGCCGGCGAGCTCAAGGCGACGACGAACGCGGAAGAAGCCGGGAACGGCGAGGGGAAGGGATGAAGCGATGACACGCGATGACGACCTGATCGAGCGCTACCTCTACGCCATCACGCGGCGCCTGCCGGCCAGCCAGCGCGCGGACGTGGCCGACGAGCTGCGTACGCTGATATCCGACATGCTCGACGAGCGCTGCGGAGCGTTGCCGCCCACGGCAAAGGACGTCCGCGTCGTGCTGACCGAGCTGGGAACGCCGGGCGAGATGGTGCGCACGTACACCGACGGGGAGGGCAAGTGCCTCATCGGGCAGCCCTACTACTCGCAGTACCTGTTCGTGCTGAAGATCGTGCTGGCCTGCACGGCCGGCGGCATCGCCGTGGCGGGCGCGCTGTCGCTGGCTTCGGGGGCTCCCGGCGGCGTTCTGGCGGAGGGGCTCGGCTGGCTGGCTACGCTCGTCACGAGCCTGGCCCTCGCGTTCTCGTTCGTGACGGTGCTGTTCGCCGTGTTCTCGCACAAGGGCGTGGATGTGGAAGTGATGGGGTCGCTCGACGACTTGCCGCCGGTGCCGCGCGAGTCCAAGGCGTCCACGCGCGGCGACGCCGTGGCGGGCATCGTGTTCTCCGTGGTGTTCGCGGCCGTGTTCCTGTTGTTCCCCGACGTGCTGAACGCGCTCTCGCACCGCGCCGACGGGGTGCCGTTCAACCCGTTCGACGTGGAGGCCATCCGCGCCTCGGCTTGGGTCGTCATCGCGTGGACGCTCTTGTGCGTGGCCGGGGAGAGCTTCAAGCTGGTCGAAGGCCGTTACTCGATGCGACTTTTGGCGGTGACGCTGGTGGTGGACGTGCTGGCGGCGGCGCTCGTGGTGTTCTGGCTGTCCCATTACCAGATAATCGATGGGCAGGCTCTGATCGGGGCTCTGGAGGCGGCGGACGGAGCCGTGGACGGGGCCGCGCGCTGGGTGCTGGGGAACGTCCAGGCGGCGTTCTGCGGGCTCGTGCTGCTCGCCCTCGCCATCGACGCGGTCGATGCGACGGTGCGGACGTTCAAGAACCGGCGCTCGTAGCTACCGCCCACCCGGTTCGCGTCCCGCCTTCCGGCGGGAATGCGGGACGTTCTTGCCGGTTGCCGTCCTTGCCGGCATCCGCTTGTAGGATAATGTCGGGGATTTGCGTGCGCAGCCGTCGGGGAACGGGCCGCGCCGAGGCGCGATGCGAGAGGGGTTTGCTGATGAGCGATAAGCCGGTGCCGACCATGGGGGCCAAGGACAGTCCCGACGCGGTGTACGACGCGCGCCCGCTCGGCGCGCCGAAAATGACGATCTTCGGCCTGCAGCACATGTTCGCCATGTTCGGGGCCACGGTGCTCGTGCCGGCGCTGACAGGGCTCTCCGTTTCTGCGACGCTCCTGTTCGCGGGATTGGGCACGCTGCTGTTCCACTTCCTGGCGAAGGGCAAGGTGCCGGCGTTTTTGGGCTCGTCGTTCGCGTTCATCGCGGGCTACGCGGCCATCGCGCCCAATGGCGAGGCGAACCTGCTTCCCTATGCGTGTTTGGGCGTGGCGTGCGCGGGCCTTTTGTACCTGGTGCTGTCGGCGCTGTTCCGCGTATTCGGCGCCGCCCGCGTCATGCGCTTCTTCCCGCCGGTGGTCACCGGCCCCATCGTCATCTGCATCGGGCTCATCCTGGCCAGCTCGGCCATCACGAACGCCTCGTCCAACTGGCTCATCGCGGTGGTGGCCATCGCCGTCATCGTGGTGTGCAACATCTGGGGCAAGGGCATGGTCAAGATCATCCCCATCCTCTTGGGAGTGGTCGTGTCCTACATCGTGGCGGCGCTGGCGGGCGAGGTGGACTTCGCAGCCGTGGCCGCGGCGCCGTGGATCGGGTTGCCGGTGGCGTGGGACAACACCGTATTCTCGCTGTTCGGCGACAATTTCGACGCGGGGCTGGCCATCACGGCCGTCATCACCATCATGCCGCTGGCGTTCGCCACCATGATCGAGCACATCGGCGACGTGTCGGCCATCAGCTCCACGTGCAACCGCAACTACATCGCCGAGCCGGGCCTGCACCGCACGCTTCTGGGCGACGGTTTGGCCACCATCCTGGCGTCGCTCTTCGGCGCGCCGGCGAACACCACCTACGGCGAGAACACGGGCGTGCTGGCGCTCACCCGCGTGTTCGACCCGCGCGTCATCCGCATCGCGGCCCTCTTCGCCATCGTGTTCTCGTTCTCGCCGAAGTTCGCGGCCGTGGTGGCGGCCATGCCGGCGTGCGTGATCGGCGGCGTGTCGCTCGTGCTGTACGGCATGATATCGGCCGTGGGCATCCGCAACTTGGTGGAGAACCATGTGGACTTCATGAAGAGCCGCAACGTCCTCATCACCGCGCTCATCCTGGTGCTGTCGCTGGGCATCGCCTACAGCACGGCGGGCGCCATCGTGGTTCCGGTGGGCGGCATCACCATCGCTTTGTCGGGGCTTGCCGTGGGGTCGGTCGTGGGCATTCTGATGAACGTCATCCTGCCCGGGCACGAAGAGGCGGCCGGCGCGCCGCGCGAGCCGGAGGAGATGCCGGACGTGCCCATGCCGCTGGAGGACATCCGCCCGGCGAACGGGTAGGCCGCGAGGACGCGCCGCGGGAGGGTGCCCGGCGGGCCTTGGGAAGGCGGCGCGCCTTCGAAGGGCCCGCCAGCGTCGCCGCTCCTCGATTCCAATGGGGAACGCCCCCTGCCATGGTATTGGCCGGGGGCGTTTTGTTGCGAGGGGATGCGGACCCTCTAGATGGCGTCTGAGCGCAGCGCATCGACGATGCTCGCGGCGTGGGCGCGCCTGAGCGCGTAGACCACGCTCAGCGCGAGCACGGCGAGCACCACTCCCACGGCCAGGCCGATGGAGGCCCAGGGCAGCGTGAAGGCGAGCCCCGAGAACGTCATGGCCATGGCTTCGTGCAGCGCATACGTGGCCGCGAGGGCTGCCGCCAGGCCGATGCCCAGCCCCCGCAGCGCGTAGCTCGCGCATTCGTAGGCGAGCATCCGGGCGAAAGCGCGGTTGCCCATGCCCGCAGACCTGAGCACCGCGAATTCGCGCGTGCGCAGGATGATGGAGTTCGCGAGCGTGTTGAACACGTTCGCCACCGCGATGAGCGCCGTGATGATGGAGAAGCAGAACACGAACAGCTGGACGGCTTGCGATACCAGGCGGTCTTGGCGCGCCCCTTCGGCCACGTCGCTCACGTTGATCACGATGCCGTCGTATTCCTCGGCCAGTTCCTTGAGCTCGTCCGCGACCTTTGCGTGGTCTTCTGCGGCGTATGAAATGCCGGCGAACGAATACGTGAAGGGATTCGTCTGGTAGTCGCCCAACCCGGCGGCGTTCGCGGCGACGCTTTCGGGCAGCAGGATGGCGGGGAATTGCCCGCTGCCGGCCACTGCGTTGACGGCCGCGGGCTCGTCGGAAGAGAGGGCTCCCACTTCGAGGGGCGTCTTCGTAGAGACTTCTTCCGTCGGCATGGCGACGAGGCCGGGGGCGTCGCCGTTGCTCGCCTGGTTGAGGTAGTTCACCACGGGCCGGCCATCATCGCCTTCCGCCGTGCCCATGCTCGTGTAACCCTCCAGGTTCCTGATGGCGTACAGGTCGAGGGTGCCAGGGGATGCGAAGGGCTCGGTGGAGATGTAGGAGCCGTCGGCCAGCGTGCCCTGGTAGGCGTTCAGGCCGATGGCGCGCGGGGCGGCTGCGTCGGTGTAGGCGGCTTCGTCCAGGCCGAGGCCGTTCACGAGCGCGCGCCAGGACGCGTCGTCAAGGTAGAAGATGGCCGTGTCGCCGTAGTAGTCGCCGTTCGCCCCGAAGTGCGGGGGCACCCAGGCTTCGCTCGCCTGTTCGTCGTACTGCTGGCGGACGACGCGCGCTTCGTCGGTTATCATGCTCGCTGGCACGATGCTGTCGGCCTGGCCCTGACGGCAGACGCCGATGAGCTCGATGCCCTCGATGGCGCCCGCCCGCTGGATGAACGCGTCGAGTTCGTCAGCGTGGTCCGACAGGTCGCTGAAGCCGTGCCTCTCGCCGTTGGTGGCGTGGGCCGACACGATGACGTCGGCGCCGCTTCCAGCGGCGTTCTGGCTTTCCGCGCGTTCGGAGACGGGATCGAGGTACAGGGCGATGCTGCCGGTGATCACGATGAGCATCGTGCTGACCGCGAGCGAAGCCACCACGGTGCGGCCGTGCGAAGCCGAGCGCGAGAGGGTGCGGTGCGCGACGAACCCAGGCACGCCGAAGATCTTGCCCGCGAGACCGCGTTCGATGAAACGCGCGCCTGTTGATGCGCCTTTGCGGGGGGCGGTCGGGCGTGCGGCCGCGCGTGCCGAGCGGGCCGCCCTTCTGGACAGCCGCACGTCCTGCGATTGGCGGATGGCGTCGACGGCTGGAACCCGGGAGGCGCGCGCGGCCGGCACCCAGGCGCTCACGACCAGCGTCGCGATCGACAGCGCTGCGGCCGCTGCGAGCGCTGCGGCGTCGACGTGCACCGGCAGTCCCGCCGCATCGCCGAACAGCGACGAAAACGCTTCCTGGGACACGGCAAAGACTCCGGCCGTGCCCGCGACGCCCAGCACGAGGCCGATCGGCACGCCTGCAGACCCCAGGATGAGGGCTTCTGCAAGCACCGTGCGCCGCAGCTGGCGTTTCGAAGCGCCGAGCGAGGCCAGCAATCCGAACTGCCGCGTGCGCTCTGCAACCGATATGGCGAAGGCGTTGTAGATGAGCGAGACGGACGCCACGACGATGACGGCGGCCAGCACGGCGGCAAGCGCCCACAGGGATCCCCAGATGGGCCGGTCGTCCATGATGCCCAGGTAGCGGAACAGGTTCGTGTGGTAGGTCGTGGAGGCTTCGCCGACGATGCCCGTGGAGTCCTCGAAGAGCGCGCGCACGGCGTCGAAGCTGCCCAGGTTCCGCGTTGTTAGGTAGACGCCGGTCAGGGCGTTCGGCGCGTCGGCGTCGGCGGCCGTGATGGCGACGATGGAAGAGGACGAAGCCGCGTAGTTGCTTCCCCGAAAGTTCTCCTGGCGCTTGTAGAAGCCCACGACCGTGTAGGAGCGTTCCTGCACGTCGACCATCCGCTCGTCCGCGCCGTATCCCTCGCCCACCTCGTCGCGGTACGTCGCGTTCGCGCTTGTGAGCACACGGGTTTCGCCGCCATCGTCCAGCACCCGCCGGCCCAGGTCAAGCGATATCTCCGAGCCCGTGCCCAGCGGGCCCTGCGAGTGCGCGCCTCCCTCGCCGTCGGTCCCGAGCGCCTCGCCTTCGCAGTAGTCGGGCAGGATGATCTCGTCCGCCGTCTGCGGAAGCCGGCCCTCCGCAAGCTCCGGCATCATCGCCAAGGGCGCGCCGCCGGGCTCGGCGGAGCCCTTCACGACGGTCGGCAGGGTCTTCACGGCCACGAAATCGCCCAGGTAGCGGGCGTCCTCGTCCGAAAGCGCAGCCGAGCCCAGCTCCCGGAACGTCGCCACGTCGCCCGCGTCGTCGCTTGCGGCCAGCGCCTCGACGCCTTGCGCGGCCACGTCGGGCGAGAACACGTGCCAGGACCCTTCGGTGGCCAGCGTCCGTTCGCACAGCCCTGCCTGCACGCTGGCCACGCTGGTGAGCACGGCGGCCAGCAAGGCCGTGGACAGCGCGATGCCGGCCACGGTGACGGCGGTGCGCACGCGGTTCTTCGCCAGCGTGCGCACCGTGAAGCGCGTGAAGATGCCCATCAGCGCCGCCTTTCGCACGCGGCTATCCTGCCGTCCTCGATGGCGATGACGCGATCGGCGGCGCAGGCTATGTCCTCGTCGTGGGTGATGACGACGAGCGTCTGGTCGAACTGCTTGTTCGACGCGCGAAGAAGGTCCATGATCTCGCGCGAGTTGCGCGAGTCGAGGTTGCCGGTAGGCTCGTCGGCCAGCACGACGGCCGGCGCGTTCATGAGGGCGCGCCCTATGGCGACGCGCTGCTGCTGGCCGCCGGACAGCTGGTTGGGCAAGAACCGCTCGCGGCCGCGCAGGCCCAGGGCGTCCAGCAGCATGTCGAGCCGCTGCGCGTTCACCTGGCGGCCGTCCATGAGCACCGGCAGCGTCATGTTCTCCACCACGTTGAGCACGGGGATGAGGTTGTAGAACTGGTAGACGATTCCCACTTCGCGGCGGCGGAGCACGGCCAGCTCCTCGTCTGATCGGGCGTACACGTCGACGCCGCCCAGACGGACGGTGCCCGAGGTGGGCCGGTCGACGCCGCCCATGAGGTGCAGCAGCGTCGACTTGCCCGATCCCGACGAGCCCACGATCGCCACGAACTCGCCCGGCGCGATGGACAGCGTCACGTCGTCGAGCGCCTTCAGCGCTGTGGGGCCTTCCCCGTACACTTTCGTGAGATGGTCTATGGTCAGAATGTCCATGGATCGCCTTTCTCGCTTCGGTCTACGGATTAGTGTCCCACGCCGCGCTTGCGCGGCCATGACCCCCGCATTACAGAATCGTCATCTTGCCGAGCGGCCGCCGTTCGGGAGGCGCGCCCGTTTGCCGGAACCCGGGTTCTTTGGGCAGCGGGCGAGGATTCGGGCGCGCGCGAAGGCTTTGCTTGCTGCATCCTGGGCAGCGGACCGGCCCTGTGGCTCGTGTCGAGGCCGAGCCGGGCCGCTAGACGACGACTTTGGGGAAGGCCATGTCGAAGCGGGCTCCGCCGGAGCGGTCGTTGCCGGCCCGCAACGTGCCGCCCTGCGCCGCAACGAGCGCGTGCGCGAGCGAGAGGCCGATGCCGAAGCCCTCGGACCCTTCGCCGCGGTAGAACCGTTCGAACAGGTGGGGGAGGTCGGCTTCGGCGATGCCCGGCCCCGTGTCGGTCACGCGGATGCGGCACGCCACCGCGTCTTCTGCGATGTCGACGCGGATCGCGCCGCCCGCAGGCGTGTGTTCCATGCAGTTCTTGAGGATGTTGCCGAGCGCCTCGGCCGACCAGGCTGCGTCTCCCACGAATGCGGCCCCGGAAGGGCTCGCCGCGATCGTGCAGGCCACGCCGCGCAGGTCCAGGGCCCCGGCCAGGGGCGCCAAGGCATCGCGCGCCATGCGTTCCGCGTCGACGGGGAGCGCCTGCACGCGGATGGCCCCCGCGTCGGCCTTCGCAAGCTTCAGCAGCGCGGTGACCAGCCAGCCCACGCGTGCGACGAGCGTTTCCAGCTCGTGAAGCGCCCGCGAGCGCTCGGCTTCGTCCGTCGCGCGCTCGGCTTCGGGGATGAGCAGGCCCATGGCCGTGAGGGGGGTGCGTATCTGGTGCGACACGTCCGCCAGCGCGTCCGCCAGCGCGCGCTTCTCCGCGTCAAGGCGCTCGGTGGCGATGCGGAGCGCGGCCACCATCTTGGCCAGCTCGTTCTTCAGCACGGCGAGGTCGCCTTCGCGGTAGTCCGAGAAGGCGATGCGGTGCCCGTCGTGCAGCACCTCGTCCACCTCGGCCGCCATCCGGGCTATCTCTCGGAAGCGGCGTACTGAGAACGCCGTGAACAGGACGCAGGCCGCAGCGCCTGCCGCCAGGGACCACAGGGCCGCCTGCCGGCCGTCCAGAGCGAGCGCGAGTGCCGCGCACAGTCCCATGACGGCCGCCAGCAGCGCCAGTTGGCATGCGAACGAGCGGTTCCGCACCAGGTTCATTTCGTCATCCTCCCTCGTTCCAGGCGAAGCGGCCGGAAAGCCGTCACGCGCCCGCCTTGTAGCCCAGCCCCCGCACCGTCAGGATGAGGCGGGGGTCGGCAGGGTCGTCCTCCACCTTGTCGCGCAGGCGCTTGATGTAGACGTTCAGCGTGTTGTCGCTCACGTACTCGCCCGCGCTGTCCCAGATGGCGTTGCGCACATGCTCGCGCGTGACCAGCTTGCCCTGGCTCTGGGCGAACAGCAAAAGCAGCCGGTACTCGAGCGCCGTCAGCGCGATCTCCCGTCCGGCTTTCCTCACGCAAGCCGAGCCTGCGTCCACCTCCACATCGCCCAATCGCAGCACGTTCGAAGCTCCGGCGGCCCGGCGCAGCACCGAACGGATGCGCGAGAGCAGCTCGCGGGCGCGGAAGGGCTTCGCGATGTAATCGTCGGCTCCCATGTCCAGGCCCGCCACCGTGCTGTACTCGTCGTCGGAGGCGGTGAGGAAGATGACGGCCGGCGCCGGATCAGTCGCCTTGGCGGCGGCGCACACAGCGAAGCCGTTGCCTTGGGCGAGCGAGATGTCGACGAGCGCCAAGTCGAAGCGCGACGACTGCAAGAGCGCGACGGCGTCGCCCTGGCCGCATGCGGATTCCGTCGCGTACCCCTCGGCTTGCAGCAGCTTCGTGAGGCTGGCCACGATGGCGGCGTCGTCCTCGACGATCAGTATGCGCATGGCGCGTTCCTTTCCCTCATCACGTCTGCGAACACAGTAGCAGAAAACTCAGGAACACGACCGCACATTCGGCCGTCTGAGCAGTCAGTCCCAAATGCATCCGCCGTCAACCGCCCTTGCCATGGTCCTGGCCGATCCTCCTCCATGGTGCCGGCTGGTCTTCCGGAAGCATCCGGCCAAACCGCAGATGACCGAAAACACGGTCGAATGTGCAGTCGCCGAGCGCGAAACCGGGCATGCGGATTTCGCGACCAGGCGTTTTGCGCGATCGCGGCACGCGAAGGGCGCGGATCGGTCTCGCAGACTGCGCATTCGACTGCGTTTTCTGTCATTTTTGATTTTGGCCGGAGCCGGCCGGTCTTTGGAAGGATCCGTCCCCTTCATGCAGAGGCCTCCCATGCAGCTCCATGGCAAGCGGGTCGGCTCAAGTTGGACGACGGGCAAACGTGCGAGTCCCGAGCGTTGCTGGGTTGGCGGTCGGGACTCCTTCGCAGACAGTATGGGCGATGCACGCTGTGGCCCTACGAGGCTTCGCTTCAGGTGGACGCGCACGTCTCTTCGGCCTCCTTGTGCCCGCCCTCTTCGACGTACTTCTCGGCTGCGGGGACTCGCTTGACGTCCGGGCAGGGCTTCCTGCTGCGAATGATGCAGCGGAGGTCGTCGGCAAGGCTTTCTGGTGCGAAAGAAAACAATATTCCAAGCGCGGCTTTCCAGCAATTCGCCTTCTTTC
>CAUEBO010000068.1 GCA_958454405.1 uncultured Eggerthellaceae bacterium | reverse complement strand
TCGCGCACCATGAACACGTGCACGCCGGCCACCGTCTCCTCGCGGAACAGGCCCACGACGTCGGCGTCGAGGTTGCGCGCAGACACCGCGTGCTGCTTGTCGGTGAGGCTCGCGATGGTCTCGATGCGCGCCTTGATGCGCGCGGCGCGCTCGAAGTCCAGCTCAGCCGCCGCCTCCTGCATCTCAGCCTGCAGCTCGTCGACGAACTCGCGATGCTGGCCCGACAGGAACCGCTCGATGCGCTTGACGTTGACCTGGTACTCTTCGGGCGTGATGCCCCCGCAGCACGCGCCGGGGCCCAAGCCCACGTGCGCGTCGAAGCACGGGCGGGCGTCGTGCGACATGAGCGCGAGCGGGTCCTTCTCCAAACGGCGCTTGAGCCGGCGCCAGTCGGCGCACGACGTGGCGCACAAAGGCACCACGCGCCGGGCGATGTCCACCATGTCGCGGGCGGCCCGGCTGTCGGTGTAGGGCCCGAAGTACTTGGTGTCCGCGCGGTGCTTCTCGCGCGTGTACTTGATGGCGGGGAACACGTCGCCCTTCGTGAGCGCGATGAAGGGATACGATTTGTCATCCTTGAAGTCGGCGTTGAAGAACGGCGCGTGCTGGTTGATGAGGTTCTTCTCCAGCACGAGCGACTCGTGCTCGTTCTCCACCACCAGGTAGTCGAAGCTGTCGATCTGGTCTACCAGCAGGGGTATCTTGGCGCGCTCGTCCTGGAAGTTCACGTACTGGCGCATGCGGGCGCGCAGCTGCTTGGCCTTGCCCACGTAGATGACCTGGCCGGACTTGTCCTTCCACAAATACACGCCCGGCAGTGCGGGCACGCTGTTCAGCTCCTGCTTGATGCGCTCAAGCTTGGCGGCGAGCGTCTCGCCGGCCGCACCGCCGCCCAAATGCTCGAAGCCGGCCGCATCGGGAGCGCCAAGTCCGTCATCGGCGAACGGGAACTCGCTTTCGGAAGTGATGTCGTCGGGATCGTCCATGCGCCCAGTATAACAAACCGCACAAGCGTTCCCCTGAGCGCTCCCCCGCTCCACGCGGTTCGTATAATTCTATGCTTTCTTCCGTGTCAAGAAAATGCCGACGATCGCCCCTATGAGGACAATCGGCACCAGCCTGACGCACAGCCATTCAAATGCATGAAACGCCGCTCCGAAAACGGCCGTTTCAGGGTCGCTGTAATCCCAACCCAAGTAAGGACTGTTCAATGCCACCAAGACCGCGAAAAGCGCTGCCATGATCACGCTCACTGAGATGAGCAGCCAATGAAGCATGCTTCTTCTCGCGGTTTTCCTTTGTGCGAGCTGCAAGTTCACAACTTCCAGCTTTTCGGAAATCTTCTTTACATCATCGATCTTCGACTCAACAACAGGTTCTCCAAGCAACATGCTTACCGGCGTTTCAAACACTTCCGATAGCATGAGCAGCATGTCGGCGTCAGGAACCGACAATCCTTGTTCCCATTTGGAGATTGTTTGCCGCACCACATGCAGCTTGACAGCGAGTTCTTCTTGCGAGAGTCCTTTTGATTTTCTGATTGCTCTAATGTTTTCGCTTAACATGAGGAACTCCCTCCTTTCTTTGAGCGCTGCCGCTATCGTATGAGGGCGTGCGCGTTGCCGCAAGCAACGCGCACTAACATTCAGGCATTGCGGTCATGCATTGCCGGAGCCCAACATAGCAAGCAGACGCCTCTAAGCGCTCCGCATCATGCCTCCTTACGCCTGGTCCAGCTTGGCCTTGAACGAGATGGTGCGCGGCGTATCCAGGTCGTCGAACGCCACCTCGTAGGCGCGCTTCTCGGTGTCCACGGCCTCCACGCGCCCCGCGCCGAACACCGCATGCACCACGCGGTCGCCCACGGAGAAGCGCGCGTCGCGGACGAGGTCGGCGATCCAGCGGTCGGCGAGCGCGTAGGCGGCGCGCGCATCGTCGAGCTCGCGTTCGGCGGGCTTGTTCGAGAACTCGAGCGCCGCCGGGTCGATGTCCAGCAGGAAGCGCGACGGATAGCGCGGCGCGCCCTCGTGCGAGCGCCCTTCCGCCTCGGTGAGGTACAGCCCGTCGCGCGCCCGGGTCATGGCCACGAACGCCAGCCGCCGCTCCTCCTCCATGCCCTGCGGCGTGTCGGTCTTGCGCGACGGGAGCACGCCCTCGGTCATCGAGCAGAGGAATACGTGCTTGAACTCGAGGCCCTTGGCCGCATGGACGGTCATGAGCCGCACCTTGTCCTGCGCGTCGTCCATCGCGTCGGCGTTCGTGAGCAGGGCCGCATGCGCCAGGTAGTGCTCGAGCGTCACTTCCTCCCCGGACGTCGTCTCGAACTCGTAGACGGACTGCTTCAGCTCGGCCAGGTTGTCGAGCCGCTCCTGGCTGCCCTCGGTGCGCAGCGCGCGCTCGTAGCCGCTTTCCGACAGCACGGCCGCCAGGACCTCGGACGCCGGCCGGCCCTCGTACGACGAGCGGAAGCGGTCGACCAGCTGCAGCAGCTGGCGCGCCTTCGTGCGCTTGAACAGATCGTCGTCCACGAAGCGCTCAAGCGCCTCGTACAGGCTGCATCCCAGCTCGTCGGCCTTCTCGCGCAGAAACGCCATGCGCCGGGCGCCCAGGTTGCGCTTAGGCGCGTTCGCCACGCGCGCGAAGTCGAGATCGTCCTGGTAGGCGACGAGGCGCAGATACGCCAGCGCGTCCTTGATCTCGCGGCGGCCGAAGAACGGCACGCCGCTGTACACCGCATGCGGCACCTCCGCGCGCAAAAGCGCCTCTTCCACGGGCCGCGATGCATAGTGGGCGCGATAGAGCACCGCCATGTCGCGGTACGCCACGCCCTCGCCGTGCAGCGCGAGGGCGCCCTGGGCGATCCACGCGGCCTCGTCGTCCGAGCTCTTGGCATGGTGCCACACCGTGGGGCCGTGGACCGCGCGCATGGCCACGAGCCGCTTGGGAACGCGCTCACGGTTCTTCTCGATCAGCGAGTTGGCCACGGCCACCACGCGCGGCGCCGAGCGGTAGTTCTCCAGCATCATGACGGTGCGCGTGCCGGGGAACCGCTTGTCGAAGTCCAGCAGGTAGAGCACGTCCGCCCCGCGCCAGGTGTAGATGGTCTGGTCAGGATCGCCCACCACGAACAGGTTCTTGTGGTAGCCGGCCAGCGCCTCCATGAGCTCGTGCTGCAAACCGTCGATGTCCTGGAACTCGTCCACCATGACGTACTCGAGCCGCTTCTGCCATTTGAGCCGGATGTCGGGGTTCTGCTCGAACAGGTACAGCACGAACACGATGAGGTCGTTGTAGTCCAGCCCGAAGCACTTCTTCTCCTGGTAGAGGTAGCCGTAGAAGATGACGTCGCGGGCGTCCTCCGCGTCGAGGTACTTCTGGCGCAGGCCCTCGAGCGGCATGGCCAGCATGTCGCGGTAGTAGCCTGGGCGCTCCTTCAGCTTCATGATCTCGATCATGTCGCGGGCCTTGGAGAACGTCATGTCCCGCAGCGTGAGCCCGCGCTCCTCGTAGATGGTCTGCAGCATGGCGTCGATGTCGGCGTTGTCCAGCACGAGGAAGCTCTTCGGGTACTGGAGGGCGTGGGAATCCTCCTGCAGCACCGACACGCAGAAGCCGTGGAACGTGTTGATGTAGCCGGTGTCGGCATCGCCCGTGAGGCGCCGGATGCGCCGGCGCATCTCGCCGGCCGCCTTGTTCGTGAACGTGGCGCACAGGATGTTGCCGGGCATGATGCCCAGGTCGTTCACGAGGTAGGCGAAGCGGTGCGCGAGCGCCCGCGTCTTGCCCGTGCCCGCGCCGGCGATCACGCGCACGTACCCCTCGGTAGCCGTGACGGCCTCGCGCTGCGCGGCGTTCAGGCGCGGCTCGCCTTCCCCGCTGCCTTCGGTTTGGGGACGCGTGGTTTTCTCGATCATCTGTTCCATGCCGACAGTATACCAGAAACCGGACGGATGTTCCCTTCATTGTCACGCCGCGCGACGGAGCCCGACGGGCCGAAGCCCTCGGAAGCTCTATACTGTCCACTACGACAACGAGAGCATCGGAGGCCCGCATTGCTGCCCACCATCTACATCGACGCGGACGCGTGCCCGGTCACCGCCGAGGCGCTCGCCGTCGCGCGCAAGAACAACGTGCCCGTGGTCATCGCGGGCAACTCCACGCAGAATCTGGCGCGCCACATCCGGCGCGGCGACCCGCGCAAGCCTCAGAGCGGGTTCTGGGTGGACACGTTGGCCGTGGGCGTGGGCGCCGACGCGGCGGACTTCGCCATCGTGCAGGAACTCGAGCCCGGCGACATCGTGGTCACGCAGGACATCGGCTTGGCCGCCATGGCCCTCGGCCGCCGCGCGCGGGCCATCGGCGTGCGCGGGCGGGTGTTCACGCTGGCCGCCATCGACCTGGACATGCACATCCGCCATGAGGAGAAGAAGGTGCGCCGGCAGGGAGGCCGGACGCGCGGCCCCGCCGCCTTCGAGGACGATGATCGCGAACGCTTCTCCGCAAACCTGCAACGGCTCCTCGACGAGCCGTTGGGCTAGCTTGCCGAAAGGCGGCCTCCGAGCGCCAGGCGAGCCCTTGCCGGATTCGCCCTTCCCGCACGCCGTCGTCGGGTTCGTCCTCCTGCATGGATCGGGATCCGGCACCGCGCCGCCCCCGAGCAAGCCCAGCGAGCGAGGCGTTCGACGAACGATCGATTTTCATGCTGAAATACAACTGATATTTGAATATGAAATACCCCCAAATGCTCGTTGTTATCCGTATTGGTGTTGATAATCATTAAAATCTCCCTATAATACTCTGCGGCTCAGGATCATTATTGAGGAGGGGACAGTCGTTTGTACGATTTTGTTGCACGAGAGACAGCTTTAGCCTCGAGCATGGCCTGAGTCACCTGGAAACGTTTCAAGAGGATGAAACTTCCACCCCCACCCCCACCCGCATCCTTCATCCGTTCGCGGTAAGGCTGCGGGGGTCCTACCCCCATGCCCTGCCTTCATGGCAGGGCGGACATTTGAAAGGAAGGTGATTGCAATGGCCTCGACTGACGCGAACACTTCGTTCCACGGTATCGCAGCACGTCTTGACCGTATCCCGATCTCCGGTTTCCACAAGAAGGTTATGTGGTTGCTGGCCGGCATCACGTTCTGCGATTCCGTCGACATGGGTGTCGGCGGTCCCATTGGCATGGTTTTGCAGGATCAGGGCTTCATGACGCTCGAGCAGTTCGCCCTCTTCAACTCCATCACCATGATCGGCTACCTGGTCGGCGGCCTGATGGCGGGTGCCCTCTCCGATGGCATCGGCCGCAAGAAGTCCGTCGTCATCTGCGGCAGCATCTTCACCGTCTTCTGTTTCATCGCCGCCATGTCGCCCGATGCGAACTTCCTCACCGGGTGCCGCTTCTTCATGGGCCTCGGCCTTGGCGCGGCGTTCCCGGCGGGCTACTCGGCGCTGACCGAGTTCACGCCTCCTGAGAAGCGCGGCAAGTACCAGTCCTACGTCGGCCTCATCGCCAACTGCGGCACGCTCTTCGCTTCCGTGATGAACCTCATCATCCTGCCCATCTCCGGTTGGCGCGAAGTGTTCGTCTTCTGCGGCATCCTGGGCGCTGCCGTCGTGGTGCTCTGCGTCTTCTTCTTGCAGGAGTCTCCGCGTTGGCTGGCCCTGATGGGCCGCGGCAAGGAAGCGGACAAGATCGTCACCGACCTCGAGAACAAGATCGCCGCAAAGGGCGTGACCGTTCCCGACGTCCCCGCTTCGGAGATCGAGCGCCGCGAGAACGCCGAGAAGGTCGAGCAGCTGCCGTGGAAGTTCCTCTTCACCAAGAAGATGATCACCCGCACGCTGACGGCTATGTTCCTCTGCTTCGTCATGAACGTCTTGGTGTACACCGTTATTTCGTGGACGCCGACCATCCTGAGGGCGAACGGCTTCGACACCGGCCTGACCACGCTCATGACCGTGGTCATGCAGCTCGGCATTCCGGTTGGCGTCGGCGCTCTGACCTTCTACGTCGAGAAGGTCAACCGCAAGACGATCCTCATCACCACCTTCGTCTTGATTGCCATCCTGGGCCCCATCTGGTCCATGCTGCCGACCGACCAGCCTGCTCTGGTCATGGCCTTCGGCTTCCTCGTGTGCGTGTGCACGTTCACGAACTCCGTCACCACGTCGGCCATCTACCTCTCCGAGCCGTTCCCGACCGCCTGCCGCATCCGTGGCGCCGGCGTTGCGAACGCCTTCGGTCGCCTGGGCGGCATCTTCAGCCCGATGTGGATCGCGTTCTTCATGGCGAGCCCCTTCGGCACGCTCGGCGCGTACGTCATCAACTCGTGCTTGGCCATCTTCATGGCCATCTGGCTTGCCATCTTCGGTGTGGAGACGCGCGGCCGCACGCTTGAGGACATCACCAAGGGCCTGCTCGACAAGTAAGTAAACGGTTTTCATCCTCGAACAACGTCTCCAGAGAAGAGGGCTTCGCAGAATCGGGGCCCTCTTCTTTTCGGCGAGTGCGGCCCGGTCGGTCGAAGAAAGCCGCTCCTGAGGCGGACTCGCCCGCGCGGCAAAGCTGTCGTTTGTGCGATGGAGCCGCCTGCAGGACAGGATCGCTCTCGACCGGACCGCGCGCCCCTGATACTATGAGCGTTGCCCGCAACCATCTTGGCACCTACGATTGAAAGAAGGAAGGCTGCCTTCATGGCACGAAAGAAAAAGAAAAGCGACCCGCTGGTCGACGAGCCGCGTCCGGAGCGCAAGCCCCATATCGTCTGGTACGATGCGGACGGCGTGGAGATCGGCGACGACGGCTACCCCATGACGCCCATCCGCACCAGGATGCACCGTCTGTTCAACGCGCTGTTCATCTGGGCCATCGTCGCCGTCGTGATCGGCCTTTTCTGCACGGCGTTCGCCTATGCGCAGAACCAAGACTACTCCATGCAGGGCTTCGACATCGTCATATCGGGGGGAACCCAGGTCAATGGATTCGATTTCGCGCTGCTGCTGCGCATAGAAGGTCTCTTCTGCTTGTTCACGGCTATCATATGCCTGTTCGGGAACTTCATCGGCTTCAATTGGATGTACGACAAGCGCAGCCCGAGGACCATCACCGTCCTTCTGGCGATCCTCGGCATCGGCTCGTTCTTCTTCGAGATGGCCGCGCTCTTGATCGCGCACCTGCCCGATCCCGTCTCCCTCGTCAACGTCGTGCTCGCCATCCTCATATTCACCACGATGGCGCGCGTCGAGAGCGAGCGCCCCTCGCTCTCGAAGGCGAAGCGCGTGACGAAGGTCATCAAGAAGAAGTAGCGCCCTCCCCCGGCTCAGCCTCTTCGAACGCTCCGAAAGCAGCTCGCGCCCGCAGCGCAGCCGTTTTCGGAGCGTTTTGTTTCAACTTCTTTAAATTCCGATTTCCAACTCGTTTCCGATTCTATAATGAAGACGTTGATACATTCTCCGAAGGAGGTCCCACGAAGATGAGTTACGTCGAACGCGTCATCGAGCAGGTGAAGGCCAAGAACCCCAACGAGCCGGAGTTCATCCAGGCCGTCACCGAGGTGCTCACGTCCCTTGAGCCGGTGATCGAGTCCAACCCGGCCTACGAGAAGGCCGCGTTGCTCGAGCGCATCGTCGAGCCCGAGCGCGTCATCATGTTCCGCGTCCCCTGGACCGACGACGAGGGCAACGTGCACGTGAACCGCGGTTACCGCGTGGAGTACAACAGCTGCCTCGGGCCCTACAAGGGCGGCCTGCGCCTGCATCCGTCGGTGAACCTCGGCATCATCAAGTTCCTGGGCTTCGAGCAGATCTTCAAGAACAGCCTGACCACCCTGCCCATGGGCGGCGGCAAGGGCGGCAGCGATTTCGACCCCAAGGGCAAGTCCGACCTTGAGGTCATGCGCTTCTGCCAGAGCTTCATGACCGAGCTGCAGCGCCACATCGGCGCCGACACCGACGTGCCGGCCGGCGACATCGGCACGGGCGCGCGCGAGATCGGCTTCATGTTCGGCCAGTACAAGCGCATCAAGAACGTGTGGGAGGGCGTGCTCACCGGCAAAGGCCTGTCCTACGGCGGCTCGCTCGCGCGCACCGAAGCCACGGGCTACGGCCTGGTGTACTTCGTGCAGGAGTACCTGAACTGCCACGACGACTCCTTCGAGGACAAGACCGTGGCCGTGTCCGGTTCGGGCAACGTGGCCATCTACGCCACGGAGAAGGCCCAGCAGCTGGGCGCCAAGGTGGTCACGCTGTCCGACTCCACCGGCTGGATCCACGACCCGGCGGGCATCGACGTGGCCCTGGTGAAGCAGATCAAGGAAGTGGAGCGCGCCCGCATCTCCGAGTACGCCAAGCGCAAGGAAGGCGTGGAATACCACGACGGCCGCGGCGTGTGGAGCGTGCCCGTGGACATCGCGCTGCCGTGCGCCACGCAAAACGAGCTGCTCATCGACGACGCGAAGGCGCTCGTCGCCAACGGCGTGAAGATCGTGGCCGAGGGCGCGAACATGCCCACTACGATGGACGCCACCGACTACCTCATGGACAACGGCGTGGTGTTCTGCCCCGGCAAGGCCGCCAACGCCGGCGGCGTGGCCACCTCCGGCCTGGAGATGTCGCAGAACTCCGAGCGCCTGTCCTGGACGTTCGAGGAAGTGGACGAGAAGCTGCAGGGCATCATGAAGAACATCTACCATGCGGCCGACGACGCGGCCCGCGAGTTCGGCCACGAGGGCAACTACGTCATGGGCGCGAACATCGCGGGCTTCAAGAAGCTCGCCGACGCCATGATGGCACAGGGCATCGTGTAGGTTCGAGCGGCATACAGCAGTCCGCCGGCGGCCCCGTCTTGAACGGGGCCGCTTCCATTTCCGCCGCCGGGATCAGCCTCGGCCCTTGCGGGCGAATTTGTCCGGCTTGTCGCGCTCGAGCAGCGACACCGTGCGCTCGATGAGCGCAGCCGGATCGTTCCCGTCCTCCGGGCAGTGCACCGCCGCCGAGCGCACTCGGCAGAACACCTTCTTGCCGTCGACGCGCACCTTCCAGAGGAGCGAAAGCTCCAACGCGCGCATGAGGTCGCCGAGCGTGCGCCTGTCCACGTGCTCGCGTATCGCGACGGCGAAGTAGCCGCCGCTCACGCGGGCGGCCAGATGATCACCGTGAACCACGAGGTCTATTTCGTCGGCCACCGTGCGCAGGTAGCGGCGCCGCTCCTTCCAGCCGAGCGCAAGCGCGATATGCTCGAAATCGTCCACCGTCAGGCAGATGAGCGTCAGAGGCTGCCGCGGTCCCTTGCACCGTTCGGCTTCCTGCTCCAGCACGTCGACAAGGGCGTCGTAGGTGAGCAGGCCGGTCTCGGGATCGATCCGACGCTCCTCCCGGATCTGCCTGCGCATGCGGCGAGCCCGCAAGACGGCCCCGACGAACCCGATGACCAAAAGCGCGAACGCCGCGGAACCGGCCACGATGGCCGCCGTCCACTCCGAAGGCACCCAGCCGTCGGAGGGCATGATGGACAAGGTCCAGAGCGTCGGCATGCTGAACGAGATCTTCGCCGCGCTTGAGAAATCGCGGCCGCCTTCAGAAGCAGCGATGACGTCCTTGCTGCCGTCTTGCGCGCTCACCGCCCACAACTCGTATCGGTAGCCGCTTTCCTCCAGGGCCGAGAAGCCCATCTGCTCGATAACGTAGTCCGCTTCCAGACCCACCACGACCTCGCCGTAATAAGCGCCGTCGACATCGAGAGGCTGGATGAACAGGAACGCTTCCTCGCCGTTCGCGAGCTCCACCGGCCCTTCGACGACGAAGTCGCCGGTCACTTTCGCCAGCGTGTAGATGTAGGAGAACGAGGAGAGGCTCCGGCCCGCCGCGTCGCCGAACTCGCTCTCGGGATACGCAGCGCGCATCGTCTCGTCTTGCACGTACGCGACGTAGGCCACCCCGTCCCGTGCGAGCATCTCCCCCGCCGCCGCAGCGAACCGCTCCTCGTCGTCGGGATCGGCCTCGACCACGGCCGCCAGCGCGCCCGCCCGGCTCAAATCGCCCTGCAGCTTCAGCGTCATGGTCTGCTGGTAGAACGAAAGCACGCTGTCGGCGTCGCGATGCCTGAAACCGTCGGCTTCGTTGTAGACGGACGTTCCCAGCAGAGCGGCGACTACGCATACGCACAAGGAGAACGCCGTGAAGCCGAGGACGCGCCCCGCGCCCCGACGCCTCACCGCTCCCCCTCGTCCTGGTACACGCGGTACCCGCCCTTGCCGTCCTGCTTCACGCAGTACAGGGCCTGGTCGGCCTGCTCCATGAGCTCGTCGGCGCCGACGCGATGGTCCCAGAGGGACACGCCCACGCTGCAACCCACCCGGAAAACCGAATCGCCCGACTGGATGTCCACCTGCAAGCCATCCGTCAGCTCGTCCAGGACGTCGCGCAGCTCCGCCTCGTCGTCGAAGTCGGTCATGAGCAGCACGAATTCATCGCCGCCGTAACGGCCCACCAAGCCCGCATAGCGCCGCTCGTATTCGCGCAGAAGGTATCCGACGCTTTTGAGCGCGATGTCGCCGGTCGCGTGGCCGTAGGTGTCGTTGATGTTCTTGAAGTCGTCGAGGTCCACGAAGCACAGGGCGTAGAGCTTCTCGTCGTTCCCCTCGTTTTCCAGCACGCTCTCCAACCGGCTGGAGAACACGGAACGCGTGACGGTGCCCGTCAGCCCGTCGGACAGGCCGGACGAGGTGAGCTCCAGGATGTCCTCGATGTCCGCGCCGGCGGGCCGCTCGTCGCTGTACACCTTCTTCTGCAGCTCTTCGACCGATTTCTCCAGCGTGCGCGCCGACTCCATCTGGCGCAGGAAGCTGCGGTACATGAACAGGAAGCCGCCGGCGAGGATGACGAGCCCGATGAGGACCAGCGGCGCCAGGTTGGACATGATCTTGGCGTAGGAATCCCAGAAGCCGACGATGCACACCGCGTCCCATTTGGTGCCGGCGATGGGCGCGGCGGCGTAATAGCGCGCGTCGAGCCCGTCGATGGTCCAGAAGCTCACCGGGTTCAAGGACAGCAGCTCGGCCTCGATCGTGTCGGCGGTCATGCCGAACGCGATGTTGTCGCGGATGGGATCGAGGAAGGGATCGTCGTACACGTACCCCGTCGTGGCCGACATGACCCGGCCCTCGCTGCCGATGAGAACGGACTCCACGTAAGAGCTCGCCAAGCCTTCGTTCAACATGTCGACGATCTCGTCGAAGTACACTGCCGCGAACAGCGTGCCCGTCATGGAGCCCTGCTCGTCGCGCAGCGGAACAACCACGGTGTAGTTGAGGGTCGTGCCGTCCGCCCCCGCCGCGAAGCTGTCGGTGACCATGGGCTCGCCGGTGGAGTACACGTACTGCATGTAGTCCCGGCTGGCCAGGCTGGCCGGCCCCGTGGCGTCCCACACGTTGATGTCCTTGTCGACATAGCAGATCAAGTAATAGCCGAAATGCTCGTTGACCTGGTCGAGCATGTTGACCTTGTCCATGATGGGAACGGAGGGGTCGAACAAGGTGGGCTGCTCGGCCAACGACTCCAGCATGTTGAACGTCTCGGTGATGCGCGACTCGATGCGGGGCTGCGCAGCGGCCAGAGACACGTCCGCCTCATGCTGCATGTCGCGCACGGTCATGGTCGCAGCGACTGCGGCGACCACGACGATGAACAGCATCGCGAGCACGACGCCGCACAGGGCCATGCGCCTGAACGAGAACCGCGACGGTTCCCGCGATATGCCGAAGTCGCCCGCCATACGAGTCCTTTTCCTTCAACGGAGCTTTGAAGATACGAGTATACCACGCCCCCCCCCGTGATAAGCGAAACGCCGAACAACGCGACGGCCAGCCTCCTCTTCAACCCGAGGAGCCGCTTGGCTGCACCCGCAGGCCGACGCGCTCCATAGCCACGCATCGGGTTTCGCCTTACAATAGGGGCAGGGCAAAGAAAAGGAGCGTCCATGGCCTACCAGACGATACTGACCGAATCCCACGACGGCGTCCTCGTCATCACGCTGAACCGTCCGGAAGCGCGCAACGCGATGAGCTCGCTCATGATGCAGGAGTTCTCCGACGAGCTGGAGCGCTGGGACGACGATCCCACCCAGCGCGCATGCATCATCGCCAACGCGGGCACGTGCTTCTGCGCAGGAGCCGACCTGAAGGAACTGGCTGCGGGAACGCACCGCCTGCCCCCCGGCAAGGAGGACTGGGGGCTGCTGGGCATGTCGAAGCACCGCTTCAAGAAGCCGCTGATCGCCGCCGTGAACGGGACATGCGTCGGCGGCGGCATGGGCATACTCCTTGCTTGCGACATCGCCGTCACCAGCAAGCGCTCCACCTTCGGGCTTCCGGAAGCGCGCCGCGGCCGCGCCTCCACGGGAGACGGCGCCATCCTGCGCCTCATGCAGCAGATCCCCCACAAGTTCGCCGCGGAGCTGATTTTGGTGGGCGACAGCATCTCCGCAGAGCAGGCATGCCAATGGGGCCTGGTGAGCCATGTCGTGGACGAAGCCGAGCTCATGCCCCTCGCGCTGCGTCTGGCGGAAGGCATCGTGAAAAGCGCGCCGTTGGCCGTGGAGTACTCGAAGGCCGCCATGAAGGAGGCCGCGGCGGAGGATGACGAATACCCCGGCAAGGGCTGGGAGGTCATGGACCGCTACCAGGAGCTCGTGAACGCGACCGAGGATGCGCAGGAGGGGCCGCGGGCGTTCGCGGAGAAGCGGGAGCCCCGCTGGTCGGGGAAATAGCAGGGGAAGCGCCCGCCGCGCCC
>CAUEBO010000067.1 GCA_958454405.1 uncultured Eggerthellaceae bacterium | reverse complement strand
CATGTTCACGGGGATGTTCGCCGCCGAGCTGCGGGTGAAGAAGGCGGTCAGGCCGCTGTCCTTCAGGCAGCGCAACACGAGCGGGTAGGGGTTCTTGCGCACGCAGGCGAACACGAGCAGGGGGTTCGTTATCAGCGCGATGGCGAGCATGCAGCCTACGAGCAAGAGGATGAGCTGGCCGTATTCGGCGAAGATCTCAGGCCCGTTCTGGGAAACCGACGTGTACACGAGGCCCAGGATGCCGAACGGCGCAAGACTGATGACCCAGCGCACGACTTTCGACACGGCGTCGGCCACGTTGGTGAACACCTCTTTGGTGGTGCCGCCGGCGGCCCTCAGGGCGATGCCCAGCACCAGCGCCCATGCCAGGATGCCGATGTAGTTCGCGTTGATGAGCGCGTCGACGGGGTTCGAGACGATGTTCATGACGAGCGTCGTCAGCACGTCGGCCACGCCGGCGGGGGAGGTCTGCTCCACCGCGGGCTCGACCAGCGTGATGGTCATGGGGAACAGGTAGCTTCCCACCACGGCCACGAGCGCGGCTATGAGCGTGCTGGCCACATAGAGCAGCACGACCGTTTTCATGGACCCGGCCGTCTTCGCGTTCGCGAGCGCGCTGATGACGAGGAAGAACACGAGAACGGGCGCGACGGCTTTCAGCGCCGAGACGAACAGCGTGCCCAGGAGCTCGACGATGGCGATGTCCGCCGGGGCGAACAGGCCCAGCGCGCCGCCTATGACGAGGCCGACTACGATGCGCTTGATGAGACTGATGTTGTTCCATGCCCGTCCGACGCTCTTGACGAGCTCCCATGCCTTGTTGCCTTGATCCGCCATGAGCTCCTCGCTTCTCCCGTGCACGGACGCTCGCGCGTGCGGGCTCCGGTCGTTCGAAGCGCGCGCGTGCGGGCATGCATGCGTTGTTTGATCTGCCGGCCCACATAGTAGCAGAAATCTTGAGAGCTGGGCGCGAAGCCGCGCCGTCATGGTTTCCTGCGTCCTCTTTTTTGGTATGATGGTCGGCGCGCGACGCGCACGTGCGGGCGTGGCGGAATTGGCAGACGCGCCAGATTTAGGTTCTGGTACCGAAAGGTGTGAAGGTTCAAGTCCTTTCGCCCGCACCACGCAAGGGCAGGATGCCTTGGGCATCCTGCCCTTGCGTGCTTGCAGGTGGACGGCGCGACTTCAACGGGAAGGTTCACTGCGGGTGTATGGTTTCATACACCCGCAGCAGCGAGGGTCAATGCAGTATTTTCCGTAAGGGAAATGCGTAATTGACGCGAGCTAAGTCCTTTCGCCCGTACCACTGAGGGGAGGATGCAGTAGGCATCCTCCCCTCAATGCATTTTTCGGGCAGCGGTCGGCCGCTATGCGACGAAGCGGCCCAGTACAAAGCCCGTCACGACGCAGAGCGCGGCGAAGACTGCGGACAGCGCGATGAGCTTCGTGTCGCGGCGCTCGCGCCGCAAGCGCTCCGCCTCGGCGCGCTGCAGCTCCGGAAAGTAGGAGCGGCCGCCGGAGGTGATGGTGACGATGACGCCCCGCTTCTCGTCCTGCTTCGCGACGAGGGCCCCGCTTTCGATGAGCTCCATCTGCAGGTCGTCGTCGGGGCGGTAGGGGAAGGCGCAGCGGTAGACCAGCTCTCCGTCGACGGTGCACGTGGCGCGCTCGTAGTCGAGCAGGCGCGCCAACTCCCGCTCCTGCAGTATGTTCAGGGAAATGGTGGACATGGCATCCTTCGTTTGAGCTTCGTTTTTCGTCGGCTTTCATGATACCGTGACTCGGGGATCATTGGTAGCGGGAAAACCAATTGTAATCTTCGGGATGATGCGGGCCTTGGGAAGGAGCCGGCCGCGCGCATGGCCGGACACCCCGCGCCGACGGCTTCGGTTCCTGCGCGCTTGTGCCGCCTTCCGTTCTCCTTTCGTCGGTTCTTCGTGAACCTTGTCGGCTTTCCTTCCTCATCCGTACCATATATGCGATAATTCCGTTTTGGTGTGCTCAGAGCGCGATCCGGCAGTTGAGGCTGCGGGCCGCTGCGGGCCGCGCATCCGAGCGGGGGCGAGCGCGCCGCAAGATGCCGCAAGGCGACCATAGGGAATGATGGAGGATAGTTACGTGGAAACAAAAGTTGAGGCGTTGCAGGATAACCGCACGAAAGTGACCGTTACCGTCGATGCCAAGGATATCGACGCCCGCATCAAGAAGACCTACAAGGACTTCGCGTACAAGTACAATTTCCCCGGGTTCCGCAGGGGCAAGGCCCCGCGCCCGGTCATCGACAACGCCTTGGGCAAGGAAGCCGTCCGCGCGACGGTGACCGACGACCTCGTCAACGGATGCTATCCTCTCGCCATCGACGACTGCAGGCTGTACCCTGTCGGCAAGCCCGAGTTCGACGAGACCGACCTCGTCGAGGGCGGCAAGCCCTACACGTTCGCCTTCACCGTGGCTGTCAAGCCCGAGCTCGAGCTTTCCAGCTACGAGCCGGTGGAGATCAAGCTGCCCGCCGAAGGCGCGTCCGACAAGGACGTCGACGACCAGATCGACGCGCTGCGCGAGCATTATTACACGTTCGAGGACTGCTCGGCGGCCACGAAGGTGAAGGCCGACGGCCATATCGACCTCGCCATGAAGGCCACCGACGACAAGGGCGAGGAAATCCCCTCGCTTTTGACCGAGAACCGTCCCTACAGCCTGGGCGGCGGCTTGTTCCCGCCCGAGTTCGACGAGCAGCTGGTCGGCCTGAAGAAGGGCCAGACGGCCGAGTTCTCCATCGACATGCCCGCCGATCCCCCCATCATGCTGGCGGCGCTTTCCGGCAAGACCTCCAAGATCAACTTCGAGGTGGAGGTCAAGGTCGTCAAGAAGAAGATCCTGCCCGAGGTGACCGACGAATGGGTGAAGGAGAAGCTTGGCTTCGACGACGTCGAGTCCATGCGCTCCACCATCGCCGATTCCATCGCCCAGCAGAAGTCGGCCATGATGCCCCGCATCAAGGAGAACGCCGTGCTGGTCGCGGTGGCCGAGCGCCTGGAGGGCGAAGCTCCCGAGAGCATGCGCGAGGAAGCCGAGACGACGCTCATCCAGGACTTCTTCCAGCAGCTCCAGAGCCAGAACATGTCCTTCGACCTGTACCTGGCACAGCAGGGCATGACGCCTGACCAGTTCAAAGAGGACATCAAGCTGCAGGCGGCCGACATCGCCACGCAGGATCTGGCGCTGGACGCGTGGGCGCGCCACTTCGACATGGAGGCCACGGAGGAGGACGTCATCGCCGAGTTCGCGAAGAGCGGCGCCGGCGACCCCGAGGCCCTCAAGGCCCAGTGGCTCGAGAACGGCCAGCTGCACCTGGTGCGCCAGGGCATCGGCCGCACGAAGGCGGTCATGGACCTCATGGAGACGGCCATCGTGACCGAGGTCGACCCTGCGGAGAAGGACGAGAAGAAGCCGGCCAAGAAGGCTCCTGCCAAGAAGGCCGCGAAGGCGGACGCCGAAGAGGACAAGGCGGAAGCCGAAAAGAAGCCTGCGGCGAAGAAGGCCGCGCCCAAGAAGGCGGCCGCCCCGAAGAAGCAGGCGGCGAAAAAGGAAGAAAACGCCGACGCTGCCGAATAACCGCATGATGCCGTCCCCGGCGCGCCCTTCGGCTCGCCGGGGACGGGCGAACAGGTAACGATACGGTACCCGGGCCTTGCGCAGCGCGACGATACGCCGCACTATGGCATAGAAGCAAGCAGGCCGCCGAGCGGCCGCAAGAGATAAGCGAGGCATACCCATGTTTGATACGAAATCGGCGTTGATCCCCTACGTTATCGAGCAGTCGCCGCGTGGCGAGCGCAGCTACGACATCTACTCCCGCCTGCTCAACGACCGCATCGTCTTTTTGGGCGAGCAGATCGACGACAACGTGGCGAACTCCGTGGTGGCGCAGCTGCTGCATCTTGAGAGCGCCGACCCCGACAAGGACATCTCCCTGTACATCAATTCGCCGGGAGGCTCGGTCACGGCTGGCCTGGCCATCCTCGACACGATGGACTTCATCAAGTGCGACGTGTCCACCATCTGCCTGGGCGAGTGCGCCTCCATGGCCGCCGTGCTGCTGTCCAACGGCGCCAAGGGCAAGCGCATGTGCCTGCCGAACTCCATGGTGCTCATCCACCAGCCGTCCGGCGGCGCGCAGGGCCAGCAGACCGAGATCGCCATCGTGGCCGACTTCATGCTGAAGACCCGCAACCGCCTGAACAAGATCCTGGCGGACAACACGGGCCAGACGCTCGAGACCATCCAGGCCGACACCGAGCGCGACAACTACATGACTGCCGAGGAGGCGCTGGCCTACGGCCTGGTCGACCGCATCACCACGTCGCGCGCCATCGCCCCGAGCACTGACGAGTAGAGAAGCGAACAGGATACATGAACGATAGACGCGACGACGAGTTCGAAAACCGCGGCACCGACGACATCGTCTGCGCCTTCTGCGGCAAGCAGCCGCACCAGGTTGCGGCGATGGTGTCAGGGCCCAACGGCATCTACATCTGCGACGAGTGCATCTCCGTGTGCGCCGATGCGATGATGCGCGATCTGGGCTTGAACGTGCCCGGCTCCGACGGCGCCGGGATGGCCGAGCAGGCGTCCCGTCCCGATGCGGGCCGCCATGCGCGCGGCCAGGAGATCGCCGCGGTGGCCGAGCCTGCGCCCGAAGACGTGCTGGCCGACCTGCCCACGCCCCACGAGCTGTACGCGGAGCTCTCCGAGCACGTGGTGGGGCAGGAGCAGGCGAAGCGCGCGCTGTCCGTGGCGGTGTACAACCACTACAAGCGCATCAGCCTGGGAGCCGACGCCGACGAGGGCGACGTGGAGCTGGCCAAGAGCAACATCATGCTCTTGGGCCCCACGGGCTCCGGCAAGACGCTTTTGGCCCAGACGCTGGCACGCACGCTGAAGGTGCCGTTCGCCATCGCCGACGCCACCACGCTCACCGAGGCGGGCTACGTGGGCGAGGACGTGGAGAACATCCTGCTCAAACTCATGACGGCGGCGGACTTCGACATCCCGCGCGCCGAGATCGGCATCATCTACATCGATGAGATCGACAAGGTGGCCCGCAAGGCCGAGAACCTGTCCATCACGCGCGACGTGTCGGGCGAGGGCGTGCAGCAGGCGCTGCTGAAGATCGTGGAGGGCACGGAGGCCAGCGTTCCGCCTCAGGGCGGGCGCAAGCATCCGCAGCAGGAGCTCCTGCACATCGACACCACGAACATCCTGTTCATCTTGGGCGGAGCGTTCGTGGGCCTGTCCGACATCATCGCGGCCCGCGTGGGCAAGAGCGGACTGGGCTTCACTGCCGAGCTGCCCGAGAGCCAGAAGCAGGCCGAGGCGGAGCTGCTCGCGCAGGTGCTGCCGGAAGACCTGAACAAGTACGGGATGATCCCCGAATTCGTCGGGCGCATCCCCGTGGTGACGTCGCTCAACGAGCTGTCGGAAGATGATCTTGTGCGCATCCTCACCGAGCCGAAGAACGCGCTGGTGAAGCAGTACACGAAGATGTTCGAGTTCGAGGACTCGTTGCTCACGTTCGAGCCCGATGCGCTCGCGGCCATCGCGCACGAGGCCGTCGAGCACGGCACGGGCGCCCGCGGCCTGCGGTCCATCTGCGAGCGCGTGCTGCAGGACGTGATGTACGACCTGCCCGAGCAGGAGGGGTCGTCCGCGGTGACCATCCGGGCGACGGACATCACGGGGGAGACCAAGCCCGACATCGAGCCGGTGGACGAAGCGTTTCCGGCAGGCGAGGCGGCGAGCCTGCAGAGCGCCTAGCGCCGACGCGGGGATACGGCACACGAGCGGGCGGATCGCGACGAGCGGCGCGCCCGCTTTTCGGTTTGAGAGACTATGAGGACGAAAGAGCAGACCATGGCCGATAACACGAACGACAAGAGCGGCAAGAGGATCGATTACGACTTCGCCGCCCACGAGCGCCCGCTTTTCCAGGCATGGACGGATGCGGGCTACTTCCAGCGCACGCCCGAGCTGGGCGCGGGCAAGGGGCAGCCCTACACCATCGTCATCCCGCCGCCGAACATCACGGGCGTGCTGCACATGGGCCATGCCCTGAACGACACCATCCAGGACACCTGCATCCGCCGCGCGCGCATGCAGGGGCGCCCCACACGCTGGGTGCTCGGCACCGACCACGCCGGCATCTCCACGCAGACCAAGGTGGACAAGAAGCTGGCCGACCAGGGCATCAGCCGTTTGGAGATAGGCCGCGAGGCGTTCATCGAGGCGTGCTACGACTGGTACAAGGAGTACGGCACCACCATCGTGAACCAGATCAAGGGCATGGGTTGCTCGTGCGACTACGACGACGAGCACTTCACGCTGGAGCCGGCCTACGTGAAGGCCGTGCGGAAGCTCTTCGTGGACTGGTACCACGACGACCTCATCTACAAGGGCAAGCGCATCGTGAACTGGTGTCCGCACTGCACCACGTCCATCTCCGACGACGAGGCCGAGTACGTGGACGAGAAGGGCCATCTGTGGTACCTGCGCTATCCGCTGGCCGAGCCGGAGGACGGCTTGGAGTACCTTGTGGTGGCCACGACGCGGCCTGAAACGATGCTGGGCGACACGGGCGTGGCGGTGAACCCGAAGGACGAGCGCTTCAAGCACCTCGTGGGCAAGACGGTGAAGCTGCCGCTCGTGGACCGTGAGATTCCCATCTTCGCCGACTGGCACGTGGATATGGAGTTCGGCACCGGCTGCGTGAAGACCACGCCCGCGCACGACCCGAACGACTGGGCCATGGGCGAGCGCAACGGTCTTGAGCGCATCAACATCTTCGACGAGACGGCGCACGTGGTGGACGGCTACGGGAAGTTCAGCGGCATGGACCGCGACGAGGCCCGTGAGGCCGTGGTGGCTGCGTTCGACGAGCTGGGCCTCTTGGACAAGGTAGAGGACCACGACCACTCGGTCATGACGTGCTACCGCTGCCACACGAAGCTGGAGCCCTGGGAGTCCGAGCAGTGGTTCGTGGCCGTGGACGGCCTCAAGCACGATGCGGCGCGCGTGGTGGAGGACGGGTCCATCCAGTTCCATCCCGAGCGCTGGAAGCAGGTCTACCTCGATTGGCTGGCAAACCTCAAGGACTGGTGCATCTCGCGCCAGCTGTGGTGGGGCCATCGCATCCCCATGTTCTACTGCGACGAGTGCGGCTGGGAAGACGCCAGCGTGGAGGACATCGACGTGTGCCCCGTGTGCGGGAAGCCCGTGCGCCAGGACGAAGACGTGCTGGACACGTGGTTCTCGTCTCAGCTGTGGCCGTTCGCCACGATGGGCTGGACCGAGGAGGGCATGGACGCGCCGCAGATGAAGCAGGCGTACCCCACGCAGGTGCTGTCCACGGCGCGCGACATCATGGGGCTGTGGGTGGCGCGCATGGTGATGGCGTCCATGTACTGCACCGATCAGATTCCGTTCGAACATGTCATCATCCATCCCACGGTGATGGCCGCCGACGGCAAGCCCATGTCGAAGAGCCGCGGCAACGGCGTGGACCCGCTGCGCCTCATGGAGGACTACGGCGCCGACGGCATGCGCTTCGGCCTGCTCATGCAGGTGACGGGTGCCCAGGACCTCAAGTTCAACGAGGCGAAGCTGGAAAGCTCGCGCAACTTCGCGAACAAGATCCGCAACGCAGCGCGCTTCGTGATGATGAACCTTGACGACTACGAGCCGGGCGCGCCCGAGCCCGTGACGCCGGCTGACCGCTGGATCTTCTCGCGCTTGGCGGGGCTCGTTGCCCGCGTTGACGAGGCGTTCTCGAACTTCGAGTTCGGCGAGATCACACGCGAGCTGTTCTCGTTCTTCTGGAACGAGTTCTGCGACTGGTACATCGAGTTCTCGAAGGCGCGCCTCGCCGGTTCGCCGGAGGATCGCGCGGCGTGTCAGCGCAATCTCGTGTTCGTGCTCGACCAGGCGCTGCGCCTGCTGCACCCCATCATGCCGTTCGTGACGGAGGAGATCTACCAGCAGCTGCCCATCGACCGCACAGAGGCGCCGTACCTCATCGTGGCCGCGTGGCCCGACGCCGAGGCGTTGGCGCAGTACGCGGATGCGGACGCCGAGCGCGCTATCGACATGGTGTGCGAGTGCGTGTCGGCCATCCGCTCGACGCGCGCCCGCTACGGCATTTCGCCGAAGACGCAGCTGGCCGTGGCCGTGAAAGCGGGGGAGGACGACATCGCGCGCTTGGAGGCGCAGCGCGGGCTGATCGAGGGCATGGGCAACGTAGCTTCGCTTAAGATGGCCGCCGACGTGGAGAAGCCGGCTGAGTCCAGTGTGACTTTGGCGCCGGGCCTCGAGGTGTACATCGTGCTGTCGGGCCTGGTGGACTTCGATGCCGAACGCGCCCGTTTGGAGAAGGAGCGTGCGAAGCTGGCCGCCGACGCCGCGAAGTTGGACAAGAAGCTGTCGAACCCGGGCTTTTTGGCGAAGGCCGCGCCCGAGATCGTGGAGAAGGACCGCGCCAAGCATGCCGAGATGACCGACAAGCTGGCCCGCGTGGAAGCACAGCTGGCAGAGCTGGGGTAGAGGGCTGCGAACAATCCTGCTGACCGGACCGCCCTGGCGCATGCGAGCGCCAGGGCGGTTTTTTGCTCGTCTTCCCGGCAGATTGCGACAAGATTGGAACAGGGGGTCCGTTTGCAAGTCGCTTGGCAAATGACTCTTTCGTGATTGCACTTTGTTTCGTTGGGCGATATGATGAGGTAATAGGTTCGAATTCTACGAGTAAGGACGGCTTATGGCGAGGATTGACAAGATCATCAAAGATCTGATGGGCAAGACCGAGGAAGAACAGCTTCTGAAGGAGCAGTTCGCCTTCCTCCAGGAGATGGCGCGCGCGAAGTCGGAGACGTTTGAGAACAAGCTCAAGGCCATGCTGAGCAACAAAGAGGCGGTGGGCCAGCTTGCAATCGTGGGCGACAGGCCCTTCGAAACCCATTCCGGACAGCATGTCAACATCTCACGTTCATGCGACGACGCGATCATGGACGCCATCAACGAGTTCTTCAAGGGCAGGCCGGGCGTCAAGGAGGGATTCAAGATCCTCGTAAAAAACGGATTGTCGGGGCTGATCGGGGAATCCTGTATCGGCAAGCATGAGGAGAAGGCAGTCTTCATATTCCCTGAAAACTACTCCATCGTGCGCGTGGACGTGATGGCTTACAAGTACACGTTCTCCCGCAAGGGCGTCCTTGTCAGGGACGTGGAGAACGTATTCGCGTACGCTATGACCAAGTCCATCGTCGACTATCAGAAGGTGGGCATCGACTACCTGCTGCACTGTGTCGTCGACACGATGCGCAACGGTGAGGACGAGGATCCGCCGATCGGCGAGATCATGGATTACATCAAAGAGCTGCAGATGTGCTGGAAGATGCTTAACGAGGACTTTGGCGCGCGCAGGTAGACCAGCCGTCGCTGCATGACGGCCGACGAATCTTCGCGTTGATGTTCGGCTGGGTCCGAAGGAAAAGCAAAGAGTCCAATTCAGCTTGCGAATCAACCGTAAACCGCCGCTTCTTACCTATTTACGGTTATTCGTTACCTGATTATTGTGTTTATACAACATATAGGTATAATTAAAGGAGCGATGGGCTAACCGATGAGTGAAAGGGTCAGGCGTTTGGGTCGATGCGGGGGATACCCTCGAAAAACTCAGAAAGCGTCATGTCGAATCCGTTTGCAATCTTCGCAAGGTTCTGCAAGGTGACGTTGCGCTGCCCAACCTCGATGGAGGCCAAGTAGGTACGATCCATGCCGATCTTGTTGGCAAATCGTTCTTGGCTGACATCGTGGACGGCGCGCAGATCTTTGATGCGCAGACCTACTTTTGTTTGCAGTGTGTTTCGCATCGTCGCAGCGTATCTTGTATGTTGTGTATATAACAACGGACTATATACAACATTGGAAGATTAGAGGGGGAGCAGGGGCGTGCTTCACCGCAGCGTTGACCCTGCATAGGCACGGCGTTATCGCGGAAGTGACACTGCAAGGCTGCCAGAGAAGAGAGAGGGAACGAGCGTTCATGGACCATCGGAAGGGCGATGCGCGGCCCGATTCGCCAAATGGGGCCGACGCACGAGGCTCCATGCGCTCGACGCGTCCGCGAGACCCGCACGCCTCTTCAAAATGCGCTCCGCTTTCCGGGCATGCTCCCGACGCCCGCTCCGGCGGTTATGCCGCCGTTGGCGGCAACCTGCGTCCCGTTCCCGACCTTACGAAAACCGAAGACATCATCCGCGTGCGCAAGAAGCGCAAGAAGCACACGGCGCGCAAGGCCGTTCTCATCACGCTCGCTGCGATCGTGTGCGTGTTCGGGTTGGTCGGCGGCGCTGCTGCTCTGTATCTCAACTCGCTCAACCAGGCGCTCTCGTTCGATGACAAGGGTGAAGCGGACGATCTGAAGGCTGCGCTTCAGCCGGTGGCCGGAGATGCCAAGGAACAGCCGTTCTACCTGCTCGTCCTTGGTTCGGATGCGCGGGAGGGGGATACTGCGTCCCGCTCCGACGTCATCATACTCACCCGTATCGATCCGGCTGACGGCAAGGTGACCATGGTGTCGATCCCCCGCGATACCATGATCGACCTGGAGGGCCATGGCCGGCAGAAGATCAACGCAGCGTACGCCTACGGCGGTGCCGCCGGGGCGGTGAAAGCGGTGTCGAAGTTTTCCGGCGTCCCTATCTCCCACTATGCCGAGATCCATTTCGAGGAGCTCGAATCGCTCGTCGACTCGCTCGGCGGCGTCTGGGTTGACGTTCCCGTCACCAACGACGAGACCGGATCCAGCAACACGGGCGCGCGCATCGAGGCTGGAGAGCAGCTTCTGGACGGCCAAACGGCGCTGGCCTTCGCCCGCGAGCGCTACGGCTACCTGCGCGGCGACTTCCAACGCGCGGACAACCAGCGCATCTTGGCCGAGGCTATCGTCAAGAAGGTGCTCGGCGTTTCTCCCCTCGATCTTCCAGGAACCGTCCAGCAGCTTGCGAGCTGCGTGAGCACGGACTACGGCCTTGCCGACATCGTGGGGTTGGCCCAGACGTTCCAGGCGGCCGATGCGCTCACGTTCTATTCGGCTCTCGTGCCCTCGTCGACGATGACGATCGACGAGGTGAGCTACGTCGTCACCGAATATCCCGGCTGGACCGAGATGATGCAGCGCGTCGATGCCGGGGAGGATCCAAACGGCTCGACGATTTCCGGAGCCCAGGGCGACTCGCCCTCGGCTGGGGGATCTGACGGCCCCTCGCCGACGGAGCCTGCTGGAGGCGGCGCCTCGCCCGGCGCCTCCGCATCGTAACCCCTCGACGAATCGACCGACCCGCGCAAAGGACTTCCATGACCCTGCTCGAACTCGCAAAACTCATGCGCAAGCATCTGAAGCTCGTCATCGCGCTTCCTATCGCATGCGCGCTCGCAACCGCCGCGTTCGCCTGGCTCTTGCTGCCGAACCAGTACTCCGCGAGCGTTTCGATGTACGTGCTCACCAAATCGGGCTCGACGGACTCGATCGCGAGCACCGACCTCTCGGCGAGCCAGATGCTCACCAACGACGTGGCCACCCTCATCACGGGCGGTCGCGTGATGGATGACACGGCCAAGGCTTTGAAGATGGACTCGCTGTCGGACTACAAGGTGGCCGTGACGAGCGAGACCACCACGCGCGTGATCACGCTCACCGTGACGGGCGAATCGGCGCAGTCTGTGGCCATCATTGCGAACCAGCTGGCCGCCACCACCGACGATGTCGCCCAAGAAGTCATGGACGTGCAGGCGATCAACGCCATCGACCAGGCCGTTGAGCCTGTGGCGCCGTCCGGCCCGCCGCGGGCCATGTACACTGCTGCCGCGTTTTTGGCGGGGATTTTCCTGGCTGTGGCCATTATCGTGCTCATCGATATGGTGAACACGCGCGTGCGCAGCGCCGAGGAAGCGGAAGAGTTGCTGGGGCTGCCGATCATCGGCCGCATCCCCACCATCAAGGGACAGTGAGGGAGCATGGCTAAAAAGAAGAAGCAGTCGTCGAACCAGCTGGAGATCCAGAACGCGGCCAAGACGCTGTTCGCGAACATCCGGTTCATGGCCGTTGACAGCCCCATCAAGTCCATCGTCGTCACGAGTTCGGTGCCCAACGAGGGCAAGTCGACCGCTTCGGTGAACCTGGCCCAGGCCATCGCGACGGCGGGCAAGCGCGTGCTGCTGGTGGAGGCCGACATGCGGCGCCGCGGCCTGGCGGCCATGCTGAACGTGCGTTCAGCCGCAGGCCTGTACGCCGTGCTGACCGACGCCGTGCCGCTCGACGTGGCCGTAGCCAGCACGACCACGGCCAACCTGTTCTTTCTTGACACCGAGCCGAACATCCCGAATCCAGCCGATATGATCGCCTCGAAGCGGTTCGGCCGCCTCGTGCGCCTGCTTGAGGAGCGCTACGACTACGTGATCTTCGACATGCCTCCCGTGGGGACGTTCGTCGATGCGGCCATCCTGTCCACGCTCGTGGACGCGACCATCATGGTAGTGCGTCCGAATCTGGTGAAGCGAACCGAGCTTGCGGAAGCCTACGAGCAGCTGCAAAAGGCGAATGCCAACGTCGTCGGCGTGTGTGCGACGTTCGTGGAGGGCTCGGGGTCCGAGTACTACTACGCCTACTACACGAACTCGGGAGAGCGCGTGAAGCCCGAGGCTGTTCCCGCATCCGCTGCGCCTGCCGTCGTCAAAAATGTTCCGAAAGGCGCCTCGCACGGGACCGTGACGAAGCAGCAGGCCTACCGTGCCCAGCCGCGCCCGCCGGCGGGCGCCGTCTCGGCGCCGCGGCGGGGGTCCAGGCGATAGCATATGCGCGACATCCACTGCCACATACTTCCGGGCGTTGACGATGGCGCGCGCGATTTGGACGAGTCCCTGGCGATGCTCGAGGCGGCGAAACGCGCGGGCGTCACGTCCATCTTGTGCACGCCGCACGTGCGCGACCCGTACTACGACTACGGGGCCATGCGGGAT
>CAUEBO010000066.1 GCA_958454405.1 uncultured Eggerthellaceae bacterium | reverse complement strand
GAGCTGGCCGACCGCGGCTCGGCCGTGTTCTTCTCCAGCCACGTGCTGGAAGTGGTGGAGAAGCTGTGCGACAAGGTGGCCATCATCAAGCAAGGACGGCTGCGCGCATGCGGCGCCACGGCCGACGTCGTGGGCGACGAGAGCTTGGAAGACGTGTTCCTGGACATGATCGACCGGAACGCATAGGGGGAGGTCATGAAATCGTTCATTCTGCTGTTGAAGATACAGCTGCTCGGATTGTTCGGCATCAACAAGGCTTTGCATGCGAACGCCGCCAAGGCGAAGCGCACGCTGGCGCTGGCGGCTTTGGTCGTGGTGGCTGTCGTGGCGGTGGCTGTGACGTACAGCGTCGGCGTGGCTGAGGGAATGGCGCAGCTGGGCATGGTCGAGGCCATCCCGCTGGTGGCCGTGCTCGTGGGCGCCGTCGCCGGCGCGGTGGCGGCGTTCCTCAAAACGAACGGCGTGCTGTTCGCCTTCAAGGATTACGACCTGGTCATGTCGTTGCCGGTGCCCACGCTGTCGGTGGTGCTGTCGCGCATCGCATCGCTGTACGCCATGAGCGTGGTGTTCGGGCTGCTGGTCATGGTGCCGGCGTTCGCGGTGTACGCGGCGCATGCGGGCGCGGGCGCGCTGTCGGTGGTGCTCATGGCGCTGTCCATCGTGTTGGCGCCGCTCGCCCCCTTGGCGGCGGCCATCGTGCTGGCGGCGCTCATCGCCGCGTTTTCCTCGCGCTTCCGGCACGCGAACATCGTCATGGTGGTGCTGTCGCTGGTTGCGGTGCTGGCCATCTTGACAGGCTCGTTCGCGTTGTCGGGGCAGTCGGGCGACGCGGCTGCGCTCGCCGCCTTGGGCACGGAGGCGGTGACGCAGATGGCCGGTTTGTTCCCGCCTGCCGCCTGGGCCGCCGAGGGCATCGCGTCTGGCGACATGCTGTCGTTCGTGCTGTTCGCAGGCGTGTCGCTGCTGGCGGGAGCCGTGCTGCTGGCGGTGCTGGTGCGCGTGTTCGTGCCGGTGAACTCGCTGCTCATGTCGTCGCGGCCACGTGGCTCGTTCTCGTTCGAGGGCTCGGCGGGCGGCGCGCGCGGCCTGCGAGCGCGGACGCCGTTTCGGGCGATGGTGGGCAAGGAGCTGCGCCTGCTGCTGGCCACGCCCATCTACCTGTTGAACGGGTGCATGGGCTACGTGCTGGTCGTTGTGGCCTGCATCGCGGCTGTGGCGGCCCGCGCCATGGGGGTGTTGTCGCTCGACGCGCTGCCGGCCGAGTTCGCTCCTCTCGTGGGAGGCTTTCTGCCCTGGGTCGTGGCGTTTTGCGTGGGCATCTCGTCTACCACGGCGCCGTCGGTGTCGCTCGAAGGTTCCAGCCGGTGGGTCATGCTCACGGCGCCGGTCTCCACCCGCACCGTGCTGGGGGCGAAAGCCGCAGTCAACCTGCTGTTCGCGCTGCCCACGGTGGTGATCGGCGGCGTGACGCTGTCGTTGGCGTTCTCGCTCGACGCCGTGTCGGTGGCGGCGATGTTCGTGGCGCCGCTGGGGTTGTCCCTGTTCGCCACGTTCGTGGGCTTGACGGTGGACGCGCGCCATCCGCGCTACGACTGGACGACGGTGTACGAGCCGGTGAAGCGCGGCCTGCCGGTGATGGTGGCCATCATGGGCGGCATGGCGTGCACGGGCGTGGGCATCGCGGTTGCGGCGCTGCTGGGCACGGCGGCCTCCCTCGTGGTGGCCGTGGTGATCGGCGCGGCGTCGGTGGCGCTGTTCCAGGCGACGGCGAGCAGGCGGCTGGTCGCGTAGCGGCGGGCGGCATGCGGCAGGGATCGAGGAAAGGGTGGTATCATGAACAGGTACGACGGCACGGTTCTGGAGGGTTCCAAAGGCATGGCCGTGGCTGCGATCCTGGCGACGGCCGTGGCAGCGCTCGCGGTCGCACAGTGGGTCGTGCTTCCCGAGCAGGTGGTCATGCACGTGGGCCTCACCGGGCAGGCGGACGGGTACGCGCCGAAATGGCTCCCGCTTCTGGCGTCGACCGGCATCGGGCTGTTCGGGACTGCTTGGTTCGCGGTTTCGCGCGCGAAGGCAGGGCTGCTGCTGGGCGCCATCGGCGCCGCGGTGGGCGTGCTGGCACTCGTGATGACGGGATTGTTCTCATAGGGAAGAGAAGCTTATGGTAATCCGCATCGACCAAAAGGCTGACGAGCCGCTGTACCTGCAGATACGCAACCAGATCATCGCGGCCATCGCGCGCGGCGAGCTGGTGCCGGGGCAGGCGCTGCCCAGCGTGCGCTCGCTGGCGAGCGACTTGGGCATCAACCTGCACACCGTGAACAAGGCCTATGCCGTGCTGCGCGACGAGGGCTACGTGCTCATGCGTGGCCGCTCAGGCGCCTACATCGCCGATCCCTGCGAGGAGGATCGCGCCGATCGCGCGCGCATCGAGCTGGAGAAAATGGAAGACGAGCTGTTCGAGCTCGCGTTGGCGCACCGCGCGCGCGGCGGCAGCTGGGGACAGTTTCTGGAGTGCGCCCAGGCCCAAGCCGCGCGCGCCTATGGAGCGGGCGAGCGAACCGACGCCGACCCAGCTTCCTCGACGTCCCAAGTCGATCGATCCGTCGGCACGACGAGGTTTCCCGTCGAAGCCGATTTCGCCCCCGCTTTCGGAAAGGACGCGTGACGCGCCGTGGAGGGAAACGCAACGGAGTTCGCCACGGCGATGCTCGCTTTGACTGTTTTGCTGGTGCCCATCGTGGGCATCATGACCGTCGTGACGCCGTTCCTCATGCGGCGCGGCGAGGTGTTCGCGGTCACCGTGCCCGAAGCGGCTGCGCGCGACCCTTACCTGCGCGGGCTCAAGCTGCGCTATGCGCTGATCATGGGTCTGATCACCGCGGCGCTCACGGCCGCAGGCGCTTTCGGCTCGTTCACGGGAAACGCCGGCGTGGCGCTGGCCGTGCTCTGCGTGGGCACGCTGCTGATCTGCGGTGCGAGCTACGGGCTCATGCTGTACTTCCGCGCGAAGGTGCAGGCGTACAAGAAAGAGCGGGGATGGCACGCCGCGGCCCAGGAGTCGGTGGCCGTGGTGGGCGACGCGCCCGTTCCGCGCGCCGTGTCGCTCAAGTGGGACCTGCTGTACCTGCCCGTCATCGCGGTGACGTTGGCCATCGGCATCGTGGGGTACGCTCAGATGCCCGACCTCATTCCCCAGCACATGAACTTCCAGGGCGAGGTGACGGAATACATGGAGAAAACCCCGCTCACCGTGCTGGCGCCCGTGCTTATCGTGGTGTTCATGGCGGCGTGCATGGTGTTCTCTCACTGGACCATCCTGCGGTCGAAAAAGCCGTCGAACCCGAACGCGCCGGCAACGTCGGCGCTGGCCTACGGGATGTTCGCGCGCGCCCAGAGCATATTGCTGGTGGCGGGCGGCCTGGCGCTCAGCCTGCTGGGGCCCGTGATGGAGCTGGCGTTCATCGGCGTGATAGGGCTTGCGCAGGCGGGCGTGTTCGTGGTGGCGCTGGCGCTGGTGATGGTGGTGGGTTCGCTGGCTATCAGCCTGGTGTACGGCCAAGGCGGCGCCCGCGTGTTCGCGCGCATGAGCGCCTCCGACAAGCTGCTGGCTGACGACGACGAGCACTGGAAGCTGGGCGTGTTCTACTTCAACCCCGACGACCCCAGCCTGTTTCTGCCCGAGCGCTTCGGCATCGGCTGGACCATGAACTGGGCCCGCCCCGCCGTATGGGCCATCATGGCGGGCGGCTTCCTGCTGACGGTGGCGTTCGTGGTGGGCGTGATGGCGATCATGTAGCTCTGGCGCCGCCCTTATGGATATTCAGCAGCTTCAACTCTTGATTTACCCTGCGCATGTGTCATAATGGGTGCGTTTTAAGCCGAGCAACCAAGGGGATGCACCCATGCAGTACAAAAACGGAATCCGCGTGCATGCGCCCGCCGCCCGCTCAACCTCCCCTATGGGGACCCGGGGGGGGGTTTCACTAGCAGGGCCCACGGAGGCGTAGCTTCCGTAGTCGCGACGCCGCCTGCCCGGCGCGTCCTCTCCGTCTTCCTCGCAATCGTTCTGGCCGCGGGCCTCGTGCCTGTCGTCCCGATGCTCGCTGAGCCCGATCCCGCCTACGCGGAGGGCGCGGCCAACTCTACCGTCACCATCACCCATCGCCCCGTGGGCGGCACATTCGCACTTGGCGCGACGACGCGTTTGTACGTGCAGGCGTCTTCGTCGTCGGGCGGCCTGCTGACCTACCAGTGGTACCGCAACACGACCAATGTGGCGTCAGGTGGCGATCCGGTGGGCGACGGTTCTTCCATCTGCGACGATGTTCCTGATCAAGCGGGGGTATACTACTACTATGTGGTGGTGAGCGACGCTGGCGGAGCGACTGCCACCAGCAATGTGGCCCAGGTGGTCGTGGAGCCTGATTCCCTTCCCGCCGAGTTGACGAACGGCGATTTCGAGACCGAACCAAGCTCGGGAACGCCTCAAGACAGCTCATGGTACATGTGGGAAGAGTATCCGTCATGGGATACCACGCACTGGGGAGAAGGTTCCACCACCGGAGCCTTCTATCATAAGAAGAGCATCCAGGCATCGGCGCCGGAAAAGCTGCTCAATGCGTCTCAAGATGCCAAATACGGGAGGCATTCGGCTGAGCTCTGCGCGGACTCGTTGTCGGCCTTGTACCAGGAGGTGGCGACCGTGCCGGGAAAGCTGTTTCCCTGGAGCTTGGATCATGCGGCGACCTATACGGCAAACGTGAGCGGAGACGATGTCATGGCCGTGGTCATAGGTCCTGCATTGACCGACGAGGAAAGTTCTGGTCTTGGATACGCTCCCGCGGCCACGTATTCCACCGATTATCCATACGGCAAGAACGACAAAGGGTACTTCAACAAGATTGTCGATGCCCTTGCGAAGCAGGAAGGAGTCTCATCGGCTTCCAAGCTTGCGAGTGGTCGCAGCTATTCATTGCAGTATGACCATGACAACGATCCGAGCACTCCTGCAAAGCCGTATTACATCTATATCTCCAGCTCCCATATCTACAAGAACACCACCCCGCAATGGAACCATCGAAGCGGCGTGTACACGGTCCCCGAAGGGCAGGGCGTGACGGTTTTCGGGTTCGTGGCGTTGTCTGCGGCATCGGGCAGTTCGGCTCGTGGCAACACGCTCGATAACATCACCTTCAAGCAAGGCGAAGGCGTCGTCATCTCCTCGGATGTGGACTACGCCGGCGGCGGCGTGCTCAGCGTTGACGTGTCAGACGAGTCGTATCGCTACGGCCTGCTGGAGGTGCGCGGATCCACCGCCTTTGCTGCGCAGGGCGCGAAGGCGACGCAAGGCACTGCGGTTCTAACCGCTGACGAGAACGGATGGTACATGCCCGCAGACGCAGGCGGAACCATCACGTTCTCCAACCTCACTCCCGGCAAAACCTACCGGGTGGTGGCTATTCCTGCAGAGGCCATCAACGAGAAGCTCAATGTGAACCGAACTCCCGCCGTGGTGCTCGACGAATCCTACTACCGGCAGGTCACCGTCAAAGCGGTGTCGGACGGCTCGAACGGCTCAGGCGGCAACATTCAGGCCACGGCCGAGATAACGGAGGGCGGGCATGCGCGCATCATCGTGAAGCCTGCCCGCGACGACGTGCAGTATGCGCTGCTGGAAACCGACGGGTCGCGCAACCCCTTGCCCGACAAGCCGGTATATTCCTGGGCCCCTCCGGTAGAGGGCGCGGGTTCCCTCGCGTTCGACGGGTTGTCGCGCGAGGTGTCCTATGCCATTGTCGCCCGCGCAAAGGACTACGACGAGGTGACGTACCAGGGCCAAGTGGACGCCAAGGCGTTCGTGGTGGTGAAGACCCCGAGCGCCGACTTCCGTGACGTGGCCGTTGGCGATGGCAGCGTGGTGCGCTCCGTCGACGGCCAGACCATCACGATAACGAACAAGAGCCCCCGTTCCCAGTACTACATGATCTACGACGCGAAGACCGGTGTCGCGGTGACCGATTCCCTGCATCCGGACGGCTGGAGGGAGTTCGAGGGGAACGGGAGCGGCGAGAAGCCGGTTTCCGTTTCTGTAGACGCTTCCACCGCGTATCAGATCGTCGCAAAGGAGTTGAGCGCAGCCCCTTCCCCCGGCATTCGCTCCTACGGCCTGGCGCCCACTCCTGAGATCGACTATGTCGATGAGACCGTGGGCAAAGACGGATTTGTTCCCAAGACCGTGGAATACAAGACCAAGGACAACGACGCATCGAACCCGGATCCGTGGTTCGCGGGAGGCGAGGACGTGTGGGTCGCGGGAAGCGGCGGCAGCGCCCTGCCGCTTGCCGACGTGCTGGACGAAGCCGCTTTGGGCGCCACGCTCACCTACCGGGTGAAGGCCGACTATGAGCCCTCGATAGCCATCGAGTCCACGTGCGAGATCAAGCCCCGCACTGCGGCCCCGCAGCAAGGGGTGGGCTATACGATCGACTACGAGTCCGAGACGGTCTCGGCCGGTTCCTCGAATGCCGCTCTGGAGGTGAAGGCTTCCAGCTCGTCCTCCTGGATCGCTGGTGCGAGCGGAAATGCCATTTCCTTCGCGCGCCTGGGGTGGACGGGAGCTGCGAGCAGCATCGATGTGCGTACGGCGGCGGTAGCGACCGAAGGTTTTGAGGCGTTCGCCTCTCGCATCGCTCAAAACATCGTGCTGGCCGCTCGCCCCGCTGTGCCGGCAGCGGGCGCGGGGGGCGTCACGCTCACCCAGAAGGACGAGGGCACGGCAACGCTGTCGGGCGTGGGCGCGGATTTGGAGTACCGCTTGGACGCGACGTCGGCGTGGGTGCAGGGCTCCGATGCCGGCGTGCAGGATGTTTCCGTAGCCGCGGGCAGCTCGCTGTTTGTGCGCGTGAAGGCGACCGATACCGCTCCGGCCTCCCTTGCGCTGGAGGTGTCCCCCTCGTCGCTGTATGTGTCGACAACCGGATCGTTCGCCTCGTCTCTGACGTACGGCTATGACAGCGACGCTGCGAACGGCGCCGCCGCAACGCTTTCGATTAAGAACTCGTCGGAGACTGGCGCGCTCAAGGTGTCCAAGGTGTCGCTTGTGCCGAACTCGGGCTTCAAGCTGCGTGCGAAAGACGCGGCGGAGCTCCTCGACGAGGTGGTCTTCGATCCCGCCCACGAGTTGGCCGTGGGCGACGAGCACGGCGACGTGCTCGTCGTGCCGCAAACCAGCCTTTCCGCCGGCTCGCACGAGGTTAAGGTCACGGTGACGTACACCGACACGTCCGGCTCGGCGACGTTCTCCGCCATCACCACGCTCGTGCTCTCGGTGTTGAAGGCGTCGCAGGATCCCCCGACAGAGCTCAAAGCCACCGGACAGTCGTCGGAAGCGCTGTCTTTGCAGGCGCTTGCCCCCAGTTCTGGATCGACTTCGGGGGTCATGGAGTTCAGCCGCACCGGAGGCTCCACCTGGATCGATCGTGTCAATGTGGCGAGCGGTAGTGCTGCAACCGTCTTCACGGGCCTCTCGCCCGCCACCGCCTATGCCATCAGCGTCCGCATGGCTGGTGATGACAACCACGAGGCGTCGGCAGGCTGTGCGCCTGTTGCCTATGCCACCGCCCATGAGACTCCCCGTGGAGTTCCCGATGCGTCACCCACCGAGTCCGACTACTCGATCGACTTCCACGCCGAAACGCTCACGTTTGGATCGGCTTTCGAGGCGTGCACGGACACATCCGATACGGTCGGATCGGCCTACGAGAGTGCGAGCTCCCTGGCCCCGCTGCTGGTAGATTCCGGCTCGCGACTGTACCTCCGCCACCGGGAGACGACCACGACCGCTCCTGCGGCGGCCGGCGGAGGGGACGTGGTGGTGCCGGCCTCTGCGTGGCTGGAGAAGGTGCTGCAGCGTCCTTCCATTTTAAACGACACCCATTCGGAAGGCGCCGACGACAGCAAAACAGCGAACGGCTACCTTGAGGTTGTCGGCGCGTCCTCTTTCCAGTACCGCCTCAAGGGGGCCAAGGATTGGATCACGGTGCCGGGTTCGAGGATGGAGGGGCTTGCGGCCGGGACCTACGAGGTGCGCACGCCAGCCACGAACACGGCGTTCGCGAGTAAACCGATCGAAGCGTCGATTGAGGCGAAAAACGTTTATGTCACGTTCGATCTGGGCTATGAGGGCGTTACGCCGCCTGTTGAACAGAAGATCGGGAGCGGGGAGAGTGCTGCGAGGCCCAGCGATCCCGTGCGTGCGGGGTACACATTCGGCGGCTGGTACGCCGCCGGCGCCGATATGGCCGATCCTGATGCCGCCTGGAATTTCGCAACCGAGAAACCCACCGCCGACGTGACGCTCGTCGCCGCATGGACGGCGCATGCCTACACCGTGGTCTTTCACGCGAATGCTCCCACAGGTTGCACGGCAAGCGGGGAGATGAACCCGCAAAGCCGCACCTTCGATGACGCCGCGGCGCTGAGCGAGAACGCCTTCACGATCCCCAACTGGGAGTTCAGCGGCTGGAACACCGAGGCTGCAGGCGGGGGCGTCTCCTACGACGACAAGGCGGCGGGAAACCTTACCGACCAGAACGCTGCCGTTGAGCTTTTTGCCCAGTGGAAACGCCCGGCGATCAACGTTGATGTGCCGGTGAACGTGGCGGTGAGCGTGAGCCCGGACGGCACGTTCACCTGCCCAAAGGCGTGGTCGGAAGAGAACCCGGACGGCTACTGCATCAAGAGTGCGACCAAGGGCGCGCTGAGAGTCTCCTCGATAGGCTTTTCTATGGTCGCGGGGGCAGATCGCATATTCAGCAAGGCAGATGAGCTGTCCATCGTCGTCAACGATGCGTCGATCACGCAGGGATCGAATCCGGTAGGCGTGACGGGTGAGAAGTTCAAGCTGGCGGCCTCTCCTGACGGCGTGACGGCGGTGCGTTTGCCGCTGGCGTTGAATCTGGAATACCCCGGCGGCACCATAACCTACGACAAGGAACCGCGCGATCTGGCCACGCTTGTCTACACGCTGGAATTCGACGACGACGCTTCGGGATCGGGGGCATGATGGCTTCGGGAAACGCCTCCTTGGCCAATCGGCGCCGGCGCATGCGCATCGCTCTTGCCGCCGGCATCGCTTTCGCGCTGCTGGCGGTGGCGGGGGTCGCCGCGTGGCTTTTTGGTGCGGGGAGCTTTGCCTACGACCCGTCATCGCAGGCGGGGCAGGCTCCGCGCAAGACTCCCGAAGAGGTGCAGGCCGAGCTCGATCGCATCGTGGAGGAGGGGATGTTCAACATCTCCATCGAGAGCGTGATCGAGTTTCCCACGCCTGATGGCTCCGGCACGGCCTACATCGAGAACGTGCCCGGCAACCGCTACGACATGCAGGTGTCCATAGTGTTGGATGCCACGGAAACGACGCTCTACGAGTCGGGCATCATCGCGCCGGGCTCCTACATCGAGAGCATCCAGCTCTCAGAGCTGCTCGACCCCGGCGAGCACGGGGCCACGGCCACGTTTACGGCGCTTGATCGCGAGACGCACGAGCAGGCGGGCCAGGCAGCCGCCAAGGTGCGGCTTGTGGTGGCGGGAACGTGATGGGAATGGCTTGCGCGGGAAAAAGGGCACCGGGGGTGAGCGTCAAAGACCGGTGAGCCGCCTGCTCGTTCGTGCAGGCGGCTCACCAGAAAAAGCGCACGGGCCGTGCGCGGGAATGGAATTTCAGGGCGAAGGGCCCTGCCATAGGGAAAGGAACAGCAAGATGAAGACAAGTTTGGCGGCAAGGACGGACAGGGCGGTGGCATGTGTTCTGGCGGCGTGCGCGCTTGCGTGCATGCTCGCGCTCGCTGCGACGCAGGCGGCCTTTGCCGAAGGGGAACTCAACGAGTCCAACGAGGGCTCTACCACCATCAAGGTGACGACGGAATCGCACCTGTCGGCCGTCGTGCCGCTCACGCTCGGCGTAGAAGCCAGCATCGACGGCGGGTCGCTCTCGGCCGTGTCGGCGGGCTACGCTATCACGAACAAGTCCTACTTCGACATTTACGTGACTAACGTCAAGGCCGAGGCGCAGGGAAACTGGCAGTACAGCGCTTCGCCTTTCGCCTCATCTGGCACGTCTGCCACGGTGGGCAAGACCGGGGACATCAACCTGGCTCTGACGCCTGCAGGCGGGCAGAAGAAGGTGTTGGACGGCACGGGCCAGACGGTGTCGTGGACGCTGGGCGCGGCGACGAGCAGCGCTGGCACCGAGACGGCTATTGCGGTGGAGGGCTCCACCTCCGTGCTGACGGGCGTTGTTTCTGACGATCCTGCCGTGAAGATCACCTACACCATCTCGCCGACGGCGTCGGTATAGCGTCAGACGAGGGGCAAGGAGCGCTGCGATGAGGCGAGGTTGGCAGGATACGATGGGCTCTGTGGCTCCGCGGGCTTTGCGGGCGCTTGCGGCCTGCGCCCTTGCGGCGCTGCTGGCGGTGGGTGTCTCGGCGCTCTGTGGCCAAGCCCGGGCGCAGGCCCTTGAAGCGTCCACCACCGTCCTGGTGAGCGTCGATGGCTCCCTGCGCATCGTGTCCGCGCCCTCCGACACGGCTGGCTCTGTGGACGAGGTGCGCCAACTGAGCCTGCACGTGGAAGCTGTGGGAGAGGGGGATCTGTCGTATTCCTGGTCGCGCACGAGGGATGCCGTGCCCGACGACTCGTTCGTCGATCCCGCCGCGTCCGACTGTCCGCTCTCTGACATCGCCTCCAACGGAGAGTATTGCTACACGGTGCGGGTGTCCGACGAATCGGGCAGTACCGTGTCGGCTGAAGCGCGTGTCGTGGTGTCGGGCGACTACGTGCGCACGCCGTTGGCGGATGCGGCCACGGGCGCGATGGTGTCGTGTTCGCACCACAAAGACGCACGGCTTTCGGTGACGGCCCTGCCTGCCGACGCTCACGACTACGGCCTGCTCGCCGCCGCTGCCGGAGGGAGAACGCTTGCCTGTGCTTACCGGCTGGAGCTTGTGGGTGCTCCTGCCGGGGCCGAAGCGGCGGTGGGTCGGGTGCAGGTGTCGCTGCCGTTCGGCGCCCAGGTTCGCACGTTCTCGCTGCGCTCGGACCCCTTCGAGTTGCAGGAGGTGCTGTTTTTGGCCGAAGGCTCCAGCACCGTGCAGAGGATCGAGGGGCGCCGCGGTGCTGGCCGGGTTGCCTTCGAAGCTCCGTCGCTGGGCTCGCTTGCTCTGACGGGTGAAGGCAGCGCCAACCCGGGCGATGACGGCAATCAAGACGAGCCAGGCGCCACCCCGAGCGACGATCCGCTCGTGCCCCTGGAGTCGGCCGCGCCGGGACGGGCCACGGCTGCCACGGGCGATCCTGCCGCGGTTGCCTGCGCCGCGCTAATGGTCCTGTCCGTGCTCGCTTGCTGTGTCGGTGGCCTCGCGGCCTTCTTCCGCACGCGGGCTCAAGTGGCCAGGAGGCGCTGATCGTGGCCCGGCGGCCCTGCGGCGCTGTCAAGGCCGACGAGGACTCCCTGCTCGCGTTCGTCGCGGACCGGATGGAGTGCGGGGCGGTCGCGCTTGCGTACCGGCAGCTGGCCGCCGGCGTCGGCCTCACCCCCGCCCAGACCCGCCGCGCCGTGCGCGCCCTGTTGGACAGCGGCCAGCTGAGCGTGGAGGCGCGCTTTCTTCCCAACGGCGGCCAGGCGGAGAATGTCTACTGCGTCACGGCTGCCGGTCGCGAGCGCCTTGCCGCTCGCGCCTCGGCAGCCCCTCTCCCGTAGAAGGTCGTCCTCCTGTGCGGGAGGTACCTGCGGCTCGGCGCTGCACCGCGCCTGGTCGTTCTGCCCGCGTCGCCGCGCCGCGTCGTCTCGTCGTCCTTTCGCACCGGTTTGCTATCATGGTAGGCGATTGGAAACGAGGAACGGAGCTATATGGCGTTTTTGCTGGGATGCGAGAAGGTGCGGGTGGAATTCCCCACGAAGACGGTGTTCGACGGCATTTCGCTGGGCGTGGACGAGGGCGATCGCATCGGCATCGTGGGTCGCAACGGCGACGGGAAGTCCACGCTGTTGAACCTGCTGGCGGGCCAGTTGGAGCCCGACGACGGCCGCGTGCTGAAGAACGGCGCCGTGCGCGTGGGCGTGCTGGGGCAAGCCGATGCGCTGGCCGACGACGATACCGTGGAGCGCGCCGTGGTGGGCGACCTGCCCGAGTACCAGTGGGCGGGCGACGCGCGCATTCGCGACATCATCGCGGGGCTGGCTTCCGACATTCCGTGGGACGCGCGGGTGGGCACGCTGTCGGGCGGGCAGCGGCGGCGGGTGGACCTGGTGCGGCTGCTCATCGGCGACTGGGACGTGCTCGCGCTCGACGAACCCACGAACCATCTGGACGTGCGCGCCATCACGTGGCTGGCCGGGCACCTGAAGACGCGCTGGAAGCAGGGCGCGGGCGCGCTCTTGGTGGTCACGCACGACCGCTGGTTCCTCGACGAGGTGTGCACGCGCATGTGGGAAGTGCATGACCGCGTGGTCGATCCGTTCGAGGGCGGCTTTTCCGCCTACATCATGCAGCGCGTGGAACGAGACCGCCTGGCAGCGCTGGCCGAGCAGAAGCGCCAGAACGAGCTGCGACGCGAGCTGGCCTGGCTCTCGCGCGGGGCGCGGGCGCGCGCGACGAAGCCGAAATTCCACGTGGCCGCCGCCCAGGCGCTCATCGCCGACGTGCCGCCCCTGCGCAACGAGCTGGAGCTCAAGCGCATGGCCATGGCCCGCCTGGGCAAGCAGGTGGTTGACTTGGAGCACGTCACCGTGCGCTTCGACAACGCGGACGGCTCCAGCCGCACGGTGCTGGACGACGTGGACTGGATCATCGGCCCTGGCGACCGCTACGGCATCGTCGGCGAGAACGGCGCCGGCAAAACCACGCTTCTGCGCGTGATCCAAGGGCTGCAGAAGCCCACATCGGGCCTGGTGAAGATAGGGAAGACGGTGCGTTTCGCCGTGCTGTCGCAGCACTTGGACGACCTGGCGCGCTTCGGCGACGACCGCGTGCGACAGGTGGTGGGCCGTTACAGCCGCCGCACGATGCTCGACGGCAAGGAGATGACGCCGGGGCAGCTGCTGGAGAAGCTGGGCTTCACGCGCGCCGACCTGAACGAGCCGGTGTGCGATCTGTCGGGCGGCCAGAAGCGCCGGCTGGCGCTCATGCTGATTTTGCTGGACGAGCCGAACGTGCTGGTGCTGGACGAGCCGGGCAACGATCTGGACACCGACATGCTGGCATCGGTGGAAGACCTGCTGGACGGCTGGCCCGGCACGCTGCTTCTGGTCACGCACGACCGCTACCTCATGGAGCGCGTGACCGAC
>CAUEBO010000065.1 GCA_958454405.1 uncultured Eggerthellaceae bacterium | reverse complement strand
AGGCCCGAGATGCTGTACACCTCGGAAAGCGCGATGGCCGAGACGCGCCACGAGTACGTGGTGCCGTCGACGTCGACCGTGCCGGTGCGGTAGGTGTTGCCGGATTCGTCCACGGCGGCTTCGCTCGCCGCGGCGGCGTCGAACCCTTCGGAGGCGATGGCCGCATCGACGGCCGCCGCAACGCTGCCAGAGGAGAAGTCGGCGTAGCGCACGCGCATGCTGAGGGAGTCGCCTCGCTCGACCGTCAGGGTCCATGATCCGTTGAGCAGGCGCGCGGCGTCGGCGGCATCGAGGTTCGCGACGCCTTGCAGATAGAGGAGCCCCGCTTCCTCCAAGCTCACGTCCGGCGGCAGCTTGATGAGCTCGAATCCGCTGCCGTCCTCGGTCGGGGACGGCTCGTAGGTGGTGAAGCCCGCGTCGGCGAAGGACTGCTTGATGGAGCCGTCGTCGAGTTGGATGAGCGAGGGCAGGACGGGCAGGTCGTACGAGACCTCGCGCGCGAGGTTCTCCTCCACGCTCGCCTGGGACCGCGCGGCGCTTCCCTGCACGGAGTCGAGGATGCTGAACAGCAGGATGCCGCCGATGATGGCGGCGGCCACCACGAAGGCGGCCATGATGGCCAGCTGCTGCCGGGGCATGTCGATGGGTCTCAGCAGACCGCTCCCGTCGAGGTAGCGGACCGGCCCTTCCGTTTCGACGTACTCTTTTCTCTGCGGTTCGAATAGCATCGCGTCTCCTGCTGCGGTTTCGTTGCGGTCGTGCTCGGATCGTGCATTCGCATTATACCATTGCCGGGCAGGGGGTCTTTCGCTGGAAGCGCGGTTGTGTGCTTTGCGCGGTCCGGCATTGTCGAGCGCCCCGCCTCGTGTTAGGATACGGTTCGCCCGTGGGGGAGTAGTTGGCATGCGAAGCGAAGCGCATGCGGCACGTTCAACATCATGGCCGCAAGGTCTGGCGTGTCTGAAATAACGAGACTCACGGCGCAGCCTGCGTGCGCATGCGGGCTGCGCCGTGAGTCTTTTTTTATGGAGACGCCCGGCACCCTCGGCGAGGCGCAGCAGACGAGACAGAAGGAGCAATCGGTGGACCTTTCAATTTTCGCGACGCCCGAAGCGTGGATCAGCCTCATCACGCTCATTTTCCTGGAGATCGTGCTCGGCGTGGACAACCTCGTGTTCATCTCCATCACCACGAACCGCCTTCCGCCCGAGAAGCAGCACATCGGCCGCAAGCTGGGCCTGGCCGGTGCGCTGGTCATGCGCATCCTGTTCTTGTGCTTCGCCTCGTTCCTCGTGCACCTCACGGCGCCGCTGTTCACCGTCGACCTCGGCGCGTTCTCGCATGGGTTCTCCATCCGCGACATCGTCATGCTGGCAGGAGGGGCCTACCTCATATACAAGGGCATCGTCGAGCTCTTGGACGTGCTGCGCCTGACCGAGCTCAAAGCCGAGCATTCCGAAGAGCACAAGGCGCTGCATTTGATCGGGCTGCCGCAGGCCGTCGGCACGATCATGGTCATGGACCTCGTGTTCTCCATCGATTCGGTCATCACGGCCGTGGGGCTGGCGGAGCATCTCATCATCATGATCCTGGCCGTCATGATCGCCGTCGTCCTCATGATGGTCTTCATCGATCCCATCTCGAACTTCATCAACAGCCATCCCGAGATGAAGATCCTCGCGCTGTGCTTCATCGTGGTCATCGGCGTGCTGCTCCTGCTCGATTCCGCGGGCATCAACTCCGGCATCGAGGTGCTCGACATGCACGCCGAGAAGCTCATGGTGTACTTCGCGATGGTGTTCGCGTTCGTGCTCGAGCTCATCCAGATGCGCTACAACGCGAATTTCCTCTCGTGGCGCAAACAGCGTTGGAAGGACGAGACGAAGGCGCAGATCGAGAACGTGCGCGCGGAGATGATGGAGCAGGTGGAGAGCGAGCGCTCCCAGGCGAAAGGCCCGTCCGGCGCATCCGCCCAGGACCGCATCACGCCGGTCATCATTGGCAACAACGTGTACGTCATGATGCCCATGGCCGGCGAGGACGCGGCTTCTTTCCGGGAGCTCATGGCCGAGTCCTCGCAGGCGGGCGAAGCGTTCGACGAGCCGCTCGAGATCGACGCCGAGTCCGTGGAGGACGCGGGCGGCGCGCCCGTCTACGAGACGCCCGAAGAGAAGTAGGAGCCCTGCGCCGCCTTCCGAAAGCGAAGGCGGCCGGGCCCCGGCCGATCCTGCCCGGAAGGCGAGATCGCCCGCCGTCAACTGCTCTTGCCATGGTCCTGGGCCGATCCACCTCCATGGCGCCGGCCGGTCTATGGAAAGAATCCGGTCCAAACCGCAGATGGCAGAAAACACGGTCGAATGTGCAGTCGCCGAGGACAAAATCGAGCACGAGAATTTCGCGACCAGGCGTTTTGCGCGATCAAGGTGCGTGAAGGGCGCGGATCGGCCCCGCAGACTGCGCACTCGACCGCGTTTTCGGTCATTTGGCGAACGGGGCGCTTCGCGGGTTGAAGCGAAGGCGGCGCGCAGGCGCCGAGGGACGGGGAGGACGGCGCGGTCCGACTCCTGCTCCTACGCTCCGAAGAGCTCGTAGCCTTCTTCCGAGATGTAGAAGCGCGCCGCGCGCGGCAGGATGCGCGCCGAAAAAGGCGTCGTGAGGCGCGTAGCCTCGCCGTCGTACTGCACTTCCAGGGGGGGATCGGCCTCCACGCGCACCGTGCTGGCGCGGTGTAGCTCGAGCGCTCCGGTGCGGTCGGGGAAGTCGCCGCCGCGGTCGAGGAGCCCGGCGAGCACCGCCGGGATGAGCTCGAAGGCGTTCTGCGCTTTGAGGACGACCACGTCGAACACCCCGTCGCGCGGCTCGTTCTCGTGCGTGACGGTGATGTCGAACTGGATCTTCGAGAAGTTCACGAGCAAAACGCCCACGCCCTCGCTCTCCACGGTGGCGCCGTCGAGCTCGATGGTGAAGCGGGACTTCTGCGGCAAGGGGTTCGCGATGGCGGCCGACAGGTACGCCATGGGGCCGAACAGGCGCTTCGCAGGCTCGGCCCCATGCATGATGGCGGCGTCGTAGCCGGCGCCGGCCATGATGCCGAACCCGAACTTCCTGCCTTCCACTTCCATTTCGCCGAGGTCGAAATCGAGCGTGCGCCCCTCGCGGACCATCTTGGCCAGCGCGTGCGGCTCCATCGGCTCGGCGAGGTTGAGCGCCAAGAGGTTCGCGGTGCCCGCCGGGAAGGGCAGCACGGGTATGCCGGTGTTCGCCAGCAGGTAGCTCACGGTGGCCACCGTGCCGTCGCCGCCGCTCGCCACCACGGCGTCGAACGACGAGGCGCCGTCGAGCAGCGCGCCCACGTCGGTGGTGCCGTCCGTCGAGCGCAGGCACACCTCGTCGCCGTCGCGGGCGAACGAGCGGATGAAGTCGTAGACGGCTCCTTCGCCGAAGCCGGACGCGAGGTTGTTGATGACGAGCAGTTTCACAGATTCCCTTTCAGTTGCTATCATGGCATGGTACAACATGGAGCGAGAATCACACAAGGTAAGGAACGGTCGGTGTACATAGCAAACCAAGAAAACCTCGTGGCGTTCGCCGAGCGCGCCCTGCATTCGAGCGTGCTGGCCATCGACACGGAGTTTCTGCGCGAGAAGACCTATTACGCGAAGCTGTGCCTCATCCAGCTCGCCACCGACGACGAGACGGCCATCGTGGACCCCTTCGCCGTGGACGACCTGGGCGTGCTCGCGCCGGTTCTGCTGGACGAGGGCGTGACGAAGCTCTTCCATGCCGGAAGCCAGGATCTCGAGATTCTGCTGCGCGAAGTGGGCGTGCTTCCGAAGCCCATCTTCGACACGCAAGTGGCGGCGGCGCTTCTCGGCCACACCCAGCAGATTGGCTACGCGGCCCTCGTGCACGCCGAATGCGGCGTCACGCTCAAGAAGATCGACTCCTTCACCGATTGGTCGCGCCGGCCGCTCTCGGAATCGCAGCTGGAGTACGCCGCCGACGACGTCGTGTACCTGCCGCGCATGTATGCGCGCATGCGGGCCGCGCTCGAAGACAAGGGGCGCCTGGCGTGGCTCGCCCATGACTTCGAAGAGATGAGCGATCCGGCGAAGTACGCCGTGAACGAGCGGGAGCGCTTCCGGCGCCTCAAGCGCGTCTCGCAGCTCTCGCGCCGCCAGCTTTCGGCCGCGCGCGAAGTGGCCGCTTGGCGCGAGCTCGAGGCCCAGCGGCGCGACGTGCCGCGCAAGTGGGTGATCACCGACGAGCAGATCGTGGAGGCGTGCAAGCGCGAAGCGCGCACCATCGACGAGCTGTTCATGGTGCGCGGCATGCGCGAGCGCCTGTCCACGAGGGACGCCCGCGCCGTGGTGGCCCTCATGTCCTCGGCGCTGGACGCTCCTCCCGACGCATGGCCCGAGCTCGACCGATGCGGAAGGAGCGAGCCGAACGTGGACGCGCAGCTCGACCTCATGGCCGCCATCGTGCGCCTGCGCGCCAAGGAGAGCGGCGTGGCGTTTCCCACGCTCGCGAGCCACGACGACCTGGCCCGCGTGGCGCGCGGCTACCGCGAAGACGTCGACCTTCTGCGCGGATGGCGCCGGGCGCTGGTGGGCGAGGAGCTGCTCGACCTGCTGGAAGGCAGGATAGCGCTCAGCCTCGACGGCTCCGAGCTGAAGGTGGAGCGCCGCCCCGGGTGAGCTCCGGGTGCGTCGCGACGCACCCGGCCGCGCGCGGCTTCGAGGATGGGGCCGCTTCGCCGTCTTGTCGCCGAATCGTGATCGTTTCGTGATCGAAAGTTACGGAAGTTTGACGCTCAGCGCATGGCGCGCGGGGCCGCGAGGTGCGCTCAAGTATAATGATGGGCCGTAATCGCAAGGCGGCCGGAACGGCCGCGGAAGCCATCCCCGCGAAGGAGTGTTTCAACCTATGTTCGGACTGAGCTCGGGCTATCTGCTGCTGATCCTGGTCACGCTCGCCATCGGCGGGTTCGCCACCTGGTACGTGAACTCCCAGCTGAAGAAATACAAACGGGTGCCCATCTCCACGGGGATGACCGGCGCCGAGGCCGCCCGCCGCATGCTGCAGTACTACGGCATCTCCGGAGTCGAAGTGCATCGCGGCGGCCCGGGCCAGGACTTCTTCGACCCACGCACGAACTCGGTCACGCTCGGGCCGGATTCCTACGAGGGCCGCTCCATCACGGCCACGGCAACGGCCTGCCACGAAGTGGGGCACGCCTACCAGTACGCCCAGGGCTACGCGCCCATGAAGATCCGCGGCGCGCTGGTGCCCGTGGTGAACCTGGCGTCGAACGCCTGGATGTTCCTGCTGCTGATCGGCATCGTCGCGCAGATCAGCGGCCTCATCGACCTCGCCATCATCCTGTACGCGTGCGCCGTGCTCTTCCAGATCGTCACGCTGCCCGTGGAATTCGACGCCTCGCGCCGCGCGATGACGTACCTGCAGGCGACGGCCCTTCCCCAGGCCGAGCAGGGCGGCGCGTTCAGCGTGCTGCGCGCATGCGCGCTCACCTACGTCGCCGCGGCGCTCACGTCCATCCTGCAGCTGCTGTGGCTGCTCGGCCAGCGCCAGGACTAGCCGGCGCGCCATGGGGAATCGGGGAGAAGGGGACCGGCAGGCTGCTTTGAACGACGCGCTCGCGCGGGCGCGATCGGCGTCTTCGCCCGCTCCGGCGGGCGGGGGCGGGAAAGCCGACCAGCCTCTCAGCGTGTCGGCGGCCATGGCCCTTGCCAAAGGCGCGCTCGAGGGCGTGACGGTGCGTCTCGTCGGCGAGGTGTCCGAGGTTTCGAACAAGCCCGGCTACAAGGCCGTCTATTTCACGGTGAAGGACAAGAGCGCCGCGCTGCCGTGCATGATGTGGAACAACCGCTACCGATCCGCGGGCGTGCAGCTCGCCGTGGGCCAGCTCGTGGAGCTGACGGGGCGTTTCACGCTGTTCGCGCCCAAGGGCCGGATGAACTTCGACGTGTTCTCCATCGCCCTTGCCGGTGAAGGCGACCTGCGGCTGAAAGTGGCGAACCTGGCGCGCAAGCTCGAGGCCGAGGGCCTCATGCGCCCCGACCGCAAGCGCCCCCTTCCTGCGTACCCCGTCCGCATCGGGCTGGTCACCTCGCCCCGCGGGGCGGCCGTCCACGATGTGCTGCGCACGCTGCGCCGGCGCTTCCCGCTCGCCCGCGTGCTGCTGGCGGGGGTGGCCGTGGAGGGCGCGAACGCAGCGGCGGGGATCGTCGAGGGCATGCGCTGCGTCGTGCGCGCGGGAGCGGAGACGGTGCTCGTGGTGCGCGGCGGCGGATCGTTCGAGGATCTGATGCCGTTCAACGACGAAGCCCTGGCCCGCGCCATCGCCGCATGCCCCGTGCCCGTGGTAACCGGCATCGGCCACGAGCCCGACACCTCCATCGCCGACATGGTGGCCGACGTCCGCGCCTCGACGCCGACGGCGGCGGCGGAGGCTTCGAGCCCCGCGCGCGAGAGCCTGGCCCGCACGTTCGAGGCGCGCGCCCGCTCGCTCTCCACGTGCGTGTCGCGGCGCATCGAGCGCGAGCAGGCCTGCGTGGAGCGCTGCGCCGACCGGCCCCTGTTCCGCGATGCGAACCTGCTCTTCGCCGTGGAATCGCAGATGCTGGACAACGCGGCTGACCGGCTTGCGCGGGCCCTGCCGGCCAGCATCGAGCGCGATCGGGCCCGCTTGTCGGGCGTCGCCGACCGGATGCGGGCCGTGCTTCCGCGGGCAGTCGAGCGCGAGAGGGCGCACGTGGCCGCCCTGCAGGGAAGGATGGCCGTGTGCGGCTGCTCGATCGTGCCGCGCTTCGAAGCGGAAGCGGGCTTGGCGGCCGCCCGCCTGCACGACCTCTCGCCGCTCGCGGTCCTCGCTCGCGGCTACGCCGTGGCGCGCGACGGCGCGGGGGCCGTGGTGAAGAGCGTGGCCCAGGTCGAATCCGGAAGCCGCATCGACGTCGCCGTCGCCGACGGCGAGATAGCCTGCCGCGTCGAAGGGACGCGGCGCATAGACACGTCCGTTGAACCATGGGAGGAGTCCGCATGACTGAACCGGCAGGAGGCCTGAAGCCGATCGAGGAGCTGACGTTCCGCGAGGCGATGGCAGAGCTCGACGGCATCGTCGGGATCTTGGAGAGCAACACGCTGGAGCTCGAGGACAGCCTGAAAAGCTACGAGCGCGGCGTGGCGCTGCTCGGCGCGCTGCAAGGGCGCTTGTCGGAGGCGCAGCAGAAGGTCGACGTGCTGATGGGCGAGCTCGTCGCCGACGCCGACGACAGCGTGCGGGACACGAGCCTGTCTTAGCTCATGGATCCTGCGGCTGAGGAGGGGGTCGCGCAAGACCGTCTCCGCGCATCGTGCGGTCCTGCGTCCGGGCAAAGGCTTCGCAAGACCGTCGCTTCGCTCCCAGGATCTTGCGAAGCCTTTGCCCGGACGCTTGGCGAGGTTGAGGGCTTGAGGTCTTGCGAAGCCCCGTCCCCGAACGCGCGGCGATGCTGGAAGGTTCGGGGCGGCTTGGGGTCGTCGGGGTGGCGCCGGGCTTGCTGGATGGAGAGAGAAGGGAAGCATCATGCATAAGGACGATTGCCTGTTCTGCAAGATCGTGGCGGGGGAGATACCCTCGACGAAGGTGTACGAGGACGACCGCGTGCTCGCGTTCGAAGACGTGAGCCCGCAGATGCCCGTGCACACGCTCATCGTGCCGAAGGACCACTACGACAACATTGGCGACTCCATCCCCGACGAGGAGCTGGGCTACCTGTTCAACACCGTGAAGAAGGTCGCCGACATCAAGGGCATCGCCGAGAGCGGCTACCGCGTGATCGTGAACACGAACGACGACGCGCAGCAGTCCGTGCACCATGTCCACGTGCACGTGCTGGGCGGCGCGCCCATGAACTCCGGCAATCCGTCGGCCTGACGGCCGGCCGGCTTTCCCGGGACTCCAGGGTTTCCACCGGCTCCGCCGTACGTGCGGCAGGGAAGGTTTTCGGTGAGCGGCGCGCCGCTTGCCGATACAGGGGGCGTTTGGAGCGCCCCCTGTCGTTCACCCGCCTAGAATATATGTTTCATCACATGTATAAGGAGGCAGGCCGTTGAACGTATTAGTCATCAATGCGGGATCATCTTCCTTGAAGTACCAGCTCGTCAACGTCGAGCGCCAAGAACTGCTCGCCAAGGGCATCTGCGAGCGCGTGGGGTCGGCCGAGGCGTTCCACAAGCACGGCCTGGACAAGAACGAGGTCGTCATCGATGCGAAGATGGCTGATCACGACGATGCGATGGCGCTCGTGCTCGAGTCGCTGACGAGCGGATCGACGAAGGCCATCGAGTCGCTCGGCGAGATCGACGCCGTGGGCCATCGCATCGTGCAGGGCGGCAAGTACTTCGACCGCTCGGTGCTCATCGACCAGGACGTCATCGACAAGATCGACGAGCTCGCCGAGCTTGCGCCGCTGCACAACGGGGCCGCCCTCATGGGCATCCGCGCGTGCCAGAAGCACATGCCCGACGTGCCGATGGTCGCCGTGTTCGACACGTCCTTCTTCCAGACGCTGCCGCCGAAGGCCTACATGTACCCCTTGCCCTACGAGCTGTACGAGAAGTACGCCATCCGCAAGTACGGCGCGCACGGCACGTCGCACCGCTACATCGCCGAACGCGCCGCGGTGGTGCTCGACGAGCCGCTGGAGGACCTCAAGCTCATCACCTGCCACCTGGGCAACGGCTGCTCCGCCGCGGCCATCGACCACGGCGTGGCCGTGGACACGTCCATGGGGCTCACGCCGCTCGACGGGCTCATGATGGGGACGCGCTGCGGCGCCATCGACCCGGCCATCGTCCCGTTCGTCATGGAGCACGAGAACCTGACGACCGCCGAGATGAACGACCTCATGAACAAGAAGTCGGGGCTTTTGGGCATCTCCGGCATATCGAACGACCTGCGCAGCGTGCGCGACGCGTCCGAGAAGGGCGACGAGCGCGCCATGCTCGCCTACGACATGTACTCGAACTCCGTGAAGAAGTACATCGGCCAGTACATCGCCGTCATGGGCGGCGTGGATGCCATCGTGCTTACGGCCGGCGTCGGCGAGAACTGCAAGAAGATGCGCCGCATGATCTTCTCGGGCCTGCAGCCGCTCGGCATCATCCTCGACGAGGAGAAGAACCGCCAGCGCGGCTTCGAGCGCGAGATATCGGCCGACAACTCCGAGGTGAGGATCATCATCATCCCCACGAACGAGGAGTACATGATCGCGCGCGACACCTACGACATCGTGCACGAGAAAGTGGGCGTGGAAGGCGGCGTGTTCGGCCACGAGCCGAGCATGGCGTAGCCGCCCGTCGAGCTCTGGCGGCCTCGTTCGGCGCGTTCCTTCGCCGGCGGGGCCGAACGCGCCCGCCCGCTTTGGCCACATCCGCGCGGCGGGGCGGATGTCCGCCCGCTCGGCCGCATCTTGAGCGGACCGCCGGCTCAAGATGCTTTCTGCGCGGTGCGGGGAGCGCCTAGTCGAAGTACAGGACGAACGCGAGGGGCCGGCCGTTCTCCCGGGCGTTGGAGAACATGCCGAGGATGCGGACGGTCGCGAGGGGCCGGCCCTCGTGCTGCAGGCGGGCGAATCCGGAGAATCCCGCCTCGCCGGCCTCCAGGGCCGCCTCGGCGAGCCCTGGCAAGCCTGCGGGCACCGCGGCTCCTTCGCTGGAGCAGATGCTCCACGCCTGCTCTGAAGATCCGCGCGGCTCCGTCTTCGCGAAGAGCCTCGCCTGATCGTTGAACCGTCGATTGGCCCATGCCACGCTGAATCCGTCGTCCATGACGTGCTCCGCGAACCCCGCGCCCAGCGAATCGGCAAGCGCTCCGCACGCCTTTGCGAGGGATTCGGCCCCTCCTCCGTCGCGGCGGCCCGCCATCATGGCTCCGAGCGCGCGACGCATGTCCTCGCCAACGCCCCGGGGTTCCGCGCTTCCGGAAGCGGCGACGGCGCTGCGGTAGAACAGCTGCTTGTCCCGGTACATCGCCTCGTCGGCGTCCAGCAGCATCGAGGAGACGTCTCGGGGGCTCTGCTCCCAGCGCGATCCCAAGGCCACGTGGCAGAGGGGGTTTCGGCCGAAAGCCCCGCCGAGCGCCTCGACGCGCTCTTGGAACGCGTCCTCGTCGATGCCCGCTGCGATGGCGACGAACTCGTCGCCGCCGATGCGGTACAGCGAGAAGCCCTCTCCCAGCACCGTGCGCATCGCGTCCGCGCACTCGGACAGCATCCGATCGCCCACGGCATGGCCGCTGCGGTCGTTGATCTCCTTCAAGCCGTTGACGTCGAGGAAGATCACGCCGAGCGAGCCGTTCCAGCCCGCAAGGCCGTCCACGTCCTCGATGTAGCGGTTGCGGTTGAGCAGCCCGGTCATCGAATCATGGTAGCTCAGCTGCACGAGTAGCTCGCGGTTCTCGATGCGCTGCAGCGTCATCATGTAGAAGTAGCACAGGGTGCGCAGCAACGGCGCGATGTCGCGGATGACGTTGCCCGGCGGGTTCTCGATGGCGAGGAATCCCACGAACGCTCCGTCCCGCTCGAAGGGCGCGGCCACGATGCTGTCGATGCCGCGGTCGTGGAGGACGCGGTATTCTTCCGGGCTGATGTCGCCTTCGAGCTCGCGAAGGTTCTCGATGACCACGCATTCCCCGCGCGCGAACAGCTCGAGCCATCGACGGTAGGGCGCGTCGTCGACGCTTTGGAGCTCGTCCTTCCGGGGGGCTACGCCATCGATGCACCATTCGTGCGTGTTGTCGAAGCGGTTGTTCTCATGGGTCAGGATGAGCGCGCGATGGGCCTTGAGCTCTGTGCCCAGGCGTCGGATCATGGCCTCGGCCGCCTGGTCCGGGTCGGTCTCGCGGTACAGGGCGCTCACGCAGTCCAGGACGATCTGCTCGCTTTGGTGCAGGTTGCGAAAGCGCATGCCCTCTTCCTTGCGGGCGGTTATCTCGAATCCCACCTCGATGCGCGCATCGCGCCCGTTCCAGTCGATCAGGCGGTCGTTGAGCAGGTGACGGACGCCGGTGATGGGGTTCGTGTACTCCCACGCGAAGCACTCCTCGCGGGACAGGAAGCGGTTCGTGCAGAACGGGCAGGGCGCGTCGCGGTGCTGGAGGAACTCGTAGCACTTGAAGCCGGTGACGTCGTCGTCGGCACCCACGCCGAACAGCTCGCGTCCGGGCGCGTTGAGGTAGAGCAGGTCGTACGTCTCGATATCGGAGATGTAGAGGGGATCGATCCCGTCGTCCTGGAAGTCGGCCATGAGCATCCGTCCGTCATCGGTTCGTCATCGCACGGCGCGCCAAGAAGCGCCTGCTCGATGCTTGCGCCACAAGTATACGGCATTCCGGGGGGGGGGCTTGTCTTTTTCTGCTTTCTTGCCGCCGCCCCGCCTTGTTCGCAGGCGGCGCGCCTGCGGAAGGGGGGGCGGCGGCCCGGCACCGGGCGAGAGTCGGACCGCCCGGTGGCTGGGCCGCGGAGCTGCGAGGCCGGCGGCTCCGCAGCCGGCGCGCATCGAAGGGACTACTCGGCCTTCTTCGCTTGGCACTGCACGCAGGTGATGGCGATGACGCCCACGATGTCGTCGGCAGTGCAGCCGCGCGACAGGTCGTTCACCGGGGCGGCGATGCCCTGGGTGACCGGGCCGTAGGCCTCGGCATGCGCCAGGCGCTGCACGAGCTTGTATCCGATGTTCCCGGCGTCGAGGTCGGGGAAGACCAGCACGTTGGCGTGCCCCGCCACGGGGGAGTCGGGCGCTTTCGACGCGCCGACGGACTCCACGATGGCGGCGTCGAGCTGCAGCTCGCCGTCGAGGGCGAGATCCGGCGCGAGCTCGCGGGCGATGCGCGTCGCCTCGACCACCTTGGCCGCGTCGTCGTTCTTCGCCGATCCGCGGGTGGAGTGCGACAGCAGCGCCACCTCCGGCTCGACGCCCATGAGCGTCTTCCACGACTTGGCGGAGTTGACGGCGATGTGCGCGAGCTTCTCGGCGTCGGGCTGGATCTCCAGGCCGCAGTCGGAGAACAGGAAGGTTCCTTGGTGTCCCAGGTCGCAATCGGGCACGACCATGATGAAGAAGGAGCTGACCAGCTTGACCCCCGGGGCGGTCCTGAGGATCTGCAGGCTGGGGCGCAGCACGTCGCCCGTCGCATGGCATGCGCCGGCCACCATGCCGTCGGCGCGGCCCGTCTTCACCATCATGACGCCGAAGTACAGCACGTCGTCCATGAGCCCCAGCGCCTGCTCGGGCGTCATGCCCTTGGCCTTGCGCAGCTCGTGCAGCATGTCCGCGAACTCGCCGCGCAGCTCGGAGGTGCGCGGGTCCACCACGTTCGCGCCGGAAAGGTCGTAGCCGGAGGCCTGGATGGCCGCGACGTCGCCCAGGATGACGAGGTTCGCGACGTCGTCGGCGAGGATGCGCTCGGCGGCTGCCAGCGTGCGCTCGTCGTCGCCCTCCGCCAGCACGATGGTCTGCCGATCCGCTTTGGCGCGGGCGAGCATGGAATCGAGGAATGAGCTCATGGAAAACCTTTCTCTCTTCGAATGGGCGGCTTCGCCTTTGCATTCGCTCTCGGTTTTTGTCCACTTTGTATGATAATCCACGCACCCCGATCGCTTGTCGGTAAAATAGCCTCCGGTGCATTTTGACGGGCAGAAACGCCCGTTGATTCAAATACCGTTTCAAGCGCAGCGGCCTTCGGGGCCGCAATGGACGAGGAAGGTTGCCACATGGGAGTGCGGTACTGCGACTTCAAGGACGTTGACAGGGGAGATTTCGATGCGGTGGTCGTCGGCAGCGGGTTCGCCGGCAGCGTCATGGCGCGCGAGCTGGCCGAGCGCGGAGGCAAGCGCGTGCTCGTCATCGAGAAGCGCCCCCACATCGGCGGAAACATGTACGACGAGGCCGACGAGGCCGGCATCCTCGTCCACCGCTACGGGCCGCACATCTTCCACACCAACGACAAGCGCGCCTTCGACTACGTGCGCCGCTTCACCGAATGGCGCGACTACGAGCACGAGGTGCTGGCCGACTGGTACGGCACCTACCTGCCCGTGCCCTTCAACAAGAACTCCATGGAGATCGCCTTCGGCGAGGAGAAGGCGGCGCGCCTCACCGCCAAGCTCATCGACACGTTCGGCGACGAGCGCAAGGTGACCATCACCGAGCTGCGCGAACAGGACGACCCGGAGCTGTCCGAGATCGCCGACTTCGTGTACAAGAACGTGTTCCTCTACTACACGCAGAAGCAGTGGGGCCTCACGCCCGAAGAGGTGGACCCCTCCGTCACGGCGCGCGTGCCCGTGTTCGTCTCGCGCGACAACCGCTATTTCCAGGACGCCTACCAGGGCATGCCCCTGCACGGCTACACGCCGCTGTTCGAGCGCATGCTGGACCATGAAGGCATTTCCGTGTGCCTGAACACCGAGGCGGAAAGCGTGTTCGACCTCGAGTTCGAAAGCGGCGACGAGCATGCGCCGCTGTCCGCCATCAACATCAAGGGCCGCCCCTTCGAGGGGCCGATCGTCTACACGGGCCCGCTTGACGAGCTGTTCCTGTCGCGCTTCGGGCGCCTGCCGTACCGCAGCCTGGACTTCGCGTACGAGACGCACGACGCCGAGCACGTGCTGCCCTGCGGCACGGTGAACT
>CAUEBO010000064.1 GCA_958454405.1 uncultured Eggerthellaceae bacterium | reverse complement strand
CTGCGCCGCCCGCCGGGACGCGAGGCGTACCCGGGCGACATCTTCTACCTGCACTCCCGCCTCTTGGAGCGTGCGGTCAAGATGTCCGACGAGTACGGCGCGGGCTCGCTCACGGCGCTGCCCATCATCGAGACGCAGGCCGGCGACGTGTCCGCCTACATCCCGACGAACGTCATCTCCATCACGGACGGCCAGATCTTCCTGTCCACCGACCTGTTCTTCCAGGGCCAGCGCCCCGCTGTCAACGTCGGCATCTCGGTGTCCCGCGTCGGCGGTTCCGCGCAGGTGAAGGCCATGAAGCAGGTTGCCGGCACGCTGCGCCTCGACCTTGCTTCCTATCGCGAGCTGCAGGCGTTCACGCAGTTCGGCAGCGACCTGGACAAGGCCACGCAGGACCAGCTGAACCGCGGCGCTCACATGACCGAGCTTCTGAAGCAGGGCCGCTACAACCCCATGCCCGTCATGGACCAGGTGATCGCCATCTACGCAGGCGTGCACGGGTATCTTGACGACATCCCGGTGAACGAGGTGACGAGCTTCCGCGAGAAGCTGATAGAGCACGTCCACCTGAACAACCCGGAGATCGTCGAGGCGCTTGAGAAGGAGCGCAAGATCACCGACGCCATCGAAGCCGACCTGAACGCAGCGATTGAGGCCTACAAGCCGACGTTCGCGTTGACGATGTGAGGTAGGTAGATCATGCCCAACCTTCACGATATAGATCGACGCATCAACTCGGTCACTTCGACGAAGCAGATTACGCGTACCATGCAGATGGTGGCGGCTGCGAAGGTTCGCCGCGCCAACGAGCGTGTGCAGGCTGCAACGCCGTACTCCAACTCCATGGTCGAGATGCTGGCCAGCGTCGCCAAGCGTGTGGGTGGCTCAGAGAATGCGCTGTTGCGCGCGCACGACGAGGTCAAGAACGTGCTCGTCGTGGTCGTTGCGTCGGATCGCGGTTTGGCCGGCGGTTTCAACAGCAACGTGCTGCGGCGCGCCGATCGCCTGATAAAGGAGCGGGAAGCCGCGGGCGCGAGCGTTTCGGTGGTCGCGTGCGGCAAGAAGGCCGTCGGGTACTACACGTACCGCAAGATCGAGCCGGCGCTGTCGTTTCTCGACCTGTCGGCCGATCCTACGGTGGAGGAGGCTTCGGACATCGCCGCTCTGGCCGTCGAGAGCTACTCGAACGGCGACGTCGACGAGGTCGTTCTCGTGTACAACCACGCGAAGAACCCCGTCGAGCAGGTCCTTCGCGTCGAGACGGTGCTTCCGATCGATACGACGGCCTTCACGAAGGACGAGCAGGAGGCCGACGAGGCCGAGACGACCGAAGAGGTGCTGGAGGGAGACGTGATCTTCGAGCCCAGCCCCGAGGGCGTGCTCGATCGGCTGCTTCCGGCCTATGTGCGCACGGTCCTCTATCATGCGCTCATCGACTCGGCGGCTGCCGAGCAGGCTGCGCGCCGGAGCGCAATGATGTCCGCTACGGATAATGCGACCGAGATGATCGAGTTGCTGACCAGACTGTACAACCGCGTACGCCAAGGCGCTATCACGACGGAGATTTCCGAGATCGTCGGTGGCGCGGCTGCTTTGGAGGATTAAATGGCTGAACACATGTATACGAAGGAGGAAATCGAGTCCTCGCGCGGCGGCGTCGGGCGCATCGTCCGTATCGTCGGCCCGGTTGTGGACGTCGAATTCCCGAGCAAAGACCTGCCGTCGATCTACAACGCCCTCACGGTCGATGCGACGACGCAGGCGGGCGATCTGCACCTCGTACTGGAAGTCGAGACGCATCTGCCGGGCAACCTGGTCCGTTCGGTGGCCATGAGCTCCACGGACGGCCTCGTCCGCGGACTCGAGGTCGTCGACACCGGCCATCCCATCATGATGCCGGTCGGCCCTGAAACGCTCGGCCGCATCTGGAACGTCATGGGCGAGCCCGTGGACGAGAAGCCGATGCCCGAGGTGCAGGGCTACATGCCCATCCACCGTCCTGCCCCGGACTACGACGAGCTGTCCACGACGACGGAGATCTTCGAGACCGGCATCAAGGCCATCGACCTGATCGAGCCGTTCGTCAAGGGCGGCAAGACGGGCCTGTTCGGCGGCGCCGGCGTTGGCAAGACCGTTATCATCCAGGAGCTCATCAACAACCTGGCCCAGGAGCACGGCGGCACGTCGGTGTTCACGGGCGTGGGCGAGCGTACCCGCGAGGGCACCGACCTCTACCTTGAGATGAGCGACTCGGGCGTTATCAACAAGACCTGCCTGGTGTACGGGCAGATGAACGAGCCCCCGGGAGCGCGTCTGCGCGTCGGCTTGGCCGGCCTGACGGAGGCCGAGTACTTCCGCGACCAGGGCCAGGACGTGCTGTTGTTCATCGACAACATCTTCCGCTTCACGCAGGCCGGCTCCGAGGTGTCCGCTCTGCTCGGCCGCATGCCCTCCGCCGTGGGTTACCAGCCGACGCTGGCCACCGAGATGGGCGACCTGCAGGAGCGCATCACGTCGACCACCACCGGCTCCATCACGTCGGTGCAGGCCGTGTACGTGCCCGCCGACGACTTGACCGACCCCGCGCCGGCCACGACGTTCACGCACTTGGACGCGAAGACGGTTCTGTCCCGCTCGATCTCCGAGCTGGGCATCTACCCGGCCGTCGACCCGCTGGAGTCCACCTCCCGCGCGCTCGACCCGCAGATCGTCGGCGACGAGCACTACCGCGTGGCGACGGGCATCCAGGAGCTGCTGCAGAACTACAAGGACCTCCAGGACATCATCGCCATCCTCGGCATGGACGAGCTGTCCGAAGAGCAGAAGCAGGTCGTGAACCGTGCCCGCAAGGCGCAGCAGTTCTTCGGCCAGTGCTTCCACGTGGCGGAGCAGTTCACCGGCCTGCCGGGCAAGTACGTGAAGCTGGAGGACACCATCCGCTCGTTCGCCGCCATCCTCGACGGCGAGTGCGACGAGATTCCCGAACAGTGCTTCCGCATGAAGGGCTCCATCGACGACGTGTACGCTGCGTATGAAGAGATGAAGAAGGAAGCGTAATGGCTGGGTTCATGTGCGACATCGTGACGCCGGCGGCTCTGCTGGTTTCGGAAGAGGTCGAGCTTGTCGTGGTGCCCGGCACCGAGGGCGAGATGGGCTTCTTGAAGGGCCATGCGTCGCTCGTGTCCGTGCTCGCCGACGGCGAAGCGCGCGTCAAGGACGCCGAAGGCGGGGAAGTCAAGCGGTACGCGGTGCAGGGCGGCTACGTCGAGGTGACGGGCGACAAGGTCATCATCTTGGCCGATCGCGCGCTGCTGTCCGCCGACATCGACGTCGCCCAGGTCACGGAGCAGCTCGCCTCCATCGAGGCCCAGCTGGAGAACCTGACCGAGGAAGAGGCGGCGAAGACGACACTGGCCGCCGACAAGTCGTGGTGCAACGTGCAGCTGAAGGTGGCCCAAGCCGCCTAGGGCCTGCGTTCGCCCGCGGCGATCGGCACGCTGTTCGCCCGTGCGCCGAATGCTCGCTTCGACAATGAGAAAGCCCCGGTTCGCCGGGGCTTTTCTTGTGTTGAGAGGCGGATCGCTCCTTGTCCTTTCCGGCTAGGTTGCGCGGCGCAGGCGCATCGACGTGCATGAGAGCATAAAGTGCATGCGCTCCATAGGGTCGTTCCAATCGACGGCGCCAGTCAGCTTGTCGATGGAGGACAGGCGGTACAGTATCGTGTTGCGATGGACGTAGAGCTCGGCCGCGGTCGCCGAAACGCTGCGCTCGTTGGCAAGGTGGACGCACATGGTGCGCAGCAGTTCCGTGCGATGCGCGGCATCGTGGTTCCGCAGGGCGATCGCCACGGGGTGGAGCAGATGGTCGGACGAGCAGAAGTCGTCGAACGCGTACGAGAGCAGGTCCTTGACATGCGATTCGCATGAGATGGACAGCGCATCGACGCTCTTGGCATAGCGCAGCGCATAGCCGATTTCCCGATAGCGCCGTTGCAAGTCGTTCCACAGGTCGAATCGAATGGAGACGGCGGTTCGGTAGCGCAGCCCGAACGTCGCGCTTTCGATCGCGTGGAGGGATTCCGCCAGCATGGCGTCGTCCACGATGACGATGACGGTCCCCGCATGCGGGAAGCAGACGCATTGTGGAAGATGCTTTTGCAGCCGGCCTGCGACGAGCGCGTCCAGATTGCCGTCGCACTCGTCGGACTGCTGGAGCGCGATCATACGAAAGCCGGGGCTCTGCTGCCATCCGAGCTGCAGCAGGGCCCAGTTGAGGGACTCGGTGTCGCGAAGCTCGCCTTCGATCAGGTCCTCGAAGAGCTTCATGGCGGGGACGTGGTGGAAGCAGGAGCGGTCGATGCTCGACGCGGCATCGCGGAGCGCTTCGGCGACATGGATGTCGCGGACGGTGAGCCGGTGGTTCCATTCGAGGACGTAGAGAACGTAGTTGTATGCATCTTCGGGAACGAGGGCGCATTGCAGGTAGGTGCAGGTGTCTTCTTCGCCGGGGGACACGAGCGCGGGATCGGCTTCGACGGGGTGGTTCTTCATGATGGCGAATGCGCCGGAGTTCAAGACGCGGTCGCGGGCGATTATGGTCCAGTCCGAGGTTATGGGCTCCTCAGCGTACTGGGCGGTGATGCCCAGCATGCGCCCGTACCGGTTGACGATGTACAGGGGATTGTCGAAAACCCGCTCGAGGCTGTCGACGATGCGCTGCCAGTTGTCCGGCCGGAACAACGATTGCGCAAGCTCGAGTTCCCAGGCATCGTAGAAGCGAAACCGGTCGAGCAGCTTGTTGAAGACGCCGTGCAGCTTTTGGTCGTGGAACACGAGCGTTCCTTCGGGACAGGAGCACACGACGTCGTTGCCATGCTGCCTGCAGCACAGCGATCCGTTCGGCAACCCGTTCGCCGCGTCCTCGATTCTCGCGCATCGCAAGGTTCTCGCCGAGGTCGTGACATCGCATTCGACATCGAAGCTCGAAAGGTCGTAGGCGAGCATTTCAAGACTGATCCGCACGGGCGCCTCCTCGTTGGCCGCGTTGCCTTTGCAGATGGACTGCGCATGGTGAGAACATACCATACGCAGTCCGGTCCCGGGGGAGGAAGATCGCGTTCTACAGCGCCACGAAACCGCCGTAGAACAGGATTCGGCCGATCACTTCTCCCGCGACGATGCTGACGAACGCCCCTGTCGCCAGGCTGCTCGAAAACGGCCTGCCCGTCGAGAGCCGGTGAGAGCCGAGGCCCATGAGCGCAACGCCGGCGATGGAGAGGATGAAGCGGCATGCGATGAGCGCCGGGTGGCTTTCGATGAGGAGGGCGGCGCCCGCTCCTTCCGGCGTCGCGGCCAGTCCGGCAAGGTGCAGGGCGAAGGCGGCGCCCGCCAGCACGACCGCTGCGCCCGCCACGACGGTCAGCCATCGGATCGGCTGCGCGAGCTGCCGGGAGGCCTCCGGTCCCGCCAGGAAGAACGCGAGCGCGGACGAGCCCGTCGCCGCCGCGCACAGCAGAAACCCTGCCAGCGCGTACGAGCCGGTCCAGGCGGCGATTCCCGTATGGGAATAGGCCATCGCCTGGGCGAAGAGCATGGCGAGCGCGAACGCGGCCCCGATCCATCGGCACGCGGCGACGGCGCGTTTCGCCGTTTTGAGCTTTTCAAGAGCGAGGACGATCGCGCACAGGAGGAAGAAAGCGCCCGAGAGGGCGATCTCGTTGCTCAGCCACGAGCTTCCGATATTGCTGAAAACGAAGAGAACATGGTCGACGTGCTTCAGGTGGAACAGCGAGCAGGCCATTCCGACGACCATCAGAACGACGACGCAGAGGGACGAGGCGGGAACGCCTCCGATTTTCCGTCCGTCCCCGTCGCCTTTCAGCGGGCCCCCGCATATCGTGCGCGCAATGTGCAAGCCGGCGGCGATCTGCGTGCAGATGGTGAATGCCAGCAACGGCAGTTCTTCGATCATGGCTGCCTCCTATTCGGCTGTCCGCGCGCTGTCGAGCGTGCGGTGCGGTTTGATGACGATGCTCGGCTTCGTCTTGCGCGAATCCGGAAGGCCGAGTATGTCGGCGTTCGAGCCGTACTTCGCCCGCAGCTCGTCCACGTCGCCGAACTCGATGGCCCTCATGAGGCACGATGCAACGCATGCGGGCTGTTCTCCGCGCTCGACCAGGTCTTTGCAGAGATCGCATTTTTCGATCCTGTGGGATTCTTCGGAGTACGAAGGCGCTCCGTATGGGCAGGACCACACGCACATCCTGCAGCCCAGGCATCGTTCGGGATCGTTGAGCACGCGGCCGTCCTCGCTGCGCTTGTGCATGGCGCCCGACGGGCAGTTCTCCACGCAGAGCGGGTCGGCGCAATGGTTGCAGGCGATGCTGACGAAAAAGGCGCGCGGGTTGGGAAACGTCCCCGCCTCGCATTCCGAAACGCGCCGGTCGAGCACGCCCACCGGGCTGTCGTGGATGTCCTTGCAGGCGATCTGGCAGGTCTTGCATCCCGAGCAGCGATCGACGTTGTAGTAAAAGCCCAATTGGGACATGGTTCTCTACCTCGCTTCCTACGAAATCTCTTTGGGGGCGCGCAGGCAATCGGGCTCAAGCCCGGCGTCGCAGTACTCGACTTCGACCGCGTTCGTGTTCCAGCCCTGCGTTCCCTGTCCGTTCGGCCAGGACCCGGTGAGCACGTTCGCCGATCCGCCGCGGTCGTAGCCCGTCTCGGGATCGAGGTCGAACCAGGCCCCTTCGCCCATCGCTATCGTCCCGGGAATGATCCGCTCCGTCACGCTGACGAATCGCAGGGTCGACCCGCATTCGTTGAACACGCGGATGGGATCTCCGTCCTTGAGTCCCCGGGCCTCCGCGTCGACGGTGTTCATGAACACCTCCTGCGTGAACGCCTCTCTCATCCACGGATTGCTGTCCAGGCTCGAGTGCGCCCTCCTCATGTAGTGGGGGGTGACCATCTGCAGAGGGTAGGCGCCCGTTTTCGTGGACTCGTATCCGCGCGGCACTTCCTGGTACTTGGCGATGGGCGCGATGGTCGACCATCCGTAGCCGGCCACCTGGTCGGAAAGCGCCCGGCAGTAGATCTCGAATTTCCCGGTTTCCGTGTCGAGCGGGTTCGATGCGGGATCCGCTATGTAGTCCGCGAACGCGATGTAGCCGAAGTTGTCGCCGTTGCTGCGCGGCACGGCGTAGTTCGCCATTTCCTGAAGCTCGCGTATGGGGACGCGTCCGTCCTGCGGCTCTCCCTCCACGCCGAAATAGGCAAGGTCCTCTTGCGTGATCCGCGCGAGATTCTCGGTTTCAACGCCGTCCTCTTTCATGACGAAGGCGGTCGCCACCTGGTTGAACACCATCTGCTCTTCCCCGAAGGGCTGGTATTCTTCAGGGTTGATCCCCAGCCGCTTCGCCAGCTCGACTTCGATCCACGAATCGTCTTTCGCCTCGAACGAAGGCGCTATGATCTGCTGGCCCCAAAGGAAGCGTTCGCGGTTCGTGATGGCGAGCCCGTTGAAGCTGCCGACGCGCTCCCAGCAGTGGGTGACGGGCAGGACGATGTCGCAGAACTGCATCGAAGGCGTGGGGACGATGTCGGACCCCACGACGAACTCCACCTTGCGATGCGCTTCGACGCCGGCGCCGATGTCGGGGAATTGGTTGAGCGCATTGCCCGCTCCCAGGTGGGAGATGATCTTGATATCGAACTTCTCCTTGCCGCGCTTTCCCGCCGAGAACTCTCCGTTGACGATGGCGCTCCATGCCTCGCAGATGTTGGGCGAGTGCCAGGAGTCGTCGTCGGGCGGCGGCGACGTCAGCGCGAAGTAGTCGTACGGCATGATGGTGTTCTTGTACGCGGGAAGGCCGTCGCTTCCGGCGGAAACGAGCAGGGGCCCCTGGTTGAACTGGTTGACGTTGCACGACACCCCGACGCAGGCTCCCGGCTTGCCGACGTTGCCCGTCATCCATCCGACGGTCGAGAAGGCCTGGCAGAACGTTTCCCCGTTGTACGTGCGCGCCGGCGCGTAGGCGCTCAGGAACGCCATGGGCTTCGTCGTGGCGATTTCCCGCGCCAGGGACCTGATCCTGTCGGCCGGCACGCCGCATATCGCCGAAGCCCATTCGGGAGTTTTGGGGGTTCCATCGCTTTCCCCCATCACGTAGTCGCGGAAGCTCTCCTCTCCCTGCGCGAATTCGGGCATGTGCTCCGCATCGAATCCGACGCAGTAGGTGTCGAGGAAATCCTGATCCTGCAGATCGTTCTCGATCATGTAGTGGGCCATGCCCAACAGCAAGGCGGTGTCGGTGGAGGGACGCACTGGAACCCACTCGTCGGCGATCGCGATCACCGAGGCGGAGCACATGGGGTCGATGATGATGATCTTGGCGCCCGCCTGCTTGGCATTCTCGAAGTAGTACAGCGAGTTGGCCGCCGACCAGGCTGGATTGCAGCCGAACATCACGATGAGCTTGGAATTGAGGTAGTCGAGGCGATCGTTGATGGTGTTGGGGCTGCCCAGGTACAGCTGCATGTGGTGCACGCCCATGAGGCGGGTCGCCGAAACGGCCCAGGCGCCCAGCGATATGGGGCCCCAGAACCGGTTCGCCCCTCCGAGGGCGTCGAGCAGGCGGGGGTAGCCGAATCCCCAGGTGGCGGTTATCGCCTCGTTCCCGTAGTCGCCCATGACCCGCTTGAATTCTCCCGCCGTCAGATCGAGCGCCTCGTCCCAGCTGATGCGCTCCCATTCGTCGATGCCGCGAAGGTGGCCGTTCGAGTTCTCTCCGCCGCCGGGCTGCCAGTGCTTGCGCTTCATGGGGTACTTCAGGCGGTCGGCTCCGGTAACCGTCTTGCGCTGGGACCGCCCTCGCGCGCATCCCCGCTGCTGAGGGTTCGTGAGGCTGTCCTCGCCCTGGTCGTCGGTCTTTTGTCGAAGTATGGTGTTGTTCTCGACGTAGACCCGGTTGACGCAGCGGCCCGATCCGCAGACGTAGGTGGTGCAGTTCGCCGCTTTCCAGACCCCTCCCGTTTCCCCTTGCCCGGCTCCCGCTTCCTGGGCCATCGCCTGCAACCCGCCTTCGAACGCGTCGGTGCCGAGCGCCGCCGCCGCAGCCGTTGCGCCTGCGAGTCCGAGGAACGTGCGACGGCTCAAACCCCCTTCTCTGCAAACCGTTCTACCCATTGCTTGCCTCCTTGTCACTCGCGATGCCGTTCAGCATCTCTTCCACCGCGTTCTTGTCGCTTTCGACGAATCCTTGCGCTATCCGGGCCATCCCTCGGTAATAGGGAAGCGCCGCCCGATCCTCCACCCGGCGCCGGAAACGGTCGACGAACCGGAGGAGGTGGGCCGACAGGAAGGCGAGCTGGTCTTGCAGCAGCCTTCGAAGAACTTCGGGATCGCCGCCCTCCTCGAGCGCCTGAACGGTTTCTTCACCGAGTCGGTACAGGAAGTCGAATTCGATCCCGATATGGTCGTCCGCCTCCGCATTGACGTGCTCGCCTGCCATGAAACCGTGCGCCTGGTACCTGGTGCGGACCCAAAGCGTCGTCTCCTGGAACAGAAGCCCGTCCGGCTCGAGGTAGCAGGATGCCCACGGCGGGGCCTCCGGCGGCATCGGGCCAATGAAAAGCCTGGTGAACTCCCAGTGCAGGGAGTCCTTGTCCTGTTCGTTGGAAAGCGGCGCGTGGGATGAGAAGTGCGCGTTCATATCGTCGTACCCGTCGCGCATGATGGTCGGGGCGCCAGGAGGAGGGGCTTCTCGACAGAACAGATGCCAAAACGACACGGAACGTTCGTCCGGCTCGAGGAAGAACCCTCGCCTAAGCGCATCGTAGAGATGGCATCGTTGCCGGAAATACGCCGTCTTCTCCAAGCTCGCGCTGTCGGTCCGACGGCGCTGCACGCCTGCTTGACACATCGCTTCCCCCTTCTCGCCATGCATCGCAATCAAGATGCTTTCCAGTGTATGGAGGGCGCCGGGGGAAAGAAACGGATCGGCATCACGAAACGGATCGGGGAAAAACGGATGGATTTGTTCAGTTTGCACAAAACGCGGGCTCAAGCGAAGGCGGGCGGCGCGATCCTTCAAAGGAGCTTTTCGGTCGCCCGCGCCCGCCAGGGCTCCGGGGTGCAGCTCCGTGGGGGAAAGCCCTCAAGCGCAGGACGCCGCCCGCCAAGGCGGGTCCGCCGGCTGCGAAAGGGCGGGGGGATTCGGCTTGGCGGCGGGACTGGCTAGCCCACCTGCTCCATGGCCTGCGCGTTCAGGAGCTTCTTGAAATTCGCCAGCAGCAGGATGGAGCAGAGCGTCACGGAGAGCACGTCGGAGACGGGCTCGGCCACGTACACGCCTGCAGCGCCCATGAACTGCGGCAGCACGAGCGCGAGCGGGATGAGCAGCACGAGCTTCCGGGTGAACGCCACGATGAGCGCGAACTTGCTCTGGCCCAGCCCCATGAAGATGGATTGGACGGCCACCTGGATGCCGAACAGCGTCATGCCCGCGAAGAAGACGGGCGCCACGCTCCCCACGAGGCCCACGAGCGCGGCGTCGTTGGTGAATGCGCCGGCCACCGTGGCGGGGAAGAGGATGACCAGCAGCGCACACGTTCCCTCGAGCGCGAACGCCGTGCCCACGAGCCGCTTGCAGGCGCTTCTCACGCGGTCGAACAGCTGTGCCCCGTAACTGTAGCTGATGATGGGCTGGACGCCCTGGGTGAGGCCTTGGGCCGGCACGAACAGCAGCTGCATCATGCTCTGCAGGATGGTGAGGGCCGCCACGTGCATGTCCCCGCCGTAGGCTTGCAGCGTGCCGTTGAGCACGATGATCATAAGGCTTTCGGTGGCCTGCATGAAGAACGGCGCGCCGCCGAGCGCGAGTATCTTGCCGGCGATGGCGCCGCTTGGCCGCTCAAGCCGGGCGGTCAGGCGCAGCGCGCTGTTCGCGCTGCGGAAGTAGGAGACCGTGACGAGCGCGCTCACGCCCTGGGCGACGACGCTGGCCGCTGCGGCGCCCTGCACGCCCCAGCCCAGCACGAAGATGAACACGGGGTCAAGCGCGATGTTGAGCAGCGCTCCGGACGCCATGGCCGCGAGCGCGCGCTTGGAGTTGCCTTGCGCCAGCACGAACGGATTGAGCCCCAGGTACGCCATCACGAAGAACGTGCCTGTCAGGTAGATGGACAGATACGACGACGCGTAGGGAAGGGTCGCGCCGCTTGCCCCGAACAGGAGCAGGAGCGGCTCCCGCAGCGGGTAGATGACGGCGAGCAGCAGCACGGCGAACGCGAGCAGCAGCGCCACGGTGTTCTGCAGGATGCGCTGGGCATGCGCGCGATCGCGGCGGCCCAGCGCGATGGATGCGAGCGGGGCGCCGCCTGCGCCCGCGAAGGCTGAAAAGGCGCTGACCAGCATGATGAGCGGGAAGGCCACGCCCACGCCGGTGAGCGCATCGGTGCCCACGCCGGCGATGTGCCCGATGAAGATGCGGTCGACGATGCTGTACAACAGGTTGATGAGCTGCGCCACCATGGTGGGAACGGCGAGGCGGGCCATGAGCCGGCCGAGCGGTTCGGTTCCCAGAAACGACTTGTCGTCGCGCGCGCTTTCCGTTGCTTCCATGCCCCTCGCCCTCGATGCGAACGGTTCCCCGATCCTTCAGATACTAAAGAGTAGGCATTCGAGGATGCTCCGTCAATCGCGGCTCGCCGAACCGTCCGTTCGGACGCCTGTTCGGGGCGGCTCGGCAGGCCGGCGGGGCGACCTTCTTCTGAAAACCATCGTTTGTTCGGTTGTCTGCCCGGGCAATGCTGCTAGAATGGCATCGAAACCAACGAACAAGCCGCACGCAGCTTCAAACACACTACGCAGCGCGTCCCTACCTGATTCGAGGCACAAGATATGGCATTCGTCCACCTGCACAACCACACCGAATACTCCCTGCTTGACGGCGCGACGCACATCTACGACATGGTCAAGCGCGCCGCCGATCTGGGCATGCCGGCCGTCGCCGTCACCGACCACGGCGTCATGTCCGGCGTGCCGGAACTCAGCGACGCGTGCGATGCCGTGGAGAAGGAGACGGGTGTGCGCGTGAAGCCCATCTACGGCTGCGAGGTGTACTTCACCGTCGACGAGGAGCTGCGCAAGGACGCGAAGCCCAAGCTCTACCACCTGCTGCTGCTGTCCAAGACGAACGAGGGCTACCACAACTTGGTGAAGCTGGTCAGCGAATCGCACGTGGACAACTTCTACTACAAGCCCCGCACCACGTTCAGCATGCTGCAGAAGTACGGCAAGGGCATCATCGGATCGTCGGCCTGCATCGCCGGCATCATCCCGAAGCTCTTGGACAACCGCCAGATGGACGAGGCCGTGGAGTGGGCGAACAAGTTCGCCGGCTGCTTCGAGCCGGGCGATTTCTACATCGAGCTGCAGAACCAGGGCATCATGACCGACGGCGGCCTGACCCAGACCGAGCTCAACCACCAGCTGACCGAAGTGGCCAAGCGCGCCGGCCTCAAGACCATCGCCACGAACGACTTCCATTACCTCACGAAAGAGGACGCGCGCGCCCAGGACATCATGCTGTGCATCGGCACGGGCTCGGCCATGAACGACGCCAACCGCATGCGCTTCGAGAACGACCAGTTCTACATGAAGACGGAAGAGGAGATGCGCGAGGCGCTGAAGGACTTCCCCGAGGCGTGCGACAACACGGTGGAGCTGGCGGCGAAGTGCGACGTCGTGCTGGAGCGCGACTCCATCCTGCCGCGCTTTCCCTTGCCCGAGGGCGAGACGGAGGAGAGCTACTTCCGCAAGCGCATCCAAGAAGGCCTGGTGAAGCGCTACGGCGATCCCATCCCGCCCGAGGCGCAGGAGCGCGCCGACTACGAGGCCGGCATCATCATCCAGCAGGGCTTCCCCGCGTACTTCCTCATCGTGCAGGAGTACATCGAATGGGCGCGAAGCCAGGGCATCGGCGTCGGCCCGGGCCGCGGCTCGGCCGCAGGCGCCATCGTGGCGTACGCCATGGGCATCACCGACCTGGATCCCTTGTCCAACGGCCTGCTGTTCGAGCGATTCCTGTCGCCCGAGCGCGTGGAGATGCCCGATATCGACGTCGACTTCGAGGATGAGCGCCGCCAGGAGGTCATCGAGCACATCAAGGAGGTGTACGGCGAGGACCACGTGTCCGGCGTCATCACCTTCGGCAAGCTGCAGGCGAAGAACGCCGTGCGCGACGCCGCTCGCGTGCTGGACTACCCGTACAGCACCGGCGACAAGATCACGAAGATGATCGGCGACGAGCTGGGCATCACCATCGACAAGGCCCTTGCCACGAACCCCGACCTCAAGAAGGCCTACGAGACCGAAGAGGACGTGAAGGCGGTCATCGACGCGGCGAAGTCCATCGAGGGCCACGTGCGCGGCGAGGGCGTGCATGCCTGCGCCACCATCATCTGCCGCGACCCCATGGCCGACCACGTGCCCATGAAGCGCGACACCAAGGGCGGCGGCATCATCACCCAGTACGACGGGCACTTCACGCCCGAGCTGGGCCTGCTGAAAATGGACTTCCTGGGCCTGCGCACCCTGGGCGTGCTCTCGCGCGCCTGCCGCAACATCGAGGCGCGCTTCGGCACGAAGGTGGTGCCCGAGGAGATTCCCATCGACGACGAGGGGGCCTTCGAGCTCATGCGCTCGGGCAACATGGACGGGCTGTTCCAGGTGGAGGGCGCGCTGTACGTGAGCCTGTTCGCACGGCTCCCACCCACCCGCTTCTCCGACATCGTCGCCTCCATCGCCCTCAACCGCCCGGGCCCGCTGGAGTCCGGCATGGTGGACGACTACGTGAAGGTGGCCAGCGGCAAAACGCAGATCCACTACTACGACGAGCGCCTCCGCCCCATACTGGAGGAAACGTACGGCACCATGGTCTACCAAGAGCAGATCATGCAGATCTCCATGGCCATGAGCGGCTTCTCCGCGGGCAAGGCCGACAAGCTGCGCAAGGCGATGGGCAAGAAGAAGCTCGACATCATGCGCCAGCTGCAGGAGGACTGGAACAACGGCGCCGTCGAGAACGGGTACTCGCTTGAGATCGCGAAG
>CAUEBO010000063.1 GCA_958454405.1 uncultured Eggerthellaceae bacterium | reverse complement strand
AGCTCCATGAGGCCCTGGTACTCGGGCGCCAGCAGGAAGAACGAGCAGCCGAACAGCGTGTCCGGGCGCGTGGTGAACACGGTGATCTGGTCGGCCTCGGTGGGGTTCTCCGGCGCTTCGCCGTTGGGCCCGCACAGCGTGAACGTGACCTCGGCGCCCTCGGAACGGCCGATCCAGTTCGCCTGCATCTGCTTGACGCGCTCGGGCCAGCCGTCCAGCTGGTCCAGGTCGTCCAGCAGCTCCTGGGCGTAGTCGGTGATCTTGAAATACCACTGCGTCAGGTCGCGCTTCTCCACCGCGCCGTGGCAGCGCCAGCACTCGCCCTCGGTGACCTGCTCGTTGGCAAGCACGGTCTCGCAGTTGGGGCACCAGTTCACCGGGCTGTTGCGGCGCTCCACCAAACCCTTCTTCCACATCTGCAGGAAGATCCACTGGCCCCAGCGGTAGTACTCGGGATCGCACGCCACCACGGTGCGGTCCCAGTCGTAGGAGAAGCCCATGCGCTTGAACGACGCCTTCTGCGTCTCGATGTTCTCGTAGGTCCATTTCGCCGGATGGCTGTGATGCTTGATGGCCGCGTTCTCGGCGGGCAGGCCGAATGCGTCCCAGCCCATGGGATGCAGCACGTCGAAGCCGCGCATCTTCGAGTAGCGCGCGATCACGTCGCCGATGGTGTAGTTGCGCACATGCCCCATGTGGATGTCGCCCGACGGGTACGGAAACATCTCAAGCACGTATTTCTTCGGCTTCGAGGCGTCCTCGGTCACCTTGTACAGGTCGGCGTCGACCCATGCCTTCTGCCAACGGGGCTCGATCTCGTGCGGGTTGTACTGTTTCATAGCGGCTTTTCCTCGTCAGGTCAGCGCCATCCGCCCACGTCCGCGCGGAGGCTCGATTCGCGAATGCTCCCATTATAGTGATACTTGCGCGCAATGGAACGGCTGGGCCTCATCGGCGGGGAAATTTACGCATGCGGAAGCGGGCGCGGATGCGAAAGAAGCAACACGCCCCGCGAGCGGCCTTCGCGGCGGTGGAGCGCTGGAGGTGCGCATCGCCACATTTCTACGGCCTCGGCGCCCAAGGACTTCCCTGCGCAATACCCCAGGGAATATCTGCTCGACATACCGCGATTGTGGCATGGAATAGCATTTGATCAAGCAAAATGATGCAAACGAAGCGTTTGGCGTAAAAACTGATGGCAGATATCGGGAGAGCCCGCCTACGCGATCCCCAGCATCACCGTCGTCCTAAACTCGCCGCCGTCCCCTTCCACAAGCAGCGTGCCCCCATGGCGTTCGGCAACGCCCTGCACGATCTGCAGGCCCCAGCCATGCTCGGCAAGCCCGCGCCCCGCACGTCCTCCGCGCTTCGCGCGAGCGTCAGCCGCATCTTCCCTCATGCAGCTGTTCCTCATGTCAACCACCAGGTACGCTCCCTGCACCGACGAGCGCAGGTCGACGAAGCGCTCCGCCTCGGGCAGGCGCTCGCAGGCGTGCAGGGCGTTGTCCAGCAGATTCGAGAACACCGCGCACAGCTCCACGCTCGACAGGGGCACGTCCTCGGGAACGTCGAGCAGCACGGTCGCACGCACCCCCGCCTCTTCGCACGCCTTCGCCTTCATCGTCACCAGCGCATCCACTGCACGATGCTCGCAGTAGCAGTAGGAAGACGAACCCATGAGGTTCACCGCGCGCTGCAGCCCCTCCGAAGCCTGCAGCGCCTCCTGCCGCTCCAGGCACGCGTCAACATGCTCGAGTTCCGCGACCAGATCCGATCGGATGCGGCGGGCCTCGACCATGTCGGACTCGAGCCGCCTGCGATAGCCCTCCTGCGCGGCCAGCTGCTCCTCGAGCAGCCGCACCCGTTCCTTGACAAGGTCCTTTTCCTCCGCCTCGTGCAGCGCCTTGAACAGAACGGCATCCACGGGGCAGCACGCCAAGCCTGCCGCCACCGTCAGCGCGAACACCCACAGCGGCAGATCGTCCGCGACGGCATAGTAGAATAGAAACGCGACCACGCACATTTGGCTGAGGGGGAACAGCGCGTTGATCAAGCGTCGCGAGAGCGGCAGATCCCGGCGCCTCCGCGCAAGCGCTGCCGAGAACGCCCCCATGATCAGCAGAACGACAACTGCAACGATCGATCGTATCATCAAGCGACCCCGCCTTCCCCATCCGCCTTCGCCGCATCCGCTCTCAGGAAATCCAGATGGCGTCGCGCTTCGTCGTAGCTTCCGTCCCGCGACAGCAGGCGCACGACCTCCACCTGGTTGCGCACGTCGTGGCGAAGGCGCGAAACGCGCTCGAGCTCCCCCGCCATGCGTCCGTACTCCGCCAAGTGCTCGTCCAGCCGATCCTGAAGCGATGCGGCCCGCTCTTCCTCCCGCCGCTTCTGCATGAAGGAGCGCCATGAGACGAACAGCAGCACATCCGCGATCAGCAACACGAGTGCCATGGCGCTTCCGCCGACGTAAAACGACATCACGCCGTTCATGGCCTCCAACGATACCGTCATCAGAATCTCGAACAAAACGACTTGCACGAGGGGGAACCAGAGGAACAAGCGCATCCCGGCATGGGTGTCGGACGAGCGGTCCACCAGGACGTACAGCACGGCAAAGGCAAACGCCAGCAACGAGAAATGGACGACGTGGACGAAGGCGAACTGAGGAAGATTCGCCCAGGCGGCAGCGTAGTCCGCCGTGGGCTCGCCGGTCAGCGCGATCCACAGCGCGCCCGCGGGCAGCTCCATGGCGAAGAATATCACGACCCCGACCACCACGATGAAGAGCCGGCGGAAAAACGGGCCTGTCGAGAACAGGAGCGGGAGCAGCTCCGGAACGGCTCCGGCCGCCATCCTCACCCAGAACGGCATCAAAGGGCGCAGCGTCAGCACCACGAAAAGGACAACCACTTGCAGCGTCCAGTACAGCCTTGGCCGACGCAGGGGAAGCATCTTCGCCATCGCGTAGGCGAACAGGATCTGCGCGGGGAATACTCCCAGATAGTCCAGGATGGCATCGGGCATGCGAGAAACCGCCCTAACGTTGCAGTCCACGCTGCAGATGCTCGAAGAACAACCGCTTCGTTTCCCCATACCGCTTCTGGCTCACCGGCACCGAAACGCCCGATTGCAGCACGATCTCGTTTTTTCGCAGTTCGACCGCGTAGTCCAGGTTAACCAGGAAACTCTTGTGGCATTGCACGAATGCGGCAGGCAGATCGGCGGCAAGGCTCGCAAGCGTCGCATACGTTTCCAGCACATCCGCGCCAACATGGATGCGCACCTTGCGCCGATCGCTCTCGATGAAGCTGATGGCGCGAGGCTGCACGCACCTCATGCTGCCCGCCGAGCGAACGACGAGCGAAGCCGACCGCTGCTCGTTCAGTCGCGTGAGAGCTTTCTCCACAGCATCGTTCAGGTCAGCGGCGGCAATCGGCTTTGTGAGGAAGTACACGTGATCGGTCTGGTAAACCGATGTGCAGTACTCAACATATCCCGTCACGTAGATCACCTGCGTGCGACTTCCGGGCGGAAACTGCTGGCGAACGAAATCTATTCCCGTGGGCTTGTCCTCGCCGAAATGGATGTCCGTTACGAGGATGTCGACGTCCTCCCCCTGCGCGAGCAGCGATTCCAACGACTCGAATTCAGTCAGAAGCTCTATGGCCAACTCGGCCCCCCAAGGCGATTCTTCGATCATCTCCCGAATCACGCGAGCATGTTCGATATCGTCGTCGATGATGAGTGTTCGGTACATAGCAGAGGTCCCCGGTCTCGAAGGCAGGTTCAAGCGAAATCTCAAGGAGTATATACAATTGAAGCCCCCCCCCGGTCCTCTTCCCCCAGCGGCAAGCATTTCCTAATAACCGGCATGCCGCTCATCTTATGCGCAGGGGGATGTCCTTGATTCAGGCAGGATCGACGGCCACGTGCACAGCAAGCTCCCGCACATGGTCGCGCGCCGCATCGTAGTCGCCGCGCTCAGCGAGGGCCTTCACCAACTGCACCTGGTTGCGCAGATCGTGCCGCAGCTTCGAGGCCCGCTCCACTTCGCCGACCAGCGTCTGGTATTCGGCCAGGTATTCGTCGAGCTGCCCCTGGAGCAACGATGCCCGCTGACCCTCTCGAGTCTTCTGGGAATAGGACCGCATCGACAGGAACATGAGCGCGTTCGCAACGGCGAACAGTGTCATCAAGGCGCAGCTGATGTACTGGAGCTCAACCGAATCCGGCAATAGGTACTGCCGTATCGCCAAAAGCAGGCCCACCAGAAGCGCCTGCGTCACGGGAAACCACAGGAAGTACCGGAACCCTCGGTTTTCCTCTTCCGACTCGCCTTTCGACAGGATCTGGTTCAGAAGAAGCAGCAGCAGAATCAACAAGAACAGATGCGCTGCATGCGTGAGGAAGAACGCGCCCAGGTTCGCCCGCGCCACATCGTAATCCAGCCGGTTAAGACCGGTGAGCGCGATCCAGAACGCAGACCCCAGCACTTCAGCCATCATGATCGCGATGTTGACGAGCGCGACGACGAAGAATTTCCGCGCTGGCCCGTCGGCGGACATGATGAACGGCCATGCTACGTAGAAGCAGATCAACCAGATGAAACGGGCTTCCGTGGGAACGACGTTGCGCAGAAAGACGGCACCGTACAGGCAACCCAGGTACACGATCGCGAACAAACGCGCGTTCTTGATGTGCAGGAGCTTGACCCAGGCGTAGCAGATGACGATCTCCACCAAGAACGTGCCGGCGAAGTCCAGCATGACGTTCGTCACATACGCTTCGCCCACCGTTGCTTGCACCGCCTTCTGGGGCGACGAGCCCCCTCGCATGATTTGCCTCCCCGTAGGGTAGCACAGACCGCACGAACACAGCGGCGCCCGACCCGGCCCGCAACACCCTTATCCCGGACGTCATGTGCATCAGGCAGCAGGGCGAACTCGAACCTATTCTCCGCCGTCCTCAGGCAGCCGATACACGCGTGCCCGACCCGTGCCCTCGGGCACGATCAGGCCTTTGGACACCATGCCGGCAAGCAGCTCCTTCGTTCGGGTCGCACCAAGGCCGAGCTCTTCCAACACGCTCCCCCTTCCAAGGGGGCCTTCCGCAGCGAGCAATTCCAGAATCTCACGTTCCTTCTCCTCCGTTATTCTCCCCGTTCTTACCGCCGGTTTTTGCGGCCGGTTTTTGCGGCCGGTTTTTGCGGCCGGTTTTCCGCCTCTTCAACAAGCGGCAAAACCATAACCGTGCGATCGGGATCGAACGACTCCGTGATGGTCGGCTCCGGCAAACCGCACGCCTTCCATCCGTCGAAGATCTTCGGCAAGCCGCTGCCCGCCCGCTCGCCTATCTCCACGAAGGAAAATATCTTCGCCATCGTCGCATTGCGCGGATCCGACACGCCTCCGGACAGCGCGGCTTCCATGTCGACCCGAAACCCTCCGGGGTTCGCAAGCTCGATGCGATCCGGCATGCGCAACGCCACCAATCCGCGTCGGCCGTGGTAGTCCGCGTTCGTCAGGCAGTTCGCAAGCGCCTCCCGCAGCGCTTTGTGCGCGGGCGTGTCATCGATGCGCGATATCCCTTCCAGCCTGAACGGCACCTTGAGCGCTTGGGCCAGCTTTTGGTAGATGCGAAAGTAGAAATCGTACACGTTGCCGCTCCAGTCGCCCGTCTGGGACGTCACACGGTCCTCCCAGCGCAGCGTAGGGTCGCCCTGCTCCCGATAGTCGAGGAAGTACTGAGACATCTCAGGCATGATGCGCCAATCCTCCCCGAACATGAGCAGCCCGGCAACCGTCGGGCGCACAACGTCGCTGCTCATGCGACGAGCAGCGCCAATGCGGATAAGGAACTCCTCGTCGGGTAGGCTCGACCACACGTGGTCCTCGTTGAACTGGTTGTAGCGGTTGCGGTAGCGCCGCACGGTATCGCGGTCCAAATCTCCGACGGCCATACTCTCGATCACGCGGAGATCTTGCGATTCGTCGGCCGCATCGCGCATCATCGACCGGACCGCTTCGTAGCTGCACCGATAATCACCGCTGTGATTGCGCCGATACGTCCCGGTGAGCGGATTGTTCTCGATGAACACGGGCCGCACGTGTCGATCGGCCCGCGGCACCGCGATGGAGACGACCGCCTTCCCTTCCAGCCGAACGATCTCGACGTCGCGCTCGGAAAGGATGTTCGAACTGACCTTTTTGGGATTGTTGACGGCATTCCAGAGATCTTCGAGCAGCTTGTCGGGATTCGGCACGCCGACAACGTGCAGCTGGCGTCCCCGCTCCTCTACCCCGAGCACGATAAGGCCACCGGACGTATTCGCAAACGAGGAGTACGTCTCCCACAGGCTCCTCGGCAAGTTGCATTACGCCGCCTTGGCCTCCAGTCGATCGCCCTCCCGAAACGACTCGATAGCTCGCAGATCCATACGCGCCCCTTTCCCCTATTCGGAGCGAGACCGCATTTCCTCCAACCGCCTCTGCAGGTACTCGACGTGCCTCGTTTCCTCTGCAGTCCAATCTCCGAAAAGGATCTCGAAAAGCGCTTCGCTCGCGCTCCCATCGCTTTCCTCGCTGCAAAACAGACGCCGCTCGCTTCGGTCGTAGAGGGCCACGGCATCGAACAGTCCGGATTCTTCGAGCGTCTTCAAGTTGCTGACAATGCCCTCGACAATGTTGCGATGGTGCGCCGGGTCGACGGCGCGGGGCTCCATGCCAGCAAGGCGCATCTGCTCGTACCTCAATTGGCAGCTGACCAGCGATATTTCTGGCTTCACCGCCATCAGGGCCAGAGAGACGCCGTAGCCGCGGCTGTGCAGGAGCGTCGCGGTCTTCAGGGGAACTTCCGAGGTGCGAAGCGTCCCTTCAATGATGAGGTTGTAGCCCATGACGGACAATGCATCGACAACGGCTTCGACCATCCGCCCGGCCCACGCGGCCGTATGAGCCGGGGAGTCGACGCCGTATTGGACGCTGAGCTGCTCGAAGCGAGGATGACGAGAACGGTACTCATCGCCGTTCACGATCACCACATCGTGATCGAACGAGTCCTGGAACAATCGATGAAGCGTGGTTTTACCGGCACCGCTTTGCCCGCCCAGCAAAACCGCACGGGGACACCCGGCCGGAGAGGTGCGCTCCCCGATCAAAAGCTCGCTTACGATACTTTGGAACTGTTCGTAGAACTCGTGATCCGAATAGTCTTCAGGCCCAGCCATATCAAGCAGCCTTCGCCTTGCGGCTTTTCACCATGCGCTTCAGGCTTTCAATCTGGCCCCTGATCTCGGAAAGCTTGGAGGCTTTCGAGTTCTCTCTATACGTGATACTCGGCCGTATCAGCGCAAGTTGCGTAAGCACGTCCTCATACACCGCTTCGGCAATCAGATCCTCCTTGTCTCGAGCAGCGACAAGCAGCCGCGACGTCTCTCCCATCAAATGCGCTAATTGCTCATTCAGTATCTCCTGCTCAAGCGTGATCTCGTACATCTCGTTGATGTCCATGACGTCTCCGCTCTCATCGAAGGTTACCATCGCGTATATGATCTGCTCCGTCTTCCCCCGTTGCTCCCGCGAAAGCAGATCCCCGTCGCGTTCGAGGCAATCCCGCATGAACGCAGGATCGTCGGCCGCACGGATCAGATTCGCGTTCGCCTTGCTGGGCGGCTGGCCGTTCTCGTATCGAACGATGCTCGCCTCGCCAAGGCCGAGCAGCCGCGCGAAGCTCTGCTGCGACAAACCGTACTTCCCGCGAATCCGCTTGATATCATCCGGTGTGATCTCTTGTCCCATAGGTGCTCCTATCTTTCGATAGGATTCATTCTATCACATGGTAGTATATATGCAAGAGTTCTACGGCTCTTCCTTCAAAAGACAGGAGAAGCGCATGGGAAAGCTTCAGCATGCCGAGGCGCTTCGGTCGAAACGCGTTTCTCGCACCGCCGGCCATGCGGGCGGCTCGGCACATCAAAAAAAGGCGCCGCCTCGCAGGCGACGCCCTTGAACGCTTCGGTTCGCCAGCGCGGTCGTCAGTCCGCCCAGCGCTCCCTCATGACCTCCCACTTCGCATCGCGGCCCGCCACGACGGCGGCCACGTCCTCATCGGAAAGCGCCTTGAAGCGGCCTTGACTTTTCAGATAGGCTTCGGCGCTTGCGAACTTCTTCGGATTGCGGTTCAACTTGAAGCGGCCGCCGGGGCGCCCGCACACCTGCTCGCCCTCGAACTCCGCAAGGTACCACAGGCCGCAGTCGACGATCTCCTTCGCCATGTCCACCATCTCGTCCTCAGGACGCCCCCAACCCGTCGGGCACGGCGCGATAACATGGAGGTAGCGCGTGCCCTTGATGTCGCGAGCGCGCTCCACCTTGCGTATGAAGTCGTTCAGGTAGCCCACGCTCGCCGTGGCGGCGTAAGGAATGTCATGGGCGGCCACGATCTCGAACAGGTTCTTCTTCTGCGTCAGGCATCCGCGCGCGTTCTTGCCCACCGGCGTGGTGGTGGTCTTCGCGCCGAACGGCGTCAGCGAGCTCTTTTGGATGCCCGTGTTCATGTACGCTTCGTTGTCGTAGCAGATGTAGAGCACGTCGTCGTTGCGGTCGATGGCGCCGGAGAGCGCTTGCAGGCCGATGTCGGCCGTGCCGCCGTCGCCGGCGAAACCCACCACCGTGCAGTCGTCGGGCTTCTTGCCTTGCGCGCGCAAACCGGCCTCGATGCCGGTGAGCACGCTGGCCGTTGCGGCGAACGGCGCGATCATGGCGTTGTTCGCAAACGAGAGCTGCGGAAAGTTGAACCCGACGGCGCTCATGCAGCCGGCAGGCAGCGCGGCCACGGCGTTCGGTCCCAGCACCTTGAGCGCCGCGCGCACGGCGAGCGACCCGCCGCAGCCGGCGCATGCCTTGTGCCCGAAGAAGAACTCGTCGTCGGCGATGGTCTTGGCGTTGAGTGCCATGGCTAGCGCCCCCCTTCGTCGCAGCTCGCAGGTCCACATGAGTCAGCGAGGGTTTCCGCGGTGCCCGAGATCGTGGGGATAGCGGAGGCGAAGCGTACTTCGGCACGCGAGCCTTCGGCATCGCCGCGAGATCGGGTGCCGGGGGAAGCCGCAGCGTCGACTCGTTCCGGCGGCTGGCAAGCCGGCGGAACTCCATCCGCCGGCGAATCCACGCCCAAAAACGACACGCGCGGCACGTCCGCGCCCGCCGCCGCTTCTTGCAGCGTGCGGAAGATGCCGGCCACCTGCGCCTCCGAGATGTCGTCTCCGCCCAGGCCCCCCACGAAGTCGTACGTGGGAACCGTGGCCCCCGCCTGCTGAAGCGCCGAGTTCACGTTCGTGCACACGGTGCCTTCCGCACCGAACGAGATGTCCTGCTCCAGCACGGCCACGGCCTTCGCATGGCGCAGCGCCTGGGCGATGAGCGCGCCGGGCAGGGGGCGCAGGTAGCGGATGCGCATGAGGCCCGCGCGCACGCCCTGCGCGCGCAGCCGGTCCACCACGGTGCGCACGAGGCCCGCCGTGGAACCCAGCGTCACCACGATGAAGTCGGCGTCGTCGCAGGCCACGGTTTCCACCATGCCGGGATAGCTCCTGCCCAGCACCTCGGCGAACCGCGCCTCCACGCGCTCGACGACCGTCGGGACCGCCATCATGTCGCGATGCTCCCAGTACTTGTAGTAGCGGTTGAATTCAGGGCCCGCCGAATACCCGATGTTCTTCGGATGCTCGAAGTCGAACCGGTTTGCCGTCTCGTAGGGCGGCAGGAAAGCGTCGGCCGCCTTGGCATCGGGCACGTCCACCGTCTCGTAGGTGTGCGTGAGCGCGAACCCGTCCAGGTTCACCATCACGGGCGTCATGACTTCCGGATCCTCCGCCAGCGCGTAGGCCATGAGGGCCAGATCGAGCGCCTCCTGGTTGTCCTCGGCGTACACTTGTATCCAGCCATGGTCCAAAAGCGCCAGCGAGTCGCGCTGGTCGCCGTAGATGTTCCACGGCAGCGCCGTGGCGCGGTTCGCGTTCATCATGACGATGGGGAACCGCCCGCCCGAGGCGTAGGTCAGGCACTCGGCCATGTACAAGAGGCCCTGGCTCGACGTGGCCGTGAACGTGCGCGCGCCCGTGGCAGACGCGCCGATGGCGCACGACAGCGCCGAGTGCTCGCTTTCCACATGCACGTACTCGGCGGCCAGACTGCCCTCCTCCACCATCTCGCTCAGGCGCTCCACCACCACCGTCTGCGGCGTGATGGGATAGGCCGATATCACGTGGGGGCGCGCCAGGCGCACGCCTTCGGCGAACGCCTCGTCGCCGGAAAGGAACCGCTTCATCGCGCGATCGCCTCCTTTGTCCGATCGTTCGCGCCTGCCGCCGCCTCGGCCGCAAGCGCCTCCCGCTCCGAAACCATGACGATCGCGTCGAAGGCGCAGGCCCTCGCGCACACGCCGCAGCCCTTGCAGAAGTCGTAGTCGATGGCCACGAGCCCGGCCGGTTCCGTCGGCCGGCAGGTCGACGGAACCTTGTAGATGGTCCCGTCGGGACAGTGCAGGTAGCACTGCAGGCAGCCCGTGCAGGCATCGAGGTCGACGACGGGGCGCCTGTTGCGCCACCCGGCGTTCTTCGCCACCAGGTACCCCGCCTCGAAGCACGTCGTGCGCGCATAGGCTTCAGGGCGCAGCTCGTCGTCGCGCAGCATCGGGATGACGGAGCCGTCCGGCCGCGAAGGCGAGGGCGGCGCCGTCGGAGCAGCATGCCCGCCGGCTACCGGCGCGGCGACGGCGGAAGCCTGCTCCCCGCCCGGGCCTCCGGCGCCTGACGCGCCGGATCCGTCGGCGGCAGCGCCCGCGCGCCGCTTGTCCAGCAGCTCGCGCGCGGCATCCACGATGGCGATGTTCTTGGCGTGCAGCTTCGCCGGCATGTACTGGCGCACGGCCTCCTTCACGTCCTCGGCGTCCACCGCATCGCACAGCGCCGAGATCGCTCCCAAAAACACCGTGTTGGGAATGGGCCGCCCGAGGACAGCCGAAGACATGCCGTCGGCATCGACGGCCACGATGCGCTCGTCGTCAAACGACAACGTGCTGTTGACCAGCACCGTCCCGCCGGGCTTGAGCTCGTTTGCCCAATCGCCGCCCAGCAGCGTGTCGTCCAGGTACACCACGTAGTCGGCTTGCGCGATCGCGCTTCGATCGCCGATGGGCGCATCGTCCAGCTTCGTGAACGCGCGCATGGGCGCGCCGCGCCGCTCGGGCCCGAACGACGGGAACGCCAGCGCGTAACGGCCTTCCGAAAGCGACGCCGCGGCACCGAGCAGCCGCGCGGCCGTGAACGCTCCCTGCCCTCCGCGGCCGTGCCACAAGACTTCGATCATGAACCTCTCCTGTTCGTTCAAACGCGTGAACAACCGTATCAGTATAGCGCCGCGTCGACGCAAATCCTGCAGGTTTCAACAGGCGGTCGCCCGCATCTCGGCGAAGCACGGAACGCAGCCCGAAACGCGGCGCAAAACGACGCACCCGCTGCTGAACCGCCCTTGACATTCTGCAAGCCAACGCGCTGCCATCCTGAGCGAGCGCAAGCATTCGACAGTCCCGTGGACAGTCGAGATCCCGAGCACGCAAAGCGGGCACAGGGAGGCCCCGCGAAGCGGAGCCTCCGCTCAGGATGACAACCTGGCCAGGTGCATGTCGATGCTGGTTCAGCGGCGAAAGCTCTGGTTCGTGGCAGTTTTCGGCGTTGGTTGATCATCGGCGCACAGCAGTTTTTGACGTCGCCGGAAGGGGAAAGGCTGCGACCAGGCCATTTGCGGTCGTTCGCGGAGACGAGGCATCGAAGGAGCGCTATGGCGCCTCTGAATTGATCAACCAACGGCAAAAACTGCCGCGAACCTCGGTTTCCGCTGCTGAACCGCCATTGGCACTACGCAAGCCAGCACATTGTCATCCTGAGCGAGCGAAGCGAGCCGAAGGCGCGAAGCTGCGATGGTTTGCTGTTGCTCTGGTGCAGAACGAGCCGTGCTCCTGCGATGGACTATAATCGTGCACGAGCAGACGCAGAAAGGCAGGGGCGCCACCAGCATGGCATGCAGCACGCACGGAGGAAGACGATCGCTTTGACGAAACGGGATCCCTTGCAACCGAACACCACCGACAAGCAGGCCGCGCAGCCCGCCGGCCCCGTTTTGCGCGCGCCGGAGCGCGTTCAGAGCGGTCCGGGCATCGAGGAGCGGCAGGCGGCGACAGGGCACGCGCAGCGTTTCGCCCCATCCCCCGAACGCGAGGAGGATGCGGCGATCGGGCGCCACGGGAAAGCCCCCGAAGGCCCGGCCGCGACCGGTCGGCACGGAAAACGCGCCGAGCGCGCCGGAGCCGCAACGGCGGCCCGGACGACCGCAGCCCCCGTCGCCAATCGGCGCGACGGACGCCCCAACTCCGACGAGAACGCAGCGTCGGGACGAAGCGGCCGGCGCTTCCCGCGCACGGGAAGCGGGAAGCGGGGCGAAGCGGCCGAGCCCCGCAAGCCGAACTTCATCACGCGCTCGGTGAACCACTGGTGCAACCGCCTGCTGGGCGCCGTGTCCGAGCGCTCGCTGGCCGAGCAGGAAGCGGAGTACGCCGCCCACCGCACCACGCGCGACTACGTGTGGAACTCCATCGGCATCGGCGCGTGGGGCATGGTGTTCCCCATCCTCACCGTCGTGGTCACACAGCTCGTGGGCGTGGAGCAGGCCGGCATGTTCTCCATGGCGTTCGTCACCGGCATGCTGCTCATGTACCTGGCCAACTACGGCGTGCGCACCTACCAGGTGTCGGACCTGGACGAGGCCCACTCGTTCTCGGACTACCAGGCGAACCGCTGGATCACGTGCGCCGTCATGGTGCTGGTGGGCGTGGCGTACTGCTCGATCCGCGGCTACTCGGACGAGATGTTCACCATCAGCCTGGGCGTGTACCTGTACAAGATGGTCGACGGCCTGGCCGACGTGTACGAGGGCCGCCTGCAGCAGGTGGACAAGCTCTATCTGGCCGGCGTCTCCCAGGCGTTCCGCTCGGTGGTCGTGCTCATCGTGTTCTCGCTGTGCCTGCTCGTCACGCGCAACCTGCCGGTGTCCTGCATCGTGATGGCCGTGGCTGCCGTGATCACGTTCGCCGTGCTCACGTTCCCGCTCGCGCTGTTCGAAACGTCGAAATCGCGCCGCGTGAATCCCTCCAGCGTGGGCAGGCTGTTCAAGCAGTGCTTCCCGCTGTTCCTGGCGCTGTTTCTGTACGCGCTCATCGACAACATGCCGAAGTTCGTCATGGAAGGCGTGCTGAGCTACGACAACCAGCTGTACTTCAACGCGCTGTACTTTCCCGCGCAGGGCATCCTGCTCACCATCGGCCTCATCTACAAGCCGCTGCTCGTGCGCATGGCGGAAGCGTGGGGCGACCCCGACAAGCGCAGGAAGTTCGACCTGATCATCGTGGCCATCATGCTGGTGATCGTGGCGTACACGGGAGCGACGGCGCTCGTCATGGGATGGATCGGCATCCCCGTCATGAGCTTTCTGTACGGGCTCGACTTCGAGCAGTTCCGCGGGCTGCTGTTCATCATGATCGCCGCAGGCGGCGTGACGGCGGCCATCGACTTTTTGTACCAGGTCATCACCGTCCTCAGGCGGCAGCGCGCCGTGACGAAGCTCTACATCATCACGTTCGGGTTCTCGCTGTTCGTGCCCATCCTGCTGGTGAACTTCACCGGGCTGCCGGGCGCGGTCATCGGCTACCTCATCGTCATGTGCATCCTGCTCGTGCTGCTGGTGAGCGAGTACATCAGCATCCGCCTGGGATTTTCCAAGGCCACGGAAGACGAGACGGAAGCCGTGGGCCCGGACGCGAAGGTGCGCGGGCGCTCCGCGATGGCGCGCGAGGCCGCCCATGAGAAGGCGCGCGTGCGTGCGATCGAGGCCGAGCTGGAAGCAGAAGGCGGCGAGGCCCGGGGCATGTCCCCCGCCCGCGCCGCCGCGCACGCCAAGGCCCGCGCACGTGCCGAGGAGCCCTTCGACCAGGGCGCATCCGGCGACGAGGGAGCGTTGCCACAGTAGGATCGAAGCAAAGCGACGGCCCAGCACTTCGCGCACAAGCGCGAAAACCACTGCCCAGGTCGGCCGGCACGCGAGCGCGGCGACGCTTGCCATGCGGCCGCAGGCCGCATGATGGGCCCGCAGGTCGACCGCGCAGGAGCGAAGCGACCCGCGCTTCGCGCGCAAGCGCGAAAGCAACCGCCCAGGTTGGCGTAGTAAGTCAGCGAGGCCGGCCATGGCGTCCGAGATTCGTGGGATCGCGGGGGCG
>CAUEBO010000062.1 GCA_958454405.1 uncultured Eggerthellaceae bacterium | reverse complement strand
CCCCTGCACCACCGATTCCACGATGTTGTCGGCCGAACGCTCGCGCACGGGGCGGTACATCATGCCCGCCTGGCAGAAGCGGCAGCCCCGGGCGCACCCGCGCAGGATCTCGACGTTCAGGCGGTCGTGCACCGCCTCGGTGAACGGGACGATGCACGGCTCCCATCCCGGGCTTTCCGCGAAGCCCTCGAACAGGCGCTTTTCGACGAGCGTCGGCAGACCCTCGTCGAAAGGCTCGATCCACGAGCCCGCCTCCTGGGCCTCCTCCTCTGTGCGCCAACGGTAGAGCGAGGGCACGTACCAGCCCGGCTCGAGCGCGAGCGCGCGCAGGACGTCGCCCCGCGCCGCCCCTTCGGAGCGCATCCGCCGGATGAGCGCGAGGCCTTCGGGCAGCGCCTCCTCGCCTTCTCCGATGCTGAAGGCGTCGAAGAAGGGGGCGTAGGGCTCGGGGTTGTACGCGCAGGGGCCGCCCGCCACCACGAACGGATCATGCTCGCCGCGATCGGCGGCGCGCAGCGGGATGCCGGCCAGATCGAGCGTCTCGAGCACGTTCGTGGCCGCCAACTCGTGCGGCAGCGTGATACCCACGACGTCGAACTCCGAAACCGGCGCGCAGCTCTCGATGGAGAACAGCGGCAGCCCTTCGGCGCGCAGCGTGTCGCACATCGCCGGCGCGGGCAAAAAGGCGCGCTCGGCCGCCATCCCCTCCTGCGCGTTCACGACGTTGACGAGGATGCGCAGCGCCTGGTTGGCCTGGCCGAGCTCGTAGGTGTCGGGGTAGACCATGCAGAAGCGGAAGTCCGCTTCGGGCTTGTAGACGCATCCGTACTCGTGGTTCAGGTAGCGCGCAGGGCGCTCCGCGTCGGCGAGCAGCGGTTCGAGACGCGGCCAGAGATCCATCATGGGGAATCGTTTCCTCGTTCGATCGTGGGAGCGGGCGGGCGCGTGCGGCGCTCAGCGCGCTTTTCCAGGGGCAAACCGGGACGAAGCCGCCGAACGCGCGGACGCGGCCGCCTGGGAGGCGCGATCGCGCACGCTCGCAGCGGCTTTCGCGCCCGTCGTGCGGGCCTTGGAGGCGGCTCGGCTCGCCGCCGCGCGCACCACCTTGTCGCGGGCCCGCGCCACCGCCTCGGTCAGCGTGGACATGGTGGCGCCGTCCTCGTAGTACTGGATGGCGGCGCGGCCCATGGCCACGGTGCCCGTGTAGCCGATGGCGGCCTTCACCGCCCAGCCGAGGCCGGGCACGAACGCCACAAGCTGCCGGGCAACCGCGCGGCAGGCGAAGGCGCCGCCCACGAGGGCCGCGAGCTCCTTCACGCGATCCATGCCCAGCTCCTCGCCGTAGGCGGCGGCCACCATGAGCAGCATCTTGGCCTGGTTGAGCGTCATGACCGGCATGTCGGCGCCCGGGATGATGACGAGCAGGCCGACGCCCGCGTTCTGCAGCGCGGTGGAGTTCACCGCCTCGAGCGACAGCGGCTTGCGCACGAAGGGGAACGCGAGCGCGAACGCCAGGCGCTTGTCCCTGCACGCGTCGACCACCCAGCCGCCCATGCGCTCGTCGAGCGACGAGGCGGCTTCCGCATCGAGCCGGTACGGCTCGGCCGGGCCGGCCGGGGCCTCGTCCGCACGCCCGTCCGCAGCGGGCAGCGCCGGGGAAAGCGGCGCCTTCGGCGACACCACGTCCCCGCTCGGGATGGGATGACCCTGCTGCGCGGCGATGTCGGAGACGATCGAGGGCAGCGTGGTCACCACCATCACGGGCACGCCCGCGCCCCGCAGCTGTTCGGCGTACGAGCCGACCCGCTCGTTCAAACCCGCGACGACGACGGCCATGTCGTCCCCCTCGAACGGCGCGAAGGGCCTGCCGTCCAAATACGTGAGGGAGACGCGGGCATGGGGAGACGCGCTCGCGAACGCCTGGCGCACATGGGCCTGCAGGTCGCTGGGCGCCGTGTCGTCCAGGTACACGCTCGCCGAAAGCGCCGTATGGCGCGCTTCGTCGATATCGAGCGCCTCGTCGATGACCGCTTTGATGTCAACGGGTAGCTGCATAACCGCCCCTTTTCTCACCGCTTGGATACGTTGTGGGTCCACACCGAGCCGATCAGCCCAACCATGATGAAGTTCATGATCATGCCCGTCGAGCCGTAGCTCACGAACGGCAGGGGGATGCCCGTGATGGGCATGAGCCCGCAGTCCATGCCGATGTTCTCCAAAATCTGGAACAGCCACATGCCCACGACGCACATGACGACGACCATGCCGAACAGGTCGCCGGCCGATCGTGCGATGTTGAAGCATATCAAAACGAGGGCCGCGTACAGCGCGAGCAGCACCATTACACCGAAAAACCCGAGTTCCTCGGCCAGGACGCAGAAGATGAAGTCCGTCTGCGCCTCCGGCAGCAGGCCGAGCGCATGCTGCGTGCCCTGGTACAAGCCTTTGCCGAACAGGCCGCCCGAGCCGATGGCTATCTGGGCCTGGCGCAGGTTGTAGCCGTTGCCCGTGGGATCGTAGTTCGCGTCGAGGAAGACGAGCAGGCGGTTGCGCTGGTACTGTTTGAGCAGCTTGTACTCGCCGGTCGAGCTCTTCAGCACCTCGTCGAGGGCGAACAGGGCCGCGACGGCGACGATGCCCGCCGCCAGCGTGATGAGCAGGTACTTCGGGCGCGCGCCGCCCACCACCAGCGCCACCGCGGCGATGAACAGGTACACGAGGCCCGTGCCCAGGTCGGGCTGGGTCATGATGCACACGAACGGCACGAGCATGATGCCGAGCGCCTTCACGTACTCGCGCGGATCGTCGAGGCGCCCGCCGTAGCGGGCCATGACGCTCGCATCGAGCAGGATGACCGTGATCTTGGCGAACTCGCCCGGCTGGACCTGCATGCCGATCTTGATCCACGACTGCGCGCCCATGCCCGCGTCGGTGCCGAGCCCGGGTATGTGGGGCGAGAGGATGAGCGCGACGTTGACGATGAGGAACAGCGTCGTGAAATCCGAGAGCTTGCGGTAATCGAAGCGCCAGACGAGGATCATGAACACCACGCCCACCGCCACGAACGTCAGCTGGCGCGTGAAGCTGTACTCGGTCTGGCCGCGCACGGCTGAAGACACGATGACGAGGCCGTAGGCGACGAGGCAGACGACCACGACGATGAGCGGCAGGTTCAGCCATGGGAAGCGGCGCTCGCGGGTGGCCTGCGCCACCATGCGATCGGGCGTCTTCACCGAGTTTATTTCGGGCAGCTGGGGCATCGCTCCTCCTTTCCTCGCGTCTCTCCGTCTCGTCTAGCTAGTCGGTGCGCCCGCCGGAGCCGCCCGAGGCATGCACGTCCGACTTGCCCGTGGAGCCGGCGATCTCGCCCACGTCGGTCAAGCTGCCGTCGTCGTAGGCGAGGGCGGCGGCCAGTATCTCGGCGCCCAGCGGGGCAGCCACGGCCGAGCCGCCTCCGCCGTGCTCGACGAGGCACGCCACGACGTACTTCGGGTCGTCGTAGGGCGCGTAGCAGGCGAACCAGGCGGTGTCCTCGTCGTTGGTGTGCTCGGCGGTGCCGGTCTTGCAGGCCGCGTCGATGCCGTACTGGTTGAACAGCTTCGCGATGGCCGCGTTGTCCGTCGCGACGCCCCGCAGCGCGTCGCGCACGGTGGCCAGGTTCTCGGCGGGCACGTCGGGCACGTCGATGACTTCCGGCTCGAAGGCCAGGGCCACGTCGCCTTCGGCGTTGCGGACCTCTTTGAGCAGATGCGGCTTCATGAGGTTGCCCGTGGCCACGGCCCCGTACGCCACAGCCAGCTGCAGGGGCGTGGCCAGCACGTAGCCCTGGCCGATGATCATGTTCGTCATGTCGCCGCCCTGCCATTGGGCTTCCTCGGGCTGGTTGCGGAACCATTCGGCCTTCCACTCGGGCGTGGGGACGCGTCCGGACGACTCGCCCGCCAGGTCGATGCCGGTGAGCTCGCCGAACCGGTACTTCTTGAGGTAGTCCTGCAGCGCGGTGTCGCTGACCGAGCCGCCCTGGGACTCGCCGTTCTCCCAGAACTGCTTCGCGATGTCGTAGAACACCACGTCGCAGGAGTTCACGATGCCGCCGCGCAGGTCGAGCGTGCCATGGCCCGACTTCAGCCAGCAGCTCTGCGGCGCGCCCGTGTTCCACCCGTCCCACGATCCGGTGCAGGTCCACGTGCGCCCGGCGTCGGCGAACCCGTACGCGAGCGCCGCCAGGCTCGTGAACGCCTTGTAGGTGGAGGCGGGCGGGTACAGTCCGCCGATGGCGCGGTTGAGCAGCGGGTTGTAGGCCTCCTCGCTGGAGTACAGCTCCCAGGCCTCGGTGGTGATGCCGCCGATGAACTTCTCGGGCGCGAAGGTGGGGAAGCTCGCCATGGCCACGATGCCGCCGTCGCGCACGTCCATGACCACGGCGGACGCGCTCACGCCCTTGCCCGTGCCGATGGTGCCGTTGACGGGCGCGACGAGGTTCGCGAGGGCCCGGTCGCACACGTACTGCACGGGCGCCTTGATGGTCAGGTAGAGGTCGGATCCCTTCGTGGGCTGCGTCTCGCTCACCACCTCCACCACGTTGCCGTTCGCGTCGGCCACCACCTTGCGCTGGCCGTGATCGCCCGCCAGGAGCCGGTCGTAGTACTGCTCGATGCCGGTCTTGCCCACGTCGTCGCCCAGCTTGATCTCGCGGCCTGCGGGAACGGACGCCAGCTCCTCCTCGGAGACGGTGCCGGTGTAGCCAAGCGCGTGCGCCGCCAGGCCGCCATAGGGGTACTCGCGCACGGTCCGCGTCTGGACGGTGACGCCCTTGAAGGCGTCGGAATGCTCGGCGATGAAGGCGACGTCGCGCATGCGCACGTCGCTGGCCACCACGCGTTGGCTCTGGGCGCCTGCGGACGTGTCTTGGATGCGCTGGCGCACCACGTTGTACGGAAGGCCCAGCACCGTGGAGAGCCGCTGGAGGACGTCGTGGTCGGAAGCCGTCTCGCCGTCGGCGAGCACCGTGAGCGACGAGCGGTTCTTCACGAGGGCCACGCCGGCGGCGTCGTAGATCAGGCCGCGCGGGGCGGGCGTCGAGACGGTCGCGTACTGGTTCTCCTCCGACTCGCTCAGGTACGATTCGGACGAGAGCACCTGCATGCTCCACAGCTTCGCCGTGAGCGAGCCGAAGATGGCCGCGGCGAGCACCCCCATCGCCACGAACCGCGACCGGAGGCTGTCGGCGGGATTGGCCGCCGGGCGCTGGGCCGCGGCGCCGGCGCGCGGCGCGGAGGATCCCCCGACCCGCCCGCCGGCGCTGCCGAGCGACGACGACACGCCGACGGAGCTGATGGAGCGCACGTCCTTCTTGACGCTGATGTTCGAGGACTTTGAGCGGTTGCGCAGGAAGAGGACCGCGACCACGGCGATGGCGGCCACGACGAGCGTGACGAGCGCTGCGATGATGGCGAACAGCATCTCAGGCCCCTATCGCAGCCGCGGGGCGCGCATCTCGCGTTCCTGGGCGCCCGCGGCGAGCAGGCGCGCGAAGATCGGGAACAGCACCAGGCCCACGACGCAATCGTAGAGCGAGCACGGCAGGGCCCGGTAGAGGAACGCGTCGATCGGGCTCACCGCCAAGCCGAGCGCGATGAGCAGCGCGCCGTAGAGCATCTCCACGGCGAACGTCGCCACGACGAGGATGGTGAGCGGCATGAACACCGTGTCGTTGTCGAGCACCGCGAACGCGCGCGAAGCCACGAACGACACGAGCACGAACAGGAAGGCCATCCCCCCCACCGGGCCCGTTCCCAGCACGTCGAACACGAGCCCGAGCACGAACGGCAGCACCGGGCCCGCTTCGAGCGGGCGCACGATGGCGACCACCAGCACGTAGGCCAGAAGCACGTTCGGCTGGGCCGAGAACAGGGCGATGTTGGGGGCTGCGACGATCTGCAGCGCCACGGCCACCACGGCGCCGATGCCGACGACAAGGTTCTCGCGCGTCAGATTCACGACTCATCGCCCCCTTCGCCCGATCCGTCTCCGTCCGAAGACCCGGACGTGCCCGATCCTACGCTGAACACCACGAGCACCTCTTCGAGGGCCCCGGCTTCGTCGGTGGGCGACACCACCACGCGGCGCGTGGCATCGCCCTGCTGGGCGTCCACCTTCACCACCGTGCCGATGACGAGCCCGCGCGTGTAGCTTCCTCCGAGCCCGGAGGTGACGACGATGTCGCCCGCCTGCACCGCGGAGTCGGCGTCGAGGTCCTCCAGGTACAGCAGCCCGTCGAGCGAGCCGCGCACGACGCCTTCCGCGCGCGTCGACTGCACGAGCGCGGCCGCGCCGCTCTTCGGATCGGTGAGCAGGCGCACGGTGGCCGCGTGCTCGGTGGTGCCCACGATCTGCCCGATGACGCCCGAAGAGCCCATGACCGTCAGGCCGCTGTCAACGCCGTCGGCGGAGCCCTTGTCGATGGTGACGGTCTGGTCCCAGGCCGTCGTGGACTTCCCGATCACGCGCGCGCCCACGCCCTCGATGTCGTAAGAGTCCTTGATGCCGAGCAGCCCCTGCAGGCGCTCGGCCTCCTGCCGGTACTCCTCGGCCCGGGCGAGCTGCTCCACCAGCTCCGCGTTCGCCGCGCGCAGGCCGGAAAGCGTGTTCTCGTCGGCGGTGAGGTTCTCGACGCCCTCTCCGGCGGAGGCCGTGGTCGACCCCACGGCGGCGCCGACGAACGAAAGCGGCGCGACGGCCCCGGACACGGCGTTCTGCACGCCGTGGAGCGGACCGTCCTCTCCCTCCCGCGCGTACGTCGTCAGAAGCGCGAGGGAGACGACCAGGCAGACGACCAAGAGCACCCGGCGCACGAACGCCGAACCTCTCTGTTGGAATTGGAGAGCCATGAAAAGCCGGCTCAGCCTTACTTCGACCGCATGAGCGTCTGCTTGAGCGCCGTCGGCGTCTCAAGCACCTTGAGGCAGCCCATGACGACGTTCGTGAGAGCCGTCTCGCTCACCCACACCGGGATCTCCAACTTGTCGGTGAGGTAGCGGTCGAGGCCCGCGAGCAACCCGCCGCCGCCCGTGAGCAGGATGCCGTTCTGGATGATGTCGGACGCCAGGTCCGGGTTCGTCTTCTTGAACGTCTCCTTGATGTGGATGACCATCTCCTCGCACGGCTGGATGAGAGCCGCGCGCACGTCCTCGGACTGGATGGTGACCTCTTTGGGCTGCTCGGTGATGACGTCCTGGCCCGAGATGATCATGTCGCGCTCGCGCCCGTCCTCGAACGGCAGGATGGAGCCGATCTTGATCTTGATGACCTCGGCGGTGCGCTCGCCCACCTTGATGCCCAGAAGATCGCGCAGGTGCATGGCGATGGCCTCGTCCATGCGGTTGCCGGCCAAGCGCAGCGACGACGACGTGACGATGCCGCCGAGCGAGATGACGGCCACTTCCGTGGTGCCGCCGCCGATGTCCACCACCATGGAGCCCGTGGGCTCGGTGACGGGCAGGTCGGCGCCCATGGCGGCGGCCATGGGCTCCTCGATGAGGTAGGCTTGGCGCGCCCCGGCCTGCACGGCGGCCTCGAACACGGCGCGCTTCTCGACCGACGTGGCGCCGCACGGGATGCAGATGACGATGCGGGGCTTCGCCTGCCACGGGTACTTGCGCGGCGCGGCCTTGTTGATGAAGGCCGAGATCATGGCCTCGGTCACATCGTAGTCGGCGACGACGCCGTCATGCAGCGGATGCTCGGCCGAGAACGCCTCGGGCGTGTGGTTGATCATGTTCTTGGCCTCGTGGCCCACGGCGAGCACCCGGTGGGTGCTCTTCTCGATGGCGACGACCGAGGGCTCGTTGACCACGATGCCCTCGCCTGGGATGGCGACCAATGTATTTGCAGTTCCGAGGTCGATAGCCATGTCCGTGGACATCTGGCCGGTCAACCCCGAGAACGCGTCCAAAAAAGACATACAGGCAAACCCCTTGAATCTCGATTCACGTAGATTCAGATTCTATCACAGGGGGTTTTCGGCAGGGGAAAATCCACAAGCGGCACACCCCGCTGGAACGAGGCCGCCGCGGCGGTTGATTCGCGATCCGCTTCGCGGGGCGCAAGCGCCCGCCGTCGAGCCTGCGCGAGAAAAGCGACGCTCCCCTAATGCACGCTGCAGCTGAGGCAGGGATCGTAGGCGCGCACGAGCTTCTCGATCGCGAGCTGCACCGCATCCTGCCCCGCCCCCTCTGCGACGAGCCTTTCGGCCAGCAGGCGCATGTCCGCCTCGAGGTTCGCGACGTTCTGGGCGGTGGGCGTGATCATGGACGCGTGCACGATGCGGCCCTCGGCATCGAGCTCCAGATCGTGGAAGACCGCGCCGCGCGGGGCCTCGGTGAATCCCACGGCGCGTCCCGCCCTGACCTCGAACGGCACCGGAGCGCTCGATCCCTCGAAGCCGTCGGCCGCAGCCAGGCGCCGGCACAGCTCCGAGCAGCGGTCGAGCGCGTCGACGAGCTCGACGGCCTGGGCGACGTTGTTCATGAACGGATTGGGCTCGGGCGGCCGCAGGCCCGCCTTCGCCGCCGCCACCTTGGCGTTCTGGCTCAGGTGCTTCCAGGACGCGTTGATGCGCGCCAGCGCGCCCACGAAGTAGGGCTCGCCCGTGTCGCGCACGCGCGCGCACAGCGCCGCCGAATGCGGCACCGCGAACTCCTCGACGTGCTCCAGCACGTCGTTCGCAGAGAACTCGATGCCCGCTTTGAGGAACCGTGCGGTGTCGGAGCCCTGCACCGGGTAGCGGCCGTCCTCCACCATGGCGAGCATGTCGCCTTCGGTGGCGATGTCGGGCACGGCGAAGGAGCGGAACAGGTCGACGGTCTCGAGCGCGAATTCCACGGACGCGTCCATCTTGTCGGCGAGCTCGAGGTACTCCCCCGCCGACAGCTCGTGCGTGAAGCCGCCGACCACCGCCGTGATGGGATGGATGCTGCGCCCGCCCACCTTCGTGCACAGCTCGTTGCCGAGCGCCTTCAGGCCGAGCGCCTTCTGCAGCAGCTCGGGATCCGTCTCGGCGAGCGGGAAGACGCTCTTCGTGCCGATGAAGTCGGGCGTGGCGAACACGAACAGATGCGACGCGTGGTTCTGCAGGTACGACCCGTACACCAAAAGCTCGCGCAAAGCCTTCGTGCGGTCGGTCGGCTGCACGCCGAAGACGCCCTCGATGGCCTTGAGGTCGGTCACCACGTGGCTGGCCGAGCAGATGCCGCAGATGCGCGAGGCGATGTAGGGCCCTTCTTCGAACCGGCGGCCGCGCACCATGCTCTCGAACAGGCGCGCCGGCTCGACGACGTTCATCTCGACGGTTTTCACCTCCCCGTCCTCGATGACCACGTGCACGTTGCCGTGGCCCTCGATGCGGGCGATATGGTCGACGTGGATTGCGGTTTTCGTCATGGGAGGCTCCCTTACTGTTCGCCGGCGAGGGCGGCGTCCGTCTGGTTGAACATCTCGAGCGCCTTGTCGAAATCCGCGACCGGCACGCCGTAGCGATCGCACGCCGCGCGGGCGCTGGGCAGGTTCGCGTCGGGCGACAGCCCCCGGCACCCGTTGCATGCGCGGCCGAGGTTCACGCAGCGCGCTCCGCAGCCGGCCACGGTCACGAGGCCCAGGCACAGCTCGCCTTTCCCGAAGAAGCACTCCGTCTCGTTGCGCTTGCAGTCGCCGCACATGGTGCGCGTGGTGACGGTCTTGTTCGATCCATACAGCGCGCGCTGCAGCACGTCGACGAAATCGAGCGTGTCCACGGGACAGCAGCGCACCTCGTAATCGACCTCCACGACCGAGCCCACCGACCGCGGGGCTATCATGTCCCCGCATGCAGCCGGCACGCGGCCGTACACCTCAGAGGGGCGCTCGAGGAAGCGGTCGGCGGCCATGCCGGGAATGCCCGCCGTCGTGGCGCAGGCGCCGATGGCGATGAGGACGCCCGCCCGCTCGCGCAGCGTGCGCACGAGGCCTTCGGACTCCTCGGTGGTCACAGCGCCCTCGATGACGGCGACGTCGAACTCGTCGGGCATGGGATCGCTCGAGGCCAGCTGCCAGTAGCGCAGGTCGATCTGGCCGAGCACGTCGAGCAGGTGCGCCTCGGCGTTCGTGATCTGCAGTTGGCAGCCGAAGCAGCTCGCAAGCCCGACGACCACGACGCGCGGAGCCGCGGGCTTCTCGGGCGTGGGTGTGCAGTGTCCGCTCATATCACATCGACTCCTGAATGTTCTTGGCTTCCCAGTAGTTGAACACGGGCCCGTCGATGCATGCGTACTGGTGGCCGATCTGGCAATGGCCGCACTTGCCCATGCCGCACTTCATATGGCGCTCGAAGCTCATGTAGATGTGGTCGTAGCTGATGTTCTTCTTGCGCATCTCCTCGATGACGAACCTATACATCACCGGAGGCCCGCACACCGCGCCGAACGTGTTGGACGCGTCGATGTCGAGATGCTCGAAGGGCTTCGTGACCAGGCCGACCTCGCCGTCCCAGGTGTCATCGGGATGGTCGACGGTCAAATACAGGTCGAAATCCTTGCGGTGGCGCCACATCTCGAACTGGCTGCGGAACATGACCTCGGAGGGCGTCTTCGAACCGTAGATGATGGTGACCTTGCCGAACTCGCTGCGCTCGTCGTGGATGTTGTTGATGAGCGAGCGCAGAGGGGCTATTCCCAGGCCGCCGGCCACGAGCAGGATGTCATGGCCCTTCATGTCCTCGAACGGGAAGCCGCGGCCGAACGGCCCGCGCAGGCCCACGATGTCGCCGCACTGCATGCGGTGGAGCGCTTGGGTGAAGGCGCCGGTGCGGCGCACGGTGAGCTCGATGAAGCCGCGCTTCGACGGCGAGCTGGAAATGGATATGGGAGCCTCGCCCACGCCGAAGATGGACACTTCGACGAACTGGCCGGGCTCGTGCGAGAACGCGTCGCGGATGCGCTCGTCGATGAGGCGGAACTCGAAGAGCTTCTCCGTCTCGGTGACGTCGATGATGGACGTGATGCGCGCCGGCCAGGGCCGGTACGGATTCGCCGCCATCATCTCGGTGCCGGAGAGCGGCGCGGGCTCGTCGAAGAACGGGCGCACCTGCACCGTGGAAACCGCGCAGCTACTGGGCATCGTCGGCCCCCTTCCTCACGAAGAAATCGAGCACTTCGATGGGGTTGATATCAGCCTTGCACGCCTTGACGCAGCGGCCGCATCCCACGCAGAGCATGCGGTCGTGGTTGGCGAGGAAGCCGTTGAGCTTGTGGTACATGCGGTGCCGCACGCGCCGGGAAGCGGTGGGCCTGAAATTGTGGTCGCCGGCCACCAGGGCGAACTGCGGCGCGGTGCACGCGTCCCAGACGCGTTCGCGCCGGCCGGTCTTGCCGTCCGGGTCGAGCGTGTCGCGGATGTCGAAGCAGAAGCAGGTGGGGCATACCGACGAGCACGCCGTGCACGACAGGCAGCGGCCGCCCAGCTCGTCCCAGAACGGGTCGTCGTGGAAGGCGTCCATGAGCATGGCGACGTCCTGGATGTCGGGGATGCCCTCGTCGAAGGACTGCTGGCGGCGGCGCGTGACGTGGCGGAACGCGATGCGCTCCTCGTCAGTCGCCTCGCGCGGGGAGCAAGACGCCTCGAGGATGTTCGCCGCTTCGACGCTGGCGATGCTGACCAGGTACTTGCCGCCGATGTCCTGCAAAAACAGGTCGTAGCCGAACCGCGCCTCGTCGGCGTCCCAGAGGTGGCAGAAGCAGGTGCTCTGCGGCATGCAGCTCAACCCCACGATGAGCGTGGCGTTGCGCCGCGCCGTGTAGTAGGGATCGGGATAGCGGCCGTCCCGGAACACCAGATCGAGCCGGTTGATGGCGTTGATGTCGCAGGCGTGGGCGCCGAAGATGACGCGCGGGTTGATCTCGGCTGCATAATCGCCCACGCGGTTGTCGCGCGCGTCGAAGGAGAGCAGGGTCTCGCTTGGCGGCAGCAGGTACTTCTTGGGAGACGCGATGGTCGTCTCGTACGAAAGCTCGATCTCGTCGGGCGATTCGATGGCTTCGAACACGTAACTCCGGTCGCGCTTGACCGGGGCGACCACTTCGTAGTCTTGCATGAACGCCGTCACGAGCGATGGCAGTTCCGTAGCATCGATGACACGATACAGCATGCTCACGTCCGTTTCTCGTCTAGGTGCTCCGTAGCGCGCGGCGGCCGCGTGCGCGGGCGCCGCGCATGGAAAAGGCCCCCTGCCTCCTCGGCATCCGCAACCGGAGGCGTGGCAATCGCCTCGCCGGCAACGGGCCCGAGGCGTTGCAGAGGGCCTTCTGCGGTGCGGTTGGCCGCCTACGCGAAGAAGATGCCGATTTCCCGCTCGGCCGACTCGGGCGAATCGGAGCCGTGTATCACATTCTCGTCCATGATGAGCCCGAAGTCGCCGCGAATCGTGCCGGGGGCGGCTTCCGCCGGGTTAGTGGCGCCCATGAGCGAACGGCACTTCGCGACGGCGCCCTCGCCGGACACGACCATCTTGACCACCGGGCCGCTGGTGATGTAGGAGATGAGCCCATCGTAGAAGGGCTTGCCCTCGTGCTCGGCGTAGTTCGCCTTCGCCTGCTCGTCAGTCACCATCCCGAGCTCCATGCGCTCGATCTTGAGGCCGGCGCGCTCGAAGCGGTTGACGATCTCGCCGATGTGCCCGTTCTTCACGCCGTCCGGCTTGATCATGGTGTACGTTTTCTGAACTGCCATTTCGTTGTGCCCTTTCTCTCATGTTCGTTGCGATCGGCGCGCCGTCGCGCCGTGCGGCGGGCATGCTGCCCGTCCGCCCGGAAACGCGGCGAAGGCGCGCCGTCAGTTCTGGCTCGGGAAGTACAGCTCGACGCTCGAGACCTTCCACCCGATGAGGTCGCGCACGAGCGAGACCTCGTACTGGACCTCGCCGCCTTCGGGCGTCGCGGCCGTCGCGTACACGGTCGAAGCGCTCATCGAGCGGTTCATGCCGTCGACGGCGACGTTGGGATCCTTCGTGATCAGCGCCGTCATGGACTCGATCTGGTCGGACGACACCTCGGATGCGAACACCGACGACGCCGCCTCGGGGTCGGCGAACAGCTCCTCGACGACCGTCTCCTGCGAGGGGTAGCCCCAGCCCTGCGTGTACAGGAACACGGCGGCGCCGAAGGCGAGCAGCAGGAGCACGAAGACGACGATGACGATCTTGAGGCCGACGTTGCGGCGCTTGCGGTCCTGCTTCGCCAAGCCGCGCGACCATTGCTCGAGCTCCTCGTCGCTGGCGTTGAAGAAGCGGTCCTCGCTCTCGGACGCCCCGTAGGGGCCGGGCTGGGCGTAGGGATCGGCGTAGTAGTAGGGGTCCTGCGCGCCGGCGTACGGATCCTGGTCGACGTAGACCGCCGTCCCGTCGGCGGCGACGTCGAGCCCCGACATGTCGGCGGCCGAGGGAAGCGGCTGGATGACCTGGGTTATCTCGGAAGTGCCCTGCGCCACCGCGGCGATGGCGCGCTGGTAGTCCACGCTCGCCGAGTCGCTGAGGTAGTACGTCTTGTCGGCGATGGACTCCTCGAAGGCGTTGACGGCCTTCTGCATCTGGCCGCAGGCCACGTAGGCCTGGCCGAGGTTCGCGTAGAGCTTGTTGCGGGTGTCGGGCTGCATGTCGAACTGCAGCGCGCTCTCGTAGGAGGCCACGGCGTCGGCCGGGCGGTCGAGCGCCATGAAGCACACGCCCAGGTTCAGCAGCGCCTTCGTGGGGTCGGGATTGGCCTCGTCGAGGGCGGCCTCCCTGAACGCGACGCCCGCTTCGGCGGACTTGCCCAGCTTGAGCAGGGCGTTGCCCATGCCCGTATACGCCTTGTAGCGCGCGTCGTACTTGGCGTCGGACACCGCGATCTCGAAGTGCTTGACGGCGTCCTCGTAGTCGTGCAGGGCCGCGTAGGCCATTCCCAGGTTGTAGTTCACCGCCCCGCATGCGTCGTAGGCCGCGTCGGAGGTGGCCTGCGTGTAGGCGTGAATGGCCTCGTTCGGGCTCTTGAGCTTGATCAGGCAGTTGCCGATCTGGTGGTAGAGCAGCCCCAGCTCGCCCGGAGCAAGAGGATGGCCGGCATCCTGCAGGCATCGCGTGTACGCGGCCAGGGCGCCTTCGTAGTCCTTCTGCGCGTAGCTCGCGCGGGCTTGCTGGAATACCTCGTTGTTCATCTGCTTCCTTCGTGTCCGTGAGGGAACGAGCGTAGCGCGCTATTCTGCGGCGTTCTCGATCTCGACCGCCTCGATCACATCGCCCACGCGCAGCTGCCCGATGACGTCCTCGCCCTCGATCGTCTGGCCGAACACCGTGTAGCCCGAATCGAGCATGGGCTGGGGGCCCAGGCACAGGTAGAACTGGGAGCCGGCGGAGTTGGGATCCTGCGAGCGGGCCATGGCGAGCGCCCCATCGAGGTGCTTGTTGTTGGGGTTCGTGGAGAACTCCTCCTTGATGGAATAGCCCG
>CAUEBO010000061.1 GCA_958454405.1 uncultured Eggerthellaceae bacterium | reverse complement strand
CGCACCTCGGCCATCGCGGCAGCTTCGGCGGCGTTCGCGGGGCTGAGGCCGTAGCTGGGCTGCAGCACGCTTTCAGGCATCGGCTCGCCAGCATAGCAGCGGACGGCTCCTTCGGCGTCTGCGGACGCGATCTCGGCCTCCGAATAGCCCAGCTCCCCCATCACCTCGCGCGTGTCGTATCCCACCGGGCGCGAGCGGTAGAGCACCGGATCGCCCAAGCTGGCCAGGCGCACGGGAGCGGTCGTGACGGTGTAGGAGCGGTCGGGACCGTATCCCTGGTCGTCGTAGCGCACGCGGCGGAGCTGGTCGTTCGCGAACGCCTCGGAATCGTCGAGCACGTCTTCCACCGTGCGGCACTTCTCGCACGCCAGCTCCCGCTCCACCAGAACAGGCTCCCACTCCGACCACGGGCGCTGTTTGAAGATGCGCTCCATCTCGGCGATGACTTCGACGTTCTTGCCGTTTCCCGCCAGCGCCTCCAGGCTGTTGTACTCGGGATCCTCCCAGTACTTCGGATCCATGCCGATGCTCTCGAACACCTTGCGATGGAACTTGTTGTAGTTGCCGAAGCACATGACGAACCAGACGCCGTCGGACGTGACGTAGCTGTTGTTGGTGGGGCAAGGCGCTTCTGCGCGGTTCTTCGGATGGGGCTGGCCCTGCTGTTGCGCGCAGAGAGCGCTCATCATGCCCCAATTCGACACGTGGTACAGGCTGGTGACCACCTTGTCGCCCACGCCTGTGCGCTCGGCGTTCCAGAGCGCGGCCAGCACGCCCACCGCAAGCGCGTTCGACGAATTCCAGTCGCCGAACGCCACGGGGCAGTTGCCCACCTCGAAATGATCGCCCGCGTTCGGGAAGCTCATGGTGACGCCGCCGCGCGCGCCGTACGTGATCGCGTCGAATCCCTGCTCGTCAGCCATCTCCCCCCGCTCGCCGTAGCCGCGGAGCTGGGCCCACACCAAACGCGGGAACTTGGCGTGCAGGGTCTCGTAATCCAGCCCCATGCGCCGCAAGGCAGGCGTGCGGTTGCTGGTTATGAACACGTCCGCATCGGACAGCAGGCGCATCATGGCCTCCATGCCCTTCTCGGTCTTCAGGTTCAGCGAGACCCATTTGCGGTTGAAACCGCCGCAGTCGAACGCCGCATCGTCGATGTCGGTCTTGAACTTCATGCCCCAGGAAACGCCCTGCGTGCGCTGGTCGTCGCCGATTTCGCGCTCTACCTTGTAGACCGTCGCGCCCAGCTCCCCCAGCAGCCGCGCGCACCCCGGAGCCGCCGCGAACACGGTGAGGTCCACCACCTTGAGTCCCTGCAATCCGCCCATAGAGCATCCTTTCCCTTCGCTGCTTGTCCTTCCGAAAAGCCGCTTGCCTTCATCATCGCCGTGCTCCGCTTGAAACAGTTTACAGAACATGTTATGCAATAGAATACACGCTGGGGATCTTCAGTCAAGCCTTTTTGGAAAGGCCTTCCGACCCGCCCGAGGATCGTCACGACTTGCGGATCATATCCGCATTCGCCGCAACGAGGACCCCCCGGAGAAGCACTGATCCGCGCCTGGACCGGGCGGATCAGCTCCGCACCTCGAGGGTCGATAGGTACTGCTCGAGCTTTTTGTCGATCAAGCCCGCCGCGTCCACATCTCCTTGGAACACGCACCAGTAGAACATCACTCCGGTGGCGATCATGGCTATTTCGAGCTTGACCTCATCGAAATCAAGATCGGAGCGGATGGTTCCCTCTTCCTGTCCCTGCACAAGATACTCGCACACCTTTTCAAGCACCACGCCGTTGCTCTCGGGCCGGTTCCTGTAATTGAGCATCGGATTGGCAGGCGTGTAGAAGGCCGTCATGAACTCATAGCCCGCCTCTTCATAGCATTTCACCAGGTATTGATAGATGTTTCGAACCTTCTGCGATGCCGTGAGGTTTTCGCTGCTGGCTATGACTTCATCCTCGTACCGTTTGAAAGTGTAGGTCAGGTAATAGCCGATGACGTCTTCTTTGCTATCGAACAGATGGTAGAACGCGCCTGTCGAAAGGCCGGCTTCTTCGCATATGGCCCTCACGCTGAGCCCGGCAATCCCTCGAGCCTGGACTATGCGGACCACCGCTTCCAGCAACTTTTGCCTGCTGAGCGCAGAACGCGCGTCTTGCTTGGAATAATGCGATGCAGGTTGCTTCGAAATCTCCTGGTTCACCACGGCTCAACGGCGTCCTTCTCTGATCGGCCCCCGAATACGCGAGAAGCTCCCGAGCTCTGATGCTTGCCCGAATCTCGCACCATCGCATCCGTCAACCGTGAGGACAGTGGATTTACCAATCCATCACATCATGGTCGATCTCCGCAATACGTGTTCGGATTGTAGCAATACTTTCTCGCAAAAGCTCCAAAAGAGGACCCAGCTCATCTTCAATTTGAATGATTTTACCCTTTAGAAGACCGATTTGGATTCTGATTCTATGTTTTTTTGTTAGATTAACCCCCTTGAGTTTGGCAAACTGCTGGTCAAGCTCATCTATACGCTGTTGAAAATAATCGCTGCCCAGGCTTGAAAGCGTGCGCAGATCGGCCTCCAGAAGAAGCATGTCGCCTTCGAGGCGAGCCCTTTCGGACTCAAGGCTCGGATGCTCGCATTCCATCCAAACCCGATACGCTATCCGATGCCTTTCCACATGCTCAAGGGCGGCGGCCTTCAACTCCCCCTCTCGCTTCCGCTCTTTCTCGACCCGAGCGCCGAGGGTTCTGCGAAACAGCTCCCCATAGCTCTCCTTGCGGTTGAACGAGCTGAAGGCCGCGTATATCAGCCGATCGCCTGGGGCAAGGCTGATCCTGGAACGCGCACAGGCATCTTCGCAGAGAGCGATCTCTTCCTCGATGAGACTCGAGTTCAGCCAAGGAACTTCTTCGAGCAGCCTGAGCCAAAGCAGCATCGTTTCATGCAGATGCCGAGCGCTCGCATACGAGGGCATCATGAGATCGGGCTCGATCATCAGGGCGATCTGGCGCTTTCGAACCTGGTATATCTCCGTTGCCGCGCGGTGCCTTTCGCTGCTTGAAACAGCATTCAAAGCGCGCTTCACCGCCGCCATTGCAGAATCGGCGTCTAGAACGCGCAGCTTGGAATCCCACCCCTCGAATTCCGCAAGCAGCTTCCATTCCTCTGCATTTTCGGGATCAGCCGCAAGCACCTTGCCGCTGCGCGCCTCGCTCACGACCGCGCCTCCATCGCCTCTTGAAGGCCTTGCAGCCGGGTTTCGAACTGGGCTTCCGAAAAGACGCGCGGGTCGGCTTGATCCGCGTCGAACATGGTATAGGGCAGGCCGAAGCGGGAATTGAGCTGGCGCTCCATTTCAAACATGATGCCAACCCACGGCTTGCAGCTTCGCATGACGTTGCACAGAACGCCATCGCACTGGTAGCGCTCCAGCAAACCGCTGCGATAGTCCGTTCCTATCCGGATGCCGGTGGCGTTGTTCGTGCTGGAGTACGAGACGCACAATTCGTAAAGGTCTTCGAAGCTCGTGCCGTAGTTGCCGGTGTAAGGAGTCCCGACCATATTGATGCCCTTCTCGGCAAGAGAAGTCGAATTCTGCCGCAAATAGGGCCAACAGCACAAACCATCCCACATGATCCTGTAGCGTTCCTCTCCCGGGAACACGGTTTCATGAGCCGCGATGCGATCCTGGAGTTCTTCGATGAAGAGCTTCAGCACCTCGGTGGTTTCTTTCTTGCCGCGCGCGATGATCATGAGCGCCATGAAATTGTACTCATCGAACGCGCTTGCCGGGGATGGAACCGTTTGGCCGATAAGATCCATCGCCTCCTGGAACAGGCGGCCGTTCTCGCTCGATATCTCGAGGACTTCCTGAAAACGGTCGTAGTCGAAGGTCTTTCCCGTGATCTGCTCCAATCGATCGACGATTCCCTGAAGCTGGCTTTTCACGTACTCGATCTTCGCGGGCTCGTAATCCTTCTGCGTGCTGTAAGGCACATCGAGCATGATCAGCGGAATGTCGTACTTCCATGCCAGGTTCTCGTACCATTTGTTCACCGTGGAGCAGATGTTGTTGCCAACGCAGAGAAAATCTGGCGAAGGGATATCGAGACCGTGTCCAAAGTCTTCATCGCGCTCGTCGAATCCGATGCTTATGCGCGCGTAGGAGCACAGATCGGCAGAATACCCCAAGCTCTCCGCTTTCTCGCAAAAGAGCTCGGCGCCCTTCTTCGCCGCCACGGCGGCCGCATGGTTCTCGGGATACACCACCTTGACGTCAAGAACCTCGAACAGCTCTTTCGCGAAGTTGGAAGTGGAATAGCCGATAGGCTCGCCCGCAGCCTTCGCCGTCCGTATCTCCTCATAGATATCGCCCACATGCTCTCGCATGAGCTCTCGCGCGCGGCTTCTCGTCTTCACCGTCTTCATATGGTGCCCGTCCTTTCCATTGAAACAGTGCGGAAGCGAAGCTGCCGCACTGGCAGATTGACGCGATCAGCGGCCGTCCATCATCTCGGCGTACGCTTGGATGCGCGTTGCGATTTGCTCGCTCGCCGTCTCTTGAGACTCCATCTCCAGAGCGAGCAGCGGGATGCGCTCCGATGCCAGCTGCCGTTTCAGCACCGGGAGGTCGAACTCCTCTTCCTCGCAGAATTTGACTGTGCAGGCGATGACGCCGTCCGCTTCTCGCTCGCGCACGAGATCGGCGAGCATTCCACCGCGCTCCTTGCGAGGATCGAGCGCCACAGACACGCCCCTGACCCTCTCCCATAGTTCGGCAAGCGAATCGAAAGGGTCGATGCGCCCCGGGACGTCCTCGATGTAACGAGCCGATTCCGCCACAGTCAGATCCCCTACGACCGCGATCCCGTTCTTCTCCAGCTCGGCGAGCATGGGCAGCGAATCGACCAGTATCCCCGTCAAGACGACCTTGATCCCTGGATGGTTATAAGCGGGCATTTCATCCAGCAAGCTGGTGAGCTGCTCAACCAAAGCGGCATGATGCTCCACATCCATGCCGCGAGCGGCTGCGAAAACGCTCTGACGCACCGTCGGAGTGACGATGTCTGCATGCCGGGCGGCAACGGACGAGAAACGCCGCATCGCCTCTCGTTGGCGATTGTAGGCGGCAATGCTCTCGCGAAGCGCCCGCTCCGTGATGCGGACTCCGCCGACCTCCTCCAAGCGTTTCGCAACCCTCCGCAGCTGCCCCACCATATAGCCATGGGCCTCGCTCGTCGTGCGAACGGCTGGCTGCACGAAGTCGATGACGATGGAATCCGGACGCGCGTACTTCCAGTTTTCTTCCAAGTTCCTCAAGCCGTCGCACGTCGTAGGGACGATCACGCAGGCAAGGTCGTCATAGCTGCCATCAAGCACGCGTTCCATCAGCGTGAACAAAAGCGAGCAGTAGAACGCGGGATAATAGCTGCCGGCAGCGCCCGTCTGCGCGCCGCCTCCCCAGAGCTCGATCGGATGCATTCCGGCGGCGTGGACCAATTCGAGCGGAACGAAGTAGGGCGCGCATCCGACGATGGCTTTTCCTTCCGCCTTGGCCTGCTCGACCGACAGCCAAGGATCGAGCGCACCCTCCAGCAGCCGTTCGAGCACGTCTTCCATATCTGTCATGGCATGTTCCTCCTGTTTCGCAATGCCGGCCACTCAAACGATTCCCGCTTCCGAAGCCCCCCAACCGCGCTCCGCACGCTCGACCGCAAAAAGGGCGGCGCCGAACGCACCGCAAAGCTGGCAATGGACGGGCACTTCGATGGGCACTCCAAGCTCCCTCTCGAGCGCGCGAACCACTCCCCGATTGCGAGCGACCCCGCCGCTCATGGCGACCGGCGCCTCGATGGGACCCAACCTGCGGACAAGGCCCGCCGCCCTTCTTGCCACCGAACGATGGATGCCAGCGACGATGTTGGGGATAGGATCTCCGGCGGCGAGGCGAGAGACCACTTCGGACTCTGCAAACACCGTGCATGTCGAACTTATGTCAACCGGCGCGTCGGATTGGGCGTCGAGTTCTTCCAGGCAAGACACCTCGCTCTCGACGACCCGCGCCATCACATCGAGGAAACGCCCTGTTCCAGCAGCGCATTTCTCGTTCATTATGAACTCTTCAAGCGCGCCGTTCGGCTGAAGGCGCAAGGCCTTGGCATCCTGGCCCCCGATGTCGACGATGGTGCGGACCCCGGGCAGAAGCAGATCCACGCCTTTCGCATGGCAGCTGATCTCGCTGATCTGCTTGTCTGCCCGGTCGAAACGTTGCCGCCCGTAGCCAGTCGCCACGCTGCAGGCCATATCGTTCCAGTCGAGGCCCGCTTGCTCGAACGCCATGGACAAAGCTTTGACAGCGCCGCTCGTGCCAGCGCCCAAAGAGCATATCGACGAACCCACCAGATTTCGTCCTTCGTCGACGATGGCGACCTTCGATGCGGTCGAGCCGATATCAATTCCCAATCCGTACACAGCACCGTTTCCTTATCCGCACGCAATGGACCGATCTACTCCGCTATCCGCATGCCGTCCGCCTACGCTTTCCCAAGTTCGCCGATGAGCATATCGCTCACGCCGTTGGTCTGCTCGCTGATGCTGTCGTAGAGATCTTGGACGGCGTCGAGAGCCAGCACCTCTTCGAAGAATCCGTCCCCGTACTCGATGAGCTCCATCCCGGAATCCAGCATCGTCTGGGTGCTTGCAGCATCAAGATCGCCGAGCTGAGACTTTATTTCGCCAGTGGCCTCTTCGAAAGCCTGCTCGATGGCAGCCTGGTACGCAGGATCCAAGGAATCCCAAGCTTCCTTGTTGATGCTCATGTTGTAAGAAGACAGGATGTGATTGGTCCTGCAAATATAGCTCTGGACCTCCTGAAGGCTGGCTCCAACGGCCGTGTCGGTGGGGTTCTCTTGACCGTCGACCGTGCCGTTCTGCAAGGCGAAATACACCTCGCTGAAGGCCAGCGGGGTGGGCTCAGCGCCGAGAGCTTGCCAGAATGCCATGTGGTTGTTGTTCTCCATCGTGCGAATTTGGAAGCCTGAGAAATCGTCCAAGCCGTTCAACGCCTTGTTTGACGTGGTCAGGCGATAGGTTGCATCCTGCAAAAAGCCCAAGTTGTACAGCTTTCCTTTGCCGTACGCTTCCTGCAAGGCTGCAGTAAACTCATTGTCCCCGTTCAGAACCTCTTCTATCTGATCGGATTCGCTCGTTGCGAACACCATCGGCAAATCGAAGGCGGCAAGTTCAGGGATGAACGACACGATGGGAGCAGGCTGAGAAACCACCATCTGGATGTCGTTGCTCTGCTCCTGGCGAATCAGATCCACATCGCCGCCGAGCTCGCTGTTCCCATGGTAATCGACCGTGAGCTTTCCGCCCGTGATCTCGCTGGCTCGATCGGCGAACTCCTGAGACCACAGGTTTCCTGCAGATTCCGGACTTGCGCAGTCGGCAAGGATCAAAGTCACCGGTTGCAGATCGGCATACGCGCTTCCTTCCGAAGACGCATCCGACGATTGCGGGCCTTCGTCGCTCGCGCATCCGATCAATCCGAGCATGCTCGCCGCCAAGGCGACGGCCAACGTTGAAACGAACATGCAAAACCGTGTTGAACACCTGTTCCGTTGAGACTTCTCGATAGTTCGCATTTCCTCTCCTTTCGATTTCCTTCCAACTCCCCTTCATTCCACCGGCCCAAGGCCGGCAAAACCACCACTTACCCCAGGAACCACGTCGAGAACCAAGGGACGTACACGATCGCAACCAGGGCGATCAAAAACACTCCGATGAAGCGCACCGATCGACGCGCGATCGCCATCGGCTTCTCATCCGCGATGTTGGCGACCACGAACAGGTTCAATCCGAAAGGAGGCGTCGCGAGGCCGATGGACAGGCAGCAAACCAAAACGACGCCGAAGTGCACCGGATCCAATCCCATTGCCTGCATGGCGGGAAGCAGGATGGGCGCCAGGATGATGATGACCGGACCGGTGTCCATGACCATGCCGAGAATCAGGAACAGAACCGTGAGGACCGTGAGAGCGACCCACACGCTTCCGAACGTGTTCGTGATGAACGAGGTGATCGCCGCCGAAGCGCCCGTCAGAGCCAGCACGCGTCCGAACGCCGTGGCGAACGCCAGCACGAAAGCAAGGCCGCCGTAGGTGCGAACCGCGGTCACCATGATCCCGAGTATGTCGGAGAGCTTGACGGTCCGGTAGATGAACAGCGAAACGAAGAGCGCGTAGAACACGCTGACGCACGCAGCTTCAGTGGGCGTCACGAAGCCGGCGTATATTCCGCCCAAAACGATGACCGGGCACAGCAGCGCCGGCAGGCTGTCCAGGAACAGTCGGCCGAATCCCTCCCCTTTGATCTCGAGCATCGCGCTTTCGATGCGCTCACGGTCCTCCCCTTTCCGCCTGCAGTGGATGACGCTGTAGACCATCAGGCACAGGCCGATGAGTATGCCGGGGAAGATGCCGCCGATGAACAGGGAGCCCGTTGAAACGCCAGTGGCCAGCGAGTACAGGACGAACGGGATCGACGGGGGTATGATCACGCCCAAGCCGCCGGCAACGACGATCACCGCGGCGCTCCACTTGCGGTCGTATCCCAGGCTCACGAGAAACGGCACGCACATCGCGCCGACGGCAGCAGCCGTCGCCGGACCTGATCCGGAAATGGCTCCGTAGAACAGACAGGTCAGGATCACTGCGCAAGGTACGCCGCCAGAGAATCGGCCGACGAAGAAAGCGAAGAAGTTGAACAGCTTCTTGGATATGCCGCCTTCCGCCATGATGATTCCACCGAAGATGAACAACGGCACCGCCAGAATGGGCGTGGTGTTCGCCCCCGAAAACGCGTTGTTGATCAGCTGGGGAATGCTGCCCCCGGAGCCCGTGAACACGATGGGCGCCAGCGATCCTGCCACCATGGCAATGCCAATCGGCACAGCCAATGCAATGGCAACGAGAAACACTGCAAAAACCAGCACTGCGGGCATTACGATCGCCCCCCTTCGCTCGTATCGGCATCCGTCCCCGAGAAGGCCTTGCTGTCGCGCATTTCTGCTGCGACCTCCATTTCCGCCTGCTGCTCGACGCTGTTGGGCGGCGGCACGTTGAGGTTCTTGACATGGAGGACGGTCATCTGGACGCTGCGCAGGGCGCCCAGCGCGAAACCGGCCAGAACGATGGCGTACATGATCCACATGGGCATCATCATCGCGGGCGAGGTCTCATCGCTTGCCAAGATGCCTTGGAGAACCCCGACGGCATTCCAGGAAAGCACCGTCAGCACCGCGAAGGTGAAAACATCGACCGCGCAATTCATGATGTTTTGGATCTTCCACGGCAGCATCTCGAGAAGGGCGGTGACCCTCAGCGTCGTGGCAGTGCGAATGGTGTAGGGAAGCGACAGGAACACCGTCGCAATCCAAGCGAAACGGCAGAATTCCTCCGCCCACGTCAAAGACGGCACGAACGGCACGTTTCTTGCGATGACCTGCATGAGTTCAACGCATGAAATGAGGACCAGGAGGAGGATCAGAAGAGCCTCCTCGAAGTGGTTGTCCAGCCACCTGATTGGACCATGATCACCGAAAAGGCACTTCTGCTTGGATTTGACTCTCAAATCTTCCAACGTGCATCCTTTCCGAAGCGCGTCCCGCACCCCCAGGACGCTCCCCTCTCTTCAGCCGGATATTGCGGAGATCATTGCTTTTCGCGACATGACAAGGCCAGGCCGACTTCGCGACCGTCTCGGATGGCGTCGACGATGAGATCGTTCCCTTCGCCTTTCGCGGACCCGACAAGGTAGGCCTCCATGCCTTCGGCCTTGACCGCATCGTAGAGCTCCGTAGCGGCGGACATGCCAGGCAGCGACATCGCCGTATCGCAGCTGACGTCCCGCACCGACCCCGCCGCCTCAAGAGACGCCCCTGCGCGCGAAAGCCGAATCTTCGACGCATCGACAATGATCTCCACGTCGTTTCTCTCGAACCAAGGAAGCAGTCGATTGCGGTACCGGGGCGGCATCTGGTCCGCTATCTTGTCGTCCGATGCGACGATCGTCACCTTGCGGTTTCGCTTTTTCAGCCACAAAGCACCTTGCAATCCGGCCATGCCGGCCCCCATCACCACGACGTCTTTGCCAACGCCGGGCAAGAAATGCTTGGTCGCTGAATTGACGAAGCCGCTGCCGAACAGGCGAAGGGGAAGCTTCGCCCTGCTCTGCAGCTTGTTCACATCCGTGCAGTTTCCCTTCGTCGCGCCTTCCATTTCGGCTATCTCGTAGCGTCCGCCGCAGGCGATGACCACCGCGTCCGGGGCATCCGCGCGTATCGACTCCACCGTCGCCTCAGCGCCCGTCTTCACCGTGATGGGAAGCTTCTCGACCATGTGAACGAGGTACGCCAGGATCGACTCGACGTTGTCCAGGTACGTGCCTTTGATCATGGACGCGAGCGGCAAATGCCCGCCGAGCTTGGGCTCCCGTTCGTACAGCGTCACTTCATGGCCGCAGGCGGCTGCCGTGCATGCGGCCTCCATTCCAGCAGGGCCGCCGCCTACGACGAGCACTTTCCTTCTCTCGGCCGCCGGCCGAACGTCAAGATCGTATCGCCCGAGAGCGGGATTCACGCGACATACGCGGGGACCCATGGTTGCGATCTTTCCTCCTCCTTCGCACGTGCCGCAGCGCGTGCAATGGCGAATGTCCTCGGGACGTCCTTCCATCAGTTTTCGAGGCATGTCGGGATCGGCCCACAAAGCGCGATTGAATCCGGCGAGATCCGCCTTTCCCTGGGACAGGACCTCTTCGGCCTTGTTCTCATCCAAGCGCCCGACGCATATCACGGGCACGCTCACCGTCCGCTTGACGGCCTCGGCAGCGGGAACAAGCGTTCCAAGGCCCTCGAAGTCTTTCACGGAGGGCTTCATGAAATCATCGGGTTCCGGATACGGGAAATAGTCGACGGGGAGGTAGAGCATCGGCGAAGGGATTTTTCCGAAGCCTTCGCCCGTGATGGAGATGTAGTCGACGCCTTCGGCTTCGAACAGCTTGGCTATCTCGCAGGATTCCTCGATCCCCATCGCCCGTTCGTTGCCGAATTCGATGCCGTTGAAACGCACCCCCATCAGGAAGGCATCGGGGCTGTTCGCGCGGACCCCCTGCATGATTTCACGAGGCAGGCGAGTGCGGTTTTCAAACGTATCGATGCCGTATCGATCGGTTCGCTTGTTCCACACCCGCGAGAGGAAGCTCGCCATGAAATAGCCGTGCGCAGCGTGGACCTCCACTCCGTCGAAGCCGGCCTCCACCAGTCTTCGAACGGCCGCAACGTAGTGCTCTTTCATGTCTTCGATCTCCGCAAGGGAAAGAGCGCGCGGAGCGGGATCGTTCAGCGGCGCTTCCGCGCCAGTGAGGGCCGAGGGGCCGACGGGGTCGGTGAAATCCGCCGGACCCGCATGATGCAGTTGCCCGATGACGATGGCGCCATTGGCATGAACGAGATCGGCGAGTTCCCTCAATCCCGGAACGAACTTGTCGTCCCAAACGCCGCCCATGGTAAATTTCGCATCCCTCCATGGCATGAACGCCAAGGTGTCCACGCAGACCATGGCGGCTCCTCCGAAACTGATCTTGTCGAAGAGGGCCTTGACCCTGTCAGTGACGAAGCCGTCCTTCGACCAATACCTGCTGCCTGCCGCCGTTTTGACGATGCGGTTTCTGAGTGTCTTTCCCCCTACTTCTATGGGCGAAAGCAACGTGTCGTATGTCGCCGCCAAGACCAATCCTTTCTGTAACCAGCCGCGCCGGCCTCGTGGCCGCCGGCTAGAATGCGGTCATCAAAGGAGCGAGGGTGTTGACCGTCATGCCGCCGTCCACCAGCAGAACGGATCCCGTGATGTAGTCGGCCTCGTCGCTTGCCAGGAAATACACTGCGTTCGCCTGGTCAGCGGGTTCGCCGACGCGCCCCAAAGGCGTCATGGCGTTTCTTCTCTCCCGTGCGCCCGGCTTGTCGATTCGTTCTCGGTTGATGTCCGTGTACGTGTGTCCCGGGGCGACCACATTGACGCGAACCCTGTGAGGCCCCCATTCTCCGGCAAGCTGCTTCGAGAGCATGATCACGCCGGCTTTCGAAGGACTGTACGAACCTGAGATGAAAATCGGATTCACGCCTCCCATCGACGAGATGTTCACGATGGAACCGCCCCTGCCCAGCATGGCGCTGCCGAACGCTTGGCAGCAGAAAAACGTGCCGTTCAGGTTCACGTCGATGCAAGCTTTCCAACTTTCTTCAGAGAGGCTCTCCAGAGGAAGGCTTCCAGGACCTTGGTAAGCCGCACCGCAAACCAACACATCGACTTTTCCGAACCGATCGATGACTCGTTTCTTCGCTGCGACAACATCTTCCCGATTTGAAACGTCAGCGTGAATGTACGTCACGTTCTCACGTTCCGATGCCCATTCCCCAACCCGATCGTCCAAAACGTCCAACACGACAATCTGACAATCCGGCTCCTTTTCGATAAAGGTCAGGCACGTCTTCGCACCGATGCCGTCCGGTTTCGCGGCACCTGTTACCACGATCACGCGACCTTCTGTTTTATTCATCGCCGTCCTTTCCGAATTGATTGACAGAACGTGTTACGTAACATGTTCATAGAATACACCCTGTGAAGATTTAGTCAAGACCCTTTACGAGTACGGGCAGATGGCTATGCACATATGCAAGCGTAGAAAAAGCGTTCCTGCGCTTCGCCGAAGCGACGGCATCCGGATGCAGAAAACCGTCCGGAAAGCCGCTGGCGTTTTCAGCCCGCCTTCCCGCTCGGCCGATGCTATGCGCGGTTCGGCCTCCCCTCGCAGAAGCCATGCAACAGGGAGCCGGTCATGGCATGCAGATGCCGGATCGCTGCCCTGAAGAGCGCAGGAGCGGGCTCAAGCCCCCCCTGGGCTGTCTTAGGATGTTTTATGTACAGGAGTTGTGTTGAGGTGGGAGCGGCATTCACCAAGGCATGCCGCATTCGGCACGATGGATCGGCGCATGTGCGCCAGAGTGCCGCATCCGTTAAAAACCAACCGCTTGGCGCTCGAGGGCGACCTGAAGATGCACGATGCAGGAGCGCTTCCAAAGATACCGGCCTTCCGAAGACGATCGGCGATTATGCGGCGCGCTCCCCTCCGCATAACGCACGGCGGCCCCGGAACGTCGTTCCGGGGCCGCCTGGTCGCGCTATGTCGTTGCGGGATCGGGTGTTACAGCAATCCCTGCACCATGATGAACAGCGGTGCGAACGTCAGCGAGACGATGGTCATGAGGTTGATGAGAATGTTCATGGACGGGCCGGACGTGTCCTTGAACGGATCGCCCACGGTGTCGCCCACGACGGCGGCCTTGTGGGCCTCGGAGCCCTTGCCGCCGTGATGACCCTGCTCGATGTACTTCTTCGCGTTATCCCATGCGCCGCCGGCGTTGGACATGAAGATGGCCATGAGCATGCCCGTGGCCACGGCGCCGGCCAAGAAGCCGCCCAGCATGGCCGGATTGAAGCAGCCGATGGCGACCGGCACGATGATGGCCAGGCAGCCCGGCAGCATCATCTCGCGCAGCGCCGAGGACGTGGAGATGGCCACGCACTTGTCGTATTCGGGCTCGGCCTCGTAGGTCATGATGCCCTTGATCTCGCGGAACTGGCGACGCACTTCCTCCACCATGGCATGGGCCGCACGCGACACCGCGCCCATGGTGAGGGCGGCGAACATGAACGGCATCATGGCGCCGATGAAGATGCCGGCCACGATGAGCGGATCGGTGAGCGTGAGTTCGAACGAGGGAAGGGCATGGTGCATCGTGGCCTGGTAGGACACGAACAGCGAGATGGCCGACAGGCCCGCGGACGCGATGGCGAAGCCCTTCGCGATGGCGGCCGTCGTGTTGCCCACGGCGTCGAGGGCGTCGGTGCGGTCGCGCACCTCTTCGGGCAGGCCCGCCATCTCGGCGATGCCGCCCGCATTGTCGGCCACGGGGCCGTAAGCGTCCACGCCAACGGTGATGGCCGTGTTGGACAGCATGCCCGTGGCGGCCAGGCCCACGCCGAACAGGCCCACGGCGATGCCGCCCTCGGCCGACGCGAGCGGGAACGCCATGTTGCCGAACGTGTACGCGCCGATGATGGCGAGCGCCACCAACACGATGGGGGCGATGGTGGACAGCATGCCCGTGCCCAGGCCCTCGATGATGACGGTGGCCGCGCCGGTGTCGGCGGCGTCGGCGATCTTGTGCACCGGCTTGTACTTGTCGGAGCAGAAGTACTCGGTGATCTTGCCGATGGCAAGGCCCGCGATCAGGCCGCACAGCACGGAGCCGAACAGCCACAGCGGCTGCGCGTCCACGCTCTGCGTGCTCCAGAGGTAGAACAGGCAGAAGATCACGACGATCTCGATGCCCGCAGCCACGTAGGTGCCGCGGTTGAGAGCCTTGTGCAGCTCCGCGCCTTCCTTGGCGCGCACGGCGAACAGGCCGATGATGGAGGTGATGATGCCGCAGCCCGCGATGATGACCGGGGTGACGAGCGCCCACACCAAGTCGCCCGTGGCGAAGTAGCCGCCCAGGGCGCCGAACGTGGCCGCGAGGATGGTGGGGGCCAGGATGGCGCCGGTGTAGGACTCGAACAGGTCGGCGCCCATGCCCGCGACGTCGCCCACGTTGTCGCCCACGTTGTCGGCGATGGTGGCCGGGTT
>CAUEBO010000060.1 GCA_958454405.1 uncultured Eggerthellaceae bacterium | reverse complement strand
CGGCCTGACCGCCTTCTTCACCCGCAGCTCGGCGGCGAACATCCCCGTGAACATGGAGCTGTGCCGCAAGCTCGGGCTGGACAAGGACAACTACTCAGTGTCCATCCCCCTCGGCGCCACCATCAACATGGCAGGCGCCGCCGTCACCATCGCCGTCATGACCATGGCCGCCGCGCACACCCTGGGCATCTCCGTCGACCCGGTCACCGCCGTCATCCTGTGCGTGCTCGCCGCGGTGTCGGCCTGCGGCGCCTCGGGCGTGGCCGGAGGATCGCTGCTGCTCATCCCGCTCGCCTGCTCGCTGTTCGGCATCGGCAACGACGTGGCCATGCAAGTGGTGGCCATCGGCTTCATCATCGGCGTGATCCAGGACTCGTGCGAAACGGCGCTCAACTCGTCCTCGGACGTGCTGTTCACCGCCACCGCCGAGTACCGCCGGATGAGCTCCGAGGGCGAGGACTTCAAGCTGGGCAAGGACGCCTTCAGCGAGAACGAGCTCGCCTAGCGCGGGCTGCGGCTCGATCTGCGCCCGTGCCGCATCCGACGACGCGATCCGCGCCCGATCCGAAGCCCACGGTCCGAATCGCGAGCCATCCACCCTCCCAAGCTCCGATCGGCAAGCAAAAGCCCCGCCCGCCGCATGCAACGCGGCGGGCGGGGCTTGTTTTTGGTGCGTCCGGAACGACCGCGACGGCAGACGGCGGGCGAACATCCGAAGATCGCCGGAACGGGACGCCAGAACCCGCGCCTCCGGCGGCAGGGCGCCGTCAGGCGGCGTCCACGACGTTCACGGTGTAGGCGCCATCGCCCTCGGCAAGCGGCGCGAGCAGGTTCTCGACGAGCGTGTGCGCCTGCTCGCGCGCCTGGCCGAGCAGGTTCGTCTGATCGGCCTTGCCCTCGGCGTCCTGCTGCGCCACGACGAGCGCCTTGGCAGTGTCGTCTTTGTTCTCCCAATTGAACAGCGCGAACGTTGAATCGTAGAACTCGATGGAGTCCGGATCGATCTCAATGCCGAACATTTGGGCCTGCGGGAGGCTCACCGTGACGACGTCGCCATTCACCTCGACGCGGGCCTGGGACAGGTCGACCCCGGCGCGCACCTCGGCGTCGTAGATCATCGTGAAGCCCTTCTTGTTGATGAAGTCTATGTCGCCGTCCTCGTAGCGGACGAGCCCGCGGTACTCGAGCTCGGCCGTGGCGAGCTCGCTGCAGTTGGACAGCTGTTCCTGGATGGAGGTCGACGAGACCGAAACGCTCGGCTCGAACGCGCGCTGCACGGCAAGCGTCCCGAACACGCCGAGCGCGACGAGCGCGACGGCGAGAACCCCCAGGGCGATTTTCTTCATGGTCCTCCTCGGATCCTTGTTCCAGCGAATTCGTCATGCAAGCGCAACGCGGCGCGAAGGAGGGCGAAAGCCCGCTCCCTTCACGCGCAGGCGGCTGCGCCCGAACGCGCGCCTATCTTGCCAGGCGGGCGTAGAACTGGCCGTCGCGCTCCTCGAGCGCAAGGCCGTCGAGGTCGTCGATGTAGGAGCGGAACTGGGAGTAGCCCAGGTCGCGCAGCTTGAACGTGCGGAACTTGCCGCGCACGCGCTTGCCGAGCGTCGCGAGCGCGACGCCCTCCGGCTCGGCGTCGGCGATCGCCTGGCGAATGAAGGCCTCGGGGTCGGACGAGCGCTTCCCGGCAGCGGGTTCGGCCGATGCGCGGCGTGCGCCCGCACGCGGCTTCGCCTCGGCGACGGCCTCGTCGGACGCGTCCTGCGGCGCGGCCGGTTCCGGGGAAAGGCCGCGCGCCCCGCCCTTGGCGGGCGCCTTCTTGCGCCGGGGCGCCTTCGCAGGCCCCTCCCCCGCACGCGTGTCCTCCTTTGCGACTGCGGGCTCGGCAACTTCCTCGGCGGGAAGTTCGGATGCGGCCGGCTGGGAAACCGCCGTGCTTCGACGAAGCTTGCGCGACGCAGGCTTCGGAGACTGCTCGGCCTCCCGCTCCGCCTCGCGGTCGGATCCGGCATCGTCCAGCGTGCGCTTCGCCACCACGCGCGAAGCTGCTCTCTTGCGGCTCGCCCGACCGGGACGGTTGTCGACCGAAGGCGCAGGAGCCTGCTCTGCGGTATGCTCGACAGGACGCTCGTCCGCCGGCTCCGGTTTCCCGCCGGCCGGCGGAAGCGCCTTCTCGGCATCGCGGGAACCTTCGGCCTGTCCCCTCGGAGCGTCTTTCCCGCGCCCGCCCTTGCGCTCGCGGTGGTCGCGCTCCTTGTCGTCGGCGAGCTCGACCGTGACCGAGCTGCCGTCTTTCGTGATCTGGACGCTCTGGAACTCGTCGAGCAGCTTCGACAGCAGGTTCGTGCCGTAGCTGCGCACGTCGAAGTCCGGGTAGCGCTTCAGCAGGCGGCTGCCCACCTCGCCCAAACCCGTCGACTTGCCGTTGTTCTGGTTGTCGGTGATGATGTTCACCACGGCCTGCTCGACCTCGTCCTTGCTGATGGTGGTGCCGGTAACCTGAGCAGCAGCCGTCGATCCCTGGTCCTGGCGGGCCTTCCCGCGGTTGCCCGCGCCGCTCCTTCCGCCCGCATCTCCCAGCAAAAGCTCGAGCGTGGTGAAGATGTCGCACGCCTTGCGGAACGGGATGGGCGTCTTCTTCTCGCCCATGCCGATGACCGTGAGGCCGCTCTCGCGGATGCGGCTGGCCAGGCGCGTGAAGTCGCTGTCGCTCGACACGATGCAGAAGCCCTCAACCGAGCGCGTGTACAGGATGTCCATCGCGTCGATGATCATGGCCGAGTCGGTGGCGTTCTTGCCCTGGGTGTAGCCGAACTGCTGGATGGGCGTGATGGAGTTCTCCAGCAGCGCGTCCTTCCATTTGGCGTGGAGCGTGAGCGTCCAGTCGCCGTAGATGCGTTTGTAGGTGACGGTGCCGTACTTCGACAGCTCGTCGGTGATGGGCTTGATGTACTTCGCCGACACGTTGTCGGCGTCGATCAAGAGGGCGAACCGCTTTTCAGACGATTGCTTGGTATCCACTTCGTCGCTCCTCGGTTTCTGCGCGGGAGGGCCCGTTGCCTTCCCTGGAAGATGCCGGACGAACGCGCGCGATTGCAGCGCGACGGCAAGCCGTTTCGGCATCGATGATGGTCCCATACTACTCGAAAACCGCACGTCGGCAGTCATTTGCAGGTTGGCTGATACAATTTGTCCATAATCCTCTTGCGCTCGCCCGGGAAAATACGTATACTTCCACCTTGCGCCTTGGTGGGTGTAGTTCAGTTGGCTAGAACGCCAGATTGTGGCTCTGGAGGTCGTGGGTTCAAGTCCCATCATCCACCCCAGCGCAGATTTTGAAAACAGGGCTTGCAAAGGCTGGAGACATACCTTAAAATGGTCCAGCGTTTTGCGCACTTTGACATATCTTTTCTTTGGACCGTTAGCTTAGTTGGTAGAGCAGGGGACTCTTAATCCCAAGGTCCGGGGTTCGAGTCCCCGACGGTCCACCATTGAAAACCTGCAGGCCAGCCGGCGAAACCGGCTGGCCTTTTTGTTTGCCCGCCGCGCGCTTCGCGCTGTCCCCATCCCACACGATCCCACCTATCGGCGAATCGACCTCACAGCTCAATCGCCCAATATGCTGACGAGCGTCGCCAAAGCCTCCGTGCTTGGCTTGTCGTAGTGCTTGAAGGTGGTGACGGGCGTCGAGTGCCCCAGGAGCCTGGCTATCATGCCAAGCTCAACGCCCGCCTCGTGAAGCATGGTCGCGTAGCTGTTCCGCAGGTTCTTCCATGGTATGTACGGATAGGCGCTTTGCTGGAACCATCTCTGGTACGCCTTCGAAAGCGTGTCGGGGTTCAAAGGGTGCCCCCGGCGTCTGTTCGATGCCCCGTCTCCGGGCGACGCGCCTCCGCTCCAGCACTGCCCGCACAGGTCTTTCGAACCAATCCAGGGTTTCCCAAGACGGACGGTGCGGGCGGCTGAAAGCCGTCCGCACCCGAAGCCTCATTCCCGAATCAGCCTCCTCGCTCCGAAGTACGTCACGGCGAAGTAGGCACCGTACGTCACCAGGAACGCGACAGCGCAGGTGAGCGCCATCTCGCCGATGTCCAGGTGCCCGAACACCGCCACCACGTCGGTGACCACCGTCAACGCGCATGCCGAATGGGCCAGCGCCAGCAGCAGCGGGAACAGGAAGTACACGAGCACCTGCACGAACAGCGCGCCGTCGATCATGCCGGAAGGCGCACCCAGCTTTCGCAGCAAGCCGTAGCGGCGCGCGTTGTCAGACGCCTCGGACAGCTGCTGGATGGCCAGGATGGCCGCACAGGCGATGACCAGCACGAAACCCAGGTAGATGGCCAAAAACGACACGACGGAGGACAGCCCCACGCTCTGGTCCACCACCTCGGTGCGGGTGAACGTGTTCGTGATGGGCCAGGTTTCCGAACCGCCCGCGTCGGCCACCGCCGCCAGCATCGAGCCGAGCGCCACCTCGTCCTCGTCGGACTCGCACTGCATGTTCAGCACCGACTGCAGGATGGCGGCGTCGTGGGGCACCACGTCGTCAGGCACCACGACGGTGCCGGTGTTCATGGGAAACGACACCGTCATGAGCGATTCGCCGGAGAACTTCGCAACCCTGAGGTCCTGGCCGCTCACGGACAGCACTGTGTTGCGATCAACCATGTCCCGGTAGAAGTCGGACGTGATGTCGGAGTCGCTCATGACCGCGCACTCGCCCTCCCCCAGCGACAGCGGCTCCTTCCCCGCCAGTTCCAAGGCAGCATTCACCTGCGACAGCTTGGCAAGGTACACCGGGTACTTCGCATACTGGGAGTTGACAGACGGACCGGCCGTGTCCTTGAGCGAGAGCCCGCTCGCCTCCTCAACGTCCCCCATGGTGAGCGCGTCGGCGGCATCGACGTATTGGTCGACCTGCGCCGTGCCCTGCACGAGCACATCGAAGTCACCCGCCCCCAGCGCCTCGGCGCTTTGCCGCAAGCCTGCGGCCATGTCGAAGTCCTGCCCCTCTGCGAACGCCAGATACGGCTCGACCGCCGGATCCGCCACGTAGCCACCCTCGGCGTCGAACGAGCCGAACACGCTGACGGCGCTCGCGCTGTACGCGGTGCCCTTCGCCAAGCTGCCCTCCACGGCGTTGCGGATGCCGATGCCGCCGCTCACGCTGGTGATGGCCAAAAACAGCACCAGGCACACGATGGACAGCGAGACGAACGTGGTGTTCACCTTGGCGTTGAGCTGGCGCAGCGTGAACATGTTGAGGCCCCGCAGATACAGCGGCTTGACCGTCTGCACGAGCTTCAGCAGAAAGCCGGACAGGGCGTAGAAGAACAGCACCGTGCCCGCGCACACGAGCACGGTGGCCGCCGCGAACTCGGGCGAGGGCTCCATCAGGCCGTTGTCGATAAGCAGCTTGTACGACGCGCCGATGATGGCGATCGACGCCGCGAACAGAACGAGCGACAGCGGCAGGCTGCGCAGCTTCATCTCCTCATGCTTGCCCTCCGCCTTCATGAGGTCGATGAGCCTCGTCTTCGCCACCGTGCGCGCATTCAGCAGCGCGGCAAGGACGAAGATGCCCGCGAACACCGCGAGCGTCTGCACCAGGGCATCGCTCGAGAACACGAAGGCGAACCCGCTCGCATCGGCCACGTCGGCCTGGAACATGAGGGAAGTCGCGAACAGCAGCAGCTGCGACAGCCCGATGCCGAGGACGAGCCCCGCCGCAAGCGAAGCCGCGCCCACCATGAGGGATTCCAAAAGCACGATCTTCACCACGTCGCCCGTGCGCATGCCGAGCGCCAGGTACAGGCCGAACTCGCGCTTGCGCCGCCCGATGAGGAAGCGGTTCGCATACACCACCAAAAACACCAGCACGAACGCGATGAGCACCGACACCCACCCGATGACCAGGCCCAGCAGCTCGAACATGTTGTCCTGCGACTCCGAGAAGGCGAGCACGCCCCTCTGGGCGGCCATGGAGTTGAACGCATAGTACACCGCCACGCCCAACACGACGGTGAGGAAGTACACGCCGAAGTCCGCAAGGGATTTGCGGACGTTTCCCAAAGCGAGCCTAGCTTGCATGGCTGGCCTCCTCATCGCACTCACCCTGACCGCCCATGCTGGAGACGATCTCGACGATTTTCTGGTAGAACGTGCCGCGCGCCGAACCTTGGCGGCGAAGCTCGCCGTACAAAGACCCGTCCTTGATGAAGATGATGCGCGAGCAGTAGCTGGCCGAAAACGAATCGTGCGTGACCATGAGGATGGTCGACCCCAGCTCGTTGAGATGCGAAAGCGATTCGAGCAGCTGGCGGGCCGATTTGGAATCGAGCGCCCCCGTGGGCTCGTCGGCCAGCACGAGGCTCGGGTTCGTCACAGTGGCGCGCGCTGCAGCCACGCGCTGCTTCTGGCCGCCCGAAAGCTGGTAAGGGTATTTGGCCAGCACGTCTTCGATGCCGAGCGTGCGGGCGGCCTGGCGCACCCGGGCGTCGATGTCGCGCGGCGCCACCTTCTGGATGGTCAGAGCAAGCGCCACGTTCTCGTACGCCGTGAGCGTGTCCAGCAGGTTCGAATCCTGGAAGACGAAGCCCAGGTCGTCGCGGCGGAAGCGCGCAAGCTCCCTGCCGTGCAGCTTCCCCGTATCGCACCCGCCGACCACGATCTGGCCGCTCGTGGGCGCGTCGATGGTGGCAAGGCAGTTGAGCAACGTCGATTTGCCCGAGCCGGAAGGGCCCATGATGCCCACGAACTCGCCTTGCGCCACAGCGAAGCTGACGCGATCGAGGGCCTGCGTGATGTTGGCGTCAGAGCGCTTCCCTCCCTGAACGCCGTAGCGCTTGCTCACATTGCGGACCTCGACCACGGTCGATGGGGTTGACGTTGCGTGGTTTCCTGGTGCCATTTCTGCTCCTTGCCTTTCTGGCGCGGGTGCCGACGGGAGGGGCCTGGTGCTCGAACAGTCCTGAGCTCGCTCGAAACGTCCACGGCGCCCGCTCGGGCGCTCAATTAGTGTGTCAACAGTCCACTGGACTGTTGACCATGCGGAACTGCGCCCAGGCCCCTCCCGTCGGCACCCGCTTCGAATGATTAGCGTTGCCGCATTCCACGATACGCGCGCCGCCTTACGGGCCTCCTTCCCTTGGCTTGCATCTTCCTTGCCGAACCTTGCAGCTGCCTTACAGGCGGAAAGGCAGCGCTCCTCCTTTGGCCCTTTTGTGGGATACTGTGCGATGAGAGAAAGGGGCTTGGCATGGGTTTGGCCGGCGGATTCGGGATGGTCGAGGAGCATGTGCGCGACAAGCGCATCCTGCTGGTGGACGACGAGCGCGAGCTGGCGAGCATGGTTTCCGCCATCCTGCACGGAGCCGGGTTCGCAAGCGTCGGCGTCGCGCATTCCGGCGAGGAGGCGCTTGCAGCCATCGACGAGTGCGCGGGATCGCCCGAGCGCGCCTACCAGCTGTTCGTCCTCGACGTCATGATGCCGGACATGGACGGCTTCGATCTCCTCGCCCGCATCCGCGAGCGGCCGGCCCATGCGGCCACGCCGGCCCTGTACCTCACGGCCAAGGACGAGCCGTTCGACCGCGTGAGCGGGCTGTCGCTTGGCGCCGACGACTACATCGCCAAGCCCTTCCTTCCCCAGGAGCTCGTGCTGCGCATCGCCGCGGTGCTCAGACGCTGCTACACCGCCGAGAGCCCCTGTCTCGAGCTGGCCGCCAGCCGCGTGAACTTCGCCACGGCCGAAGTCGAGCGCGCCGACGGCGAGACCGTGCTGCTTACCGCCAAGGAGCACGAGATACTCAGCGCGCTCGCGCGCAACGCCGGGCGCATCGTCACCATCGACGCTTTGTGCGAGGCGTGCTGGGGCACCTCGTTCGGCTACGAGAACTCGCTCATGGCCCACATTCGCCGGCTGCGCGAGAAGATAGAGGCCAACCCTTCCAAGCCTTCATCGCTCGTGACCGTGAAGGGCCTGGGCTACAAGCTGGTCAAGCGGGGATAACATGGCATACAAAGGCAACGGGAACCCTCCGGTGGAACCGGGCCCTCGGCCGAGCGCGCCCGGTGCGACCGCCTCCGGCGCACCGCATGCGAGGCGCCGGAGGCGCAAGCGCATCGGCTTCGCTCGCTTTTTCACGAAGCAGCTGCTGCTGTTCGCGGCATGCGCGCTCCTCATCATCATGGTGGACTTCTTCCTGCACGCCGCCATCGCCTACCAGGAATCGGACGCGAACTTCAACGACAGCACGCCGGCGACGGTCACGCGCGCCGTCGATGCGGCGCTGGCGCCCGACGCCGGCGGAGCCTACGCGCTGGGCGGCGAGGGCGCGGCGGAGCTGGCCGCGCATGGGGCATGGGGTATGCTCGTCGGTGCGGACGGAGCCGTCATCTGGTCGCAGAACCTTCCCAGCGATGTGCCGACGTCCTACACCCCCAACGACATCGCCATGGCCGCGCACTACGCCGCCATCGCCGACTACCCGGCGTTTTTCTGGGACCGCGACGACGGGCTTTTGGTGGTGGGCTTCCCCAAAGGCGAGTTCTGGACGGCCATCTTCACCTATCCTGCATCGACGATGCGAAACCTCCCTTTATACGTCCTGCTCATCTTCGCGGTTGACGTGGCGATGCTGTTTTTGCTGTACGCCGTCTCGCGCCGCCGAACGCAGAACGCCGTGGGGCCCATCGCCGACGCGCTCGACAAGCTGTCCGAAGGAAGGGCGGCCGAGGTGCACCTGAAAGGCGACCTGCGCGAGATCGGCCAGCAGATCACCGAAACCTCGGGCATCATCGAGCAGAAGGACGCGGCCAGGGCCAACTGGATACGGGGCGTCTCGCATGACATCCGCACGCCGCTGTCGATGATACTCGGCTATGCAGATGGCATCGCGCAGGACGATGGCGCCCCCGAGGACGTGCGCGCGCAGGCGGCCGTCATACGCGCCCAGGGCCTGCGGATCAAAGACCTGGTGACCGACCTCAACACCGCCTCGCAGCTGGACTACACCATGCAGCCCCTCCACCTGGAACGCGTGCACCTTCCTCGCCTTCTGCGCGGCATCGTGGCGGCGCATGCGAACTCGGGCCTCGACGACATGCACCCCATCGAGCTCGACGTGGAGGAGGGCGCAGCCGATGCGGTCGTGCTCGGCGACGAGCGCCTGCTGACGCGCGCCGTGGAGAACGCCGTCGCGAACGCGCGGCTGCACAACGAGCAAGGCTGCGCGATCCAAGTGTCGCTGCACGTCGAAAAGGGACCCGGGAGCGAGGGTCCGCGCGCCGTCGTGCGCATCGCCGACGACGGCGCAGGAGCGACGCCGGAGGAGCTGGCCGCCCTCGAAGCCCGCCTGGCCCGGGCGCGCACCTCCCGCAGCGCCGCCGGCTCCTACGGGGAAGAGCACGGCCTGGGCCTTGTCCTGGTGGACCGCATAGCCCGCGAGCATCGGGGCGGCCTCGCCCTCGAAGCCGCCCCGGGCGAAGGGTTCGCCGTCGCGCTGGCCCTTCCCCTTGCCTAATCCATCCCCTGCACGCCGATGCCGATCAGCCCGGGCCCGGTGTGCACGACCAGCACCGGGCTGATCTGCCCCTCGTACCATGCATCGGCGTTGCCGATGCGGGCCTGCAGCTCCTCGCGCACCTCCGCCGCCTCTGCGGCCGCATCCCCGTTCACAACGGCCATCGTGCAGCTCGAAAAGCGCGCTGCGAACTTCTCGGCAACCGCCATGGCCTTCTTCAACGACTGGCGCCGGCCTCTCGCCTTGGCAACCGTATAGTAGACGCCCTGCTCGTTGCAGCTGATGACGGGGCGCATGTCCAGCACGCTCCCCACCGCGTACGTCACGTTGCCGATGCGCCCGCCCTTGTGCAGGTATTCCAGCGTGTCGACGCAGAAGAACACCTTCGTGTTCTCCACGATGCCGGCAGCGGCCCTCCGCACGTCGTCGAGCGATGCCCCGTCGCCCACCATGCGCGCGATGGCGAGCGCGACGAGCCCGGCTCCCATGCCGATGTTTTTCGTGTCCACCACCTCGCAGGAAAGGCCCGCGGTTCCCGCCGCCTCGGAGCGCATGAGATCGTAGGTGGCCGACAGGCCGCTGGAAATGGTCACGATGACGGCCTCGCGATACCCGTCGGCGACCACGCGGTCAAGCACTTCGCGGGCGACGGCGGGCGTGGGAGTGGACGTCGAGGGAACCTCTTCCGAGAATCGGTCGTACACCTGCTGCGGCGTTATGGTCACCTTGTCGAGGAAGCTTTCGTGCGCGTAGTTCACCTGCAAGGGCACGACGTACATGCCATAGCGTTCGATGTCGGCCGGGGGCACGTCGGTGCACGAATCCACGATGAGTGCGATGCGGTTGGAGTCCATGGTCCTGCTTTCGTTTTCAATCACGAGATCACCTCGTATTTAAAACCAAATTATAAACTGTTGGTAATTATGTCAAGGGTTTGTTGAAATCGACGCACAAACCTCTCCCTTGTGTATGATCGTGCAAAGACACGGCCGGACGGATTCGGAGGGCGCAGCAAGATGGACGACGTGAGCGCATCGACGCGGGCTCGGGAGCTCGCTTCCCTGCACCTTCCCCGCTTCGACGAGATCCCACGCATCGACCTGTACATGGACCAGCTCGTGGGGCTGCTGGAGGAAGCCATGTCTCCGCTCTACGGTCCCGACGAGAAGATACTCACGCGCTCGATGGTGAACAACTACGTGAAGCAGGGCGTTCTGCCCGCAACTTCGGGAAAGCGCTACACGCGCGCGCATGTCGCCTACCTCGTGGTCATCAGTACGCTCAAGCAGACCTTTTCCATCTCCGAGATCGACCGCCTCATCCGCGCGCAAATAGCCAGCTTCGACACCCACGTGGCCTACGATTATTTCTGCGATGCGCTGGAAGCCGCCTTGCGCGCCCTGTTCTCGCCGGAGCCGACGAGCCCGCGCGGCCTCGTCGACGGGACGAACGAAGGCGACTTCGAGCGCGATCTCGTCCTCGCCTCGACGGCCGCCGTGGCCTACACGCTCTACATCAAAACGAGCATCGCGCTGCTCCGCTCCGCCTGACCCGCCGTTCGAGCCTCCCCTTTCACGAGTGCGGCGCCGGGCGGGAACGGGCTCCTCGCCCGGCGATCGCAGCCCGACGGTGGGGCCTTCGTTTCCGCTTCTCAACTCCCGTCTGTTTTTTATGGCGCCGCAGACGTTGTCGGTTACAATGGAGGAGACGATCGGTCGGAAAACCAAGGAGGTACGCCCACGTGGAAGCGCTCGTGCTCGCCTTGCTCATGTTGGCTGCGATCCTGCTGTCCTCCGTCATCGACCAGCTCGTCCCGAAGATGTCTTCCCCGCTCATCCAGATCGGCCTCGGCTTGCTCATCGCGCTGTTCGCGCCGTCCCAAATCCAGATCAGCCTCGACCCCAACCTGTTCCTCGTGCTGTTCATCGCGCCGCTTCTGTTCGACGAGGCCAAGAACATGGACAAGAAGGCGCTCTGGGAGAACAAGGGGCCCGTCCTCTCGCTCGCCATCGGCCTCGTGCTGGTCACTGCGCTCATCGTGGGCTTCTCGGTGCACTGGCTGGAACCGTCGATCCCCCTGGCCGCCGCTTTCGCGCTCGGCGCCGCCCTGGGGCCCACCGACGCCGTGGCCGTCGCGTCGATGCCCAAAGGCACGAACATCGCGCCGCGTGACAAGAGCATCCTTGAAGCGGAGTCCATCCTCAACGACGCGTCGGGCATCGTGTCGTTCCAGTTCGCCCTGGCCGCCGTCACCACCGGCACCTTCTCGCTCCTGAACGCTTCGGTCAACTTCGTGATGAGCTTTCTCGGGGGCATCCTGATCGGCGTGGTCTTGGGCTACCTGGGCAACTTCTTCGTGCGGCGCGTGCGCTCCTGGGGGCTCGAGAACACGACGTTCCATGTGCTGTTCGAACTGTTCGTCCCGTTCATCGTGTACCTGGTGGCGAACTCCTTCGGCACGAGCGGCATCATCGCCGTCGTCGCGGCGGGCATCCTGAACGTCGTCTCGCCGCGCGCGATGAGCCCGTCGATCTCGCGGATGAACATCGTCTCGTCGAGCGTCTGGCGCGTCGTCTCGTTCGCGCTGAACGGCTTCGTGTTCGTGCTCCTCGGCACCCAGCTGCCCCGCGTCATGCAGCAATCGTGGGACGACGTGAGCATCAACAACGGCGTGCTCATCGGCTACGTGCTGCTCATCGTGCTCATATCGCTCGTCGTGCGCTTCGTCTGGATCTTCGCCATGGACCGCCTGCGCAACCGCAAGCTTGCGCAGGAAGACCGTTCGAGCTGGCGCGCGAGCCTGCGCTCGTGGCTGGTCATGACGCTCGGCGGGCCGAAAGGCACCATCACGCTGGCGGTGGTGCTCACCATCCCCTACACCATCACCTACACCGACCCGTTCGCGATCGTCCGCTTCCCCCAGCGCGATCTCATCATCTTCCTCGCATGCGGGGTCATCGTGGTCACGCTGCTCATCGCCACGTTCATCGTGCCGCTGCTCGCGCCGAAGAAAGAGCTGGCCGAGGAAGACGAGCGCTGCGACGAAACCCAGGTGAGGCTCGAGATCCTGCGCAGCGTCATCGAGGAGCTGGCCGCGCGCCAGACCATCGAGAACCGCGCGGCCACGCAAACCGTCATCCACTCCTACAACGAGCGCATCGCCCGCATCAAGGACCATCACGACATAGAGGACGAGCCCATCACCGGGTTGCGCCTCAAGGCGATCGGCTGGGAGCAGGACTACGTGCTCGGCCTCATCGAGGACGAGAAGATCAACCCGCTGACGGGCTACCAGTACCTCGGGCGCCTCTCGTACGCCGAGAACCTGATCGAGCACCATGCGGGCCGCTCCTCGCTGCGGCGCGCCCTCCATCGGCTGCGCGTGCTCCTTCGGTCGAGCTGGCACCGGATTCTCAGCGGCCTGCCGGGCGTCTCCCTCACCGACCGGACCCAAGCTATCCGCGAGCTGCAGCTGGAAGTGGCCGAGTACGTCATCGGAAAGCTGCAGGCCATGCTCACCTCGCCCGAGTGCGACGAACCCGCCGAGAACGTGAGCGCGCTCGTGATGGAGTACCAGCGCACCGCCAGCCTGCTGCGCAGCGCGAACCCGTCCATCACGGCCTTCACGCGGACGGCCGACAAGGCCGTGGAGATAGAGCGCCTGGGACTGCAGCTTGAGCTGGAGCAGATCCAATCGCGCTACGAGGAAGGCGATTTGGGCCGCGCGGAGGCCAAGCGGATGCGCGAGAACGTGAACCTCATGCAAATGGATTTGGAAGACAACGTGTAGGATCGTCTGAACGGCCGGGCGGGGGCGGGATTCGCGGGGAAGGCTGCGCGCAACCGGCTGTCGCTCGAGCAGGCGCTTGGAGCCAAGCGGAATGGGCCGACGCATGGTTCAGGATATCCCAACATCTTTGATCGGCGATCCGGGGCTTGGCTTTTGGATGCGCCCGCTCGAGCGACAGCGCGCTCCGCAAAACCCCGCGAACCCCGCCCCCGCCCGGCGATCCTCACATGTCCTGGGGCCGATGCGAAGGCCGCCCGGCATCGAGCCGGGCGGCCTTCGTTGAAAGCGTCGCCCGGCCTAACTGCCGCCCTTCGAGCGATCTGGCTCTATTTGCCTGCCCGGGACGGGAAAGGGATGCACGCAGTTCCCGGTGGCGCAGTAAGACAGCGAGAGGCCCCGTGATCGTTCAGATGCCGTGAAAGCTTGAGGACGCGTACTTCGGTACACGACGAAAGCTTGGAGCGAGCAGCTGGACGATCACGGGGCCTCTCAGCGTCGAGCAGTTCCGGTGGCTGGCAAGCCACCGGAACCGAAAGCTACATCTTGGCCGGAGCGCTCACGCCCAGCAGGTCCAGCGTTTTGGCAAGGACGATGCGGGTGGCATCCACAAGCGCCAGACGCGCGTTCTTCACGCTCTCCTCCTCGCCGATGACGTGGCAGTTCGTGTAGAACGAGTGGAACAGCGACGCCAGGTCCTGCGCGTAGTGCGTCAGGCGGAACGCGGCGCGGTCGCGGGCGGCCTGGGCCACGAGCGGGCCGAAGTCGTCCATCTTGCACATGAGGGCGAGCTCGGACTCGTGCGCGAGCGGGCTCAGGTCGACGTTCGCCGGGATCACCTTCGCGGCCAGCTCGTCCATGGACATGTCGCCGGCCTCGGCGGCCGCGGCGTCAGCAGGATCGGCCGCTTTGCGCAGGATGGAGCAGATGCGGGCGTGCGCGTACTGCACGTAGTACACCGGGTTCGACGCATCCTTCTTCTTCGCCACCTCGATGTCGAAGTCGATGGGCTGGTCGGAGGACTTCGCCAGCATGAGGTAGCGCGTGGCGTCCACGCCCACCTCGTCGATGAGCTCCTCGAACGTGATCATCTCGCCCGTGCGCTTGGACATGCGCACGGCCTCGCCGTCGCGGAACAGGTTCACCAGCTGGCCGAGCATGATCTCCAGCGCGCCGGGCCAGCCCCAGGCGGCCAGCATGGCCTCGCAGCGGGCGATGTAGCCGTGGTGGTCGGCGCCCCAGATGTTGATGAGGTGGTCGAAGCCGCGCTCCATCTTGTTGTAGTGGTACGCCACGTCGCTCATGAAGTACGTCATCTCGCCGTTGGCCTTGATGAGCACGCGGTCCTTCTCGTCGTCGAACGCGCTCGACTTGAACCAGGTGGCGCCGTCCTTGACGTAGATGTAGCCCTTCTCGTCCATGGCCTCGAGGCTGCGGTCGACCGCGCTCTTGCCCGTCTCGTCGGGCACGTAGAGCGAGCGCTCGCTGAACCAGCACTCGAACGTGGTGCCGAAGCGCTCGGTCACGCGATGCTGCTCGGCCAGCTCGTAGGCGTAGGCGCGCTCGCGGAAGTTCTCCATGCGCTCCTTCGGGTCGGCGTCGAGCCACTTGTCGCCGTCCTCGTCGATGATGGTCTGCGCGATGTCCTTCACGTAGGAGCCGGCGTAGCACGCCTCGGGCATCTCCACGTCGCGGCCCAGCAGCTGCTGATAGCGCACGGCCACCGACTCGCCGAAGTTGTCCATCTGGGTGCCGGCGTCGTTGATGTAGAACTCCTCGAACACGTCGTAGCCCGCATGGCGCATGACGCGCGCCGTGGC
>CAUEBO010000059.1 GCA_958454405.1 uncultured Eggerthellaceae bacterium | reverse complement strand
CGGGGGGCGTGGGCGCCGCGCCGGGTGCCCGTCCGGGGCGCTCCGCCCGCGCTTCCGACGGGAACCGGGCAGGGAGGTGCAGGAGGCCGGCTATTCGAAGTCGAACATGGCGGTTGACAAGTAGCGCTCGCCAGTGTCTGGAAGGATGGCGACGATGGTCTTGCCCTTGTTTTCGGGCCGCTGCGCCACGCGCGTCGCCGCCGCCACGGCCGCCCCCGACGAAATGCCCACGAGCAGGCCTTCCTTTGCCGCAAGTTCGCGGCCGACCGCGAACGCCTCCTCGTTCGACACGGTTATTACCTCGTCGTACACGCCCGTGTCCAGCGTATCGGGCACGAATCCCGCGCCGATGCCCTGGATCTTGTGCGCGCCCGCCCGGCCCTCCGAGAGCACCGGCGACGCAGCCGGCTCGACGGCCACCACCTTGATGCCGGGGTTCATCCGCTTCAGATAGGCGCCCGCGCCGCTCACGGTGCCGCCCGTGCCCACGCCCGCCACCAGGACGTCCACCGCGCCTTCCGTATCCCTCCAAATCTCCGGTCCCGTGGTGGCCTCGTGCACGGCGGGGTTCGCCGGATTGGCGAACTGCCCCGGGATGAACGAGTTGGGAATCTCCTTGGCAAGCTCGTTCGCACGCTCTATGGCGCCCTTCATGCCCTTCGAGCCGTCGGTCAGCACGAGCTCGGCCCCGTAGGCGCGCATGAGGTTGCGCCGCTCCACCGACATCGTGTCGGGCATGGTGAGGATCAGCCGCATGCCGCGGGCGGCGGCCAGAGCCGCCAAGCCGATGCCGGTGTTGCCAGATGTTGGCTCGACGAGCACCGTGTCGCGGTCGATGCGCCCGTCGGCCTCGGCGGCGTCGAGCATGGCCCTGGCGATGCGGTCCTTCACCGACCCTGCGGGATTGAACGCCTCCACCTTCCCGACGACAGCGGCCTCCAGGCCGTGGTTCCGCTCGTAGTTCGTCAACTCGACGAGCGGCGTGGAGCCCACGAGCTCCGCCATGTTCTTGTGCACCGCCATGATTCCCTTCTTCCTCGTCCGCTCGCGCCGCGGACAAACGGCCCGCAGCGCTTCCCGTTACGTATCGTTTTAAATCCTACTAATTTTCTATGATTTGTCAAGATGTTCAACGGGGAACGCGGAGAACCGTTGCCCTGCAGCGCGGCGGCCGGAACCCGGCGCCGATGCCCTGGCGGAGCGGTCCTTGCGCAGACCGATCGGGATCCCGCCAACATGGCGGCTAATGATCTCCTTTTTACTGATATAATCTTCTGCTTGGAGGGGAAGGGACGACATGAAACTGCTGGAGCGGCTGCACGGCACGGACGGCGTCAAGATCATCGTGGGCTCGGCGTTTTTCTGGGCATGGCTCGACGCCATGTTCATGAGCATGTTTTTCGTTCGGCCGGACTCCCACGGACTCATGGCCGAAGTGGCCGTCGTGTCCGTGTTCGGCGTGAGCGCGATCGGATTCGCCTTCGCGCTGCGCACGCCCGCGCCGTTCGGCAAACTGCTCGGAGAGCGGAGGTTTCCCCTGGCGGTCGCCTGCCTGGGCACGATGGGATCCCTCCTGTTCCTGCTCGCCGGAGCCAACGCAAGCTGGGCGGCGCTGCTCGTCGGCGGCGCATGCGGCGGCGTGTTCATGGCCGCCTACGAGCTGGCATGGGGCGGCGCGTACTGCCGCGACGGCGCGCGCAGCGCCGCGCCCTACGTCGCAGGAGGGTTCGCGTGCGCCGTCGTCATCGACACCCCCATCCTGTTCATGATCCCCGAGGCGGCAGCCGTGTTCTTCTCGCTGCTCCCGCTGGCCACCGGCTTCATCTTCACGACGATCGCGCCCGATCAGCGCACCTACCGGCGCAGCGCCGAAAGCCCCGCGCCCGCCCGGCGCGGCATCCGGGCCCATCTGAAAACCCACCTGGGCATCTCCTTGACGCTGCTGTGCGCGGTCATGCTCGTGATGGTCGGCTTCGGCTACCTGCAGCACCTCGTCTCGTTCTCGGCCGTAGGAGGCGACAGCGCCGGATACGGGATCCTCATCCAAATGGCGCGGGGCGTGGTCGCGGTGCTCATGTTCGCCATCGTCGTCGCGGCGAGCCACCACGTCAGCACCGTCTACCGCGTCGGCCTTCTGGCCATGATCGCCGGCTTCATGATGATGCCCTTCCTGTTCGGCACCGAGCTGTTCTGGATATCGGGCGCCGTCATCATCGGCGGCTACACCACATTCGACCTCCTCATTTGGGTGGCATTCTCGCAGATAGCCCACGCGCAGTCGCGCGACCCCCTGAAGACCATCGCCGTGATGCGGCTGCTGTCGGTGCTGTGCACCGTCGTCGGGTTCGCCGTGGGCATCGCCCTCGTCGGCACGAACGAGCACGTGGGCGAATTCGTGTCGGCCGAAACCACCGTGGTGGGCTATCTCGTGGTCATCGCGGCGGTGCTCACGCTGAGCAGCGAGGATATGTGGATGCTCTCGGGCAGGCCGTCCGCCTTGGCGGCGGAGGGATCGGCCGATGACGGCGCGGGCCAGAACGAGCGGCTGGAAGCCTGGTTCGACGCCATAGGCCTGACCGTGCGGGAGCGCGAGATCGGGGCGCTTCTGGCCAATGGGCGCACGCAGCCCTGGATAGCGGAGCGCCTGAGCATCTCCGAGAACACCGTGGGCACGCATGTGCGCCACATCTACCAAAAGGCCGACGTCCATGGCCGCCAAGAGTTCATTGACCAGGCGTTTTCCCCTTCCTCAAGCACATCACCCGAATCGCGTGATCCCGAGGGCGATCTCACCGGAGTCGCCTGATATTCCGAAATACGGTCATTCGCGCGTTGCGCCCGGACCGGCCTCCCTTCACGATGGGCGTTGCGCAGAAGGGAATCTGCGCATCCGTGCCGGACGGCACGGGAAGGGAGACAAGGGAAGGGGATATCCTATGGATATCAATCGCAGAAGCTTTCTGAAGGGCGCGCTGGCAACGGGCGCGGCTGCAGCCGCAGCCGTCGCGCTTCCGGCATGCAGCCCCGCCGAGACGTCCGGCTCGTCCGGCTCGTCCGCGACCGCCGAGGCCTCCGGCAAGCACACGTGGGAAATCGCACCCGAGCCCATCAGCGACGTCGCCGAGACGCAGGATTACGACGTGGTCATCGTGGGCGCGGGCCTCGCAGGCGTGAACGCCGCCGAGGCGGCCGCCCGCAACGGCGCCAAGACGATCGTCATCGAACGCAACACCGGCATCTCCATCCGCGGCGTGGACGTGGGCCACATCGGCAGCAAGTTCCACAAGGAGAACGGCTTCGACCTCGACCCGCGCGTCGCAGCCCGCTTCCTGCACCAGGCGTCGAACCAGACCACGAACTACGACCTCATCTACGTGTGGGCCTCTCGCTCGGGCAAGGTGTTCGACTACATCCAGGAACTCGGCGAAGCCAACGGCGTCAGCATGGTGCATGCGCTTTCCGGCACGGCGAAATACGGCAACTGGTCCACGCTGCCCGAGCGCTGGCGCGTCTACCCCGACGCCGTGTCGTTCGTGCGCGGCGGCGAGAAGTACGATGCGCGCGACGACGGCCAGCCGGTCAACGTGACGCTGGGCGAGCTGGTGTACAACTCCGCCACCGAAAACGGCGCCGAGTTCGTGTTCGAAGCGCGGGCCGAGCAGCTGGTGGGCGATGCGGCAAGCGGCATCACGGGCATCATCGCCACCACGAAGGACGGCAAGCACGTGCAGTACAACGCTTCGAAGGGCGTCATCCTGGCCACGGGCGACATCGGCGGCAACCAGGAGATGGTGGACGCGTTCTGCCCCATCTCGAACCGCTCCGACGCCAACGTGTACGCTCCCGCCGGCTTCAACAACGGCGACGGCCTGCTCATGGGGTCCTGGGCCGGCGCGGCCATCTCCAAGAGCCCGGCCGCTCCGATGATCCACCAGTTCACGCTCGATACGCTTGAGTTCAACCTCACGTCGTTCATCATGTCCTGGCTGGCCGTGAACAAGAATGGCGAGCGCTACGGCGCCGAGATGCCCTTCGAGCCCATGCTCACGAACGCCCGCATGAACACGCCGGGCAACGCCGCATGGTCCATCTTCGACAGCGACTACGAGACGTACCTCATGAAGCAGCAGCCCGAGCGCTTCGACCGCTTCACCGACGGCCTGGACGCCGTCATGGAGAAGTGGCTTGGCAACGGCATGCTCATCAAAGCCGACACGCTCGACGAACTTGCCGAGCAGCTCGACATCCCCGCCGACACGTTCAAGGCCACGGTGGAGCGCTACAACAGCATGGCCGACGCCGGCGAGGACGTGGACTTCGGCGTGCCCGAGCAGTTCCTCGCGCCGGTCAAGACCGCCCCGTTCTACGCGACGAAGAACGTGTGCAGCACGCTCACCATCCCGTTCGGCCTCCATGTGAACGCCGATTCCCAGGTGCTCACGGCGGAGGACGAGCCGATCGCCGGCCTGTTCGCCATCGGCAACGTGCAGGGCGACTTCTTCGGCAAGGACTACCCCGTGCACTGCCCCGGCGTCAGCCACGGGCGCTGCGTCACGTTCGGCCAGCTGGTGGGCGAAGCGCTCGCGCAGGGCAAGGTCATCTCCGAAACCGCGTAAAACGAACGATCGCGCGGCCGGGCAGGGGCTTCGATCCCCGTCCGGCCGGCCTTCATCCCCTCCCCTGATGGAGCCGCCTTTCGGCGGCTCCATCGCTTTTCAGGCCGTCTATTCCGGCATTCCGGAAAACGGCGCCGGCGCATCCGCTCCCTCCTCCCAAAGGACGGCAGGTCCGCATGCGTCCACCGCCTTCCACCCCCCCCTGCGCGAATACGGCGCGCTCCGCTCATGCTTTACGGGGCATGCAGGTGTCCACTATACTTGACACATCGAACAGGTGTTTCTTTTTATAAGCCCGCAAGTCACGCATCGACGGCACGCCGGTTTCGGCGCATGCGCCTGCACCCGCCGTCGGGCGCAGCGGTGCGATTCGAAGGGGGAGGTGCCCCATGATCGTCAACGTTGGGGGAAGGACCGATATCGTCAACCACTACACCGAGTGGCTTCTGAACAGGCTCGACGAAGGATCAGCCTGCGTGCGGAACCCGTTGTTCCCGCACAAGGTGTCCCGGTGCCAGCTGGATCCCTCGGTGGTCGACTGCATCGTTTTCTGCTCCAAGAACTACCGGCCCATCCTGCCGCACATGGCCGACATCGCCGACCGTTACGGCGTGTACTGCTTCTACACGATCACCGCCTACGGAACCGACATCGAACCGAACATACCCGGCATCGACGAAAGCATCGACACGCTGCTCGAGCTTTCCCGCATCGTCGGCCCCCAACGCGTCGTATGGCGATACGACCCCGTGCTGCTGACGGACGACTACTCCCCCGACGTGCACGCCGAAACCTTCGACCGCATAGCGGCCCGCGTCGTCGGGCACGTCGACCGCTGCGTCTTCAGCTTCGTCGAGCAGTACGACAAGCTCAAGAAATCCTTGCCAGGATTCATCTTGCTCAATCGAGAAAAAAGGTCCCTCGTCGCGCGGAAGCTCGGAGAGGCGGCATCGGCGCGCGGGCTGGTCCTGCAGGCCTGCTGCCAAACGGGCGACTACCGCTCGTTCGGCATCGAACGTGCAGGGTGCGCGACCCTCGCCACGCTCGGGCGCGCCAACAACTGCCAGTTCCGGTCGCTGAAGCACAAGGGCGTGAAACCCGGCTGTCTCTGCTTCGAGAGCCGCGACATCGGAGCCTACGACACCTGTCCGAACGGCTGTCTCTACTGCTACGCAAACGAGAACGCCGCGAAGTCGCTCGAGAACTTCCGCCGGCACGATCCCGCGTCGCCGCTGCTCGACAGCAGCATCGGCCCCGATGACACGGTAACCGAAGGCCCGCAACGCTCCTTGCTGCTTCACGGCCGGCAAGACTCCCTTTTCTCCTGACGCGACGATGCCCGGCGCAGAAGCGCCGGGCATCGAAAGCGGACGGGATCGGGCATCGGCTTCGCACCGAGGGCCACGGCATCAGAAGGGCGGCTGCGCGCCTCCCGGATAGGCGCCTCGGGCAAGCTCGAACGGCATCGGATCGTCCTGCCCTCGCCAAGCCGGCACATTGAACTGGCGCGTCCAGTAGCCGAGCGCGCGTATGATCATCGCATAGGAGAATACCGACATCGCACCAAGCGCGATGACGGCCAGCACCGAGACGGCGATCACGACGATGACGATGACAATCGCCAGGCCCGCCATGGCCGCATCGACGTGGCCGACGCCGGCGCCCGCTGCGGCGAATCCGACTGCCATGCCCACGAGTATCGCGCCGAGCATGAAGACGGAAACGACGACGGCCATGGCCATTCCAAGCAAGACGGCCATGCCCAGGATGCGCAGCAATCCGCCGAAATCATGGCGGATCATCGCCCAGATCCTGCCCAGCTGGAATCCGGCGGACAGGCGGCCGTAGATGCTCATGCGCATGGTGCCGACCTGCTCGAAGAAGGTGACCAGGACCGCAAGGGCGAGCGAAGCGAACGAGAACAGCATTCCCATCAGCGCCGACGCCAGGCCCAGATGCATCCAGCCCGAACCGCCGTACAACGAGGAGCCGAAACCGAACAAGCCCACGCCGAGCACCGCGCTGCCGATGCCCGCGATGATGCTGGGAACGAAAGCGCACACCATTGAGATGACGAGCGCGAAGAAGCCGCGGCTGTACAGCTTGCCGTCCTCGTTGCCGAGGATGCGCGCGGGCATGGGCGCATGCACGCCCCAGGCGATGTCGCGCGCCCATCCGTACAGGTAGCCGTACAGCACGATCCATCCGAACACGGGGATGAGCGACACGAGCGCCAGCAGCACCAGCTTGCCGAACCATCCCGGCGAGTTCTTGATATCCTGCCAAGCCGCATTGAAGTACCCCGTCTGCATGGCGCTCTCCCATTCGGTCGTCTGCGCCCAAGCGCAATCGTCCATCGATTCGTACACTATACCTACGCCTTGGAACGCACATGCGAACCGTTGCCATTCCGTCAGCGTCCCGTTCGCCATGCAAGATCGCCCGCGGCGGCGGGGCAAGCGAGCGCGGCGACGGGGCTGTATCAAAAGTCGCATTTCGACGTTCTTGTAGGGCAAGGGCTCTGCCCTTGCCGCTCAGCCAGCAACGTCTCCACAGGTCGACGGCAAGGGCAGAGCCCTTGCCCTACGGCTCGACCGGCACAGGCGTGCCTCGCTGGTCCTTTTGATGCAGCCCCGCCCCGGCTGATCGGGCGGGAGCGAAGCGTTCCGCCCATGCGGCCAAAGGCCGCATACCAGCCGCACAGGTTGCGCAGCAAGACAGCGAGAGGCCCCCAGGTGCCCGAGATCGCCCCGCTGCGCGGCCGCGCGTGCTTCGCACGCAAGGGGAAGCGCATAAAGGGCGAGGTCGGGTGCCTGGGGGCCTCGCAGCGTCAAGCCGTTGCGCCGTTCGTAGAACGGCACAACCTCGTTACTTGAGGGTGACAGCCGCGCCAGCCTCTTCGAGCTTGGCCTTGATCTCCTCGGCCTTGTCCTTGGCGACGCCTTCCTGGATGGCCTTCGGCGCACCCTCGACGGCCTCCTTGGCCTCCTTCAGGCCCAGGCCCGTGATCTCGCGAACGACCTTGATGACGGCGATCTTGTTGTCGCCGAAGCCCTCGAGCACGACGTCGAAGTCGGACTTCTCCTCGGCGGCGGCGCCGGCGTCGGCAGCCGGAGCGGCGGCCACGGCCACGGGGGCAGCGGCGGACACGCCGAAGACTTCCTCAAGCTCCTTCACGAGCTCGGACAGCTCCAGGGCGGGCATTTCCTTCAAAGCTTCGATGATCTCTTCACGAGAAACAGCCATGTCAGTTTCCTCTTTCTTCGTTCGGTGCGGGCGCTCGGCCCGCGTCGTTTTCTTCTGAACGCGCCGTCAAGCGGCGCGCTTCACGCCGCGCGGTTTACGCGGCGTTCTTCTGGTCGGCGATCGCGGACACGCAACGTGCGAACGCCTCCATCGGGCCGTTGAGCACGCGCACGGTCTTGACCAGCGGGTTGGAAATCGTGCCGAGCAGCTTGGCGATGAGCTCTTCGCGCGACGGCAGCGAGGCGATGGCCTCGACCTGAGCCGCATCGACGAACGCGCCGTCCATCATGCCGCCCTTGATGACGAGGTTCTCGTTGCCTTTCGCGAAATCCTTGAGGGCTTTCGCGGATGCGACCGGATCCTCGCCGGCGAACACGAACGCGGACGGACCGGTCAGCACGCTGTCCATGTTCGGCAGTTCAAGCTCGTCGAGCGCGATATGCATGAGCGTGTTCTTGTACACCTTCATGCCGGCATCGGCTTCGCGGATGCTGTTGCGCAGAGCCTGGATGTCCTTCACCGTCAGGCCGCGGTAGTCCACGACCCACATCGCGGTCACGCCGGAAAGATCTTCCTTGATCTTGGCGAGCGTCTCCTGATTCTGAGTATTGGGCATGTAGTACACCTCCTTCTTCTCAAGCTCGGGTTCCGCCCCGTGTCGGGTGGGATCGCCGCCTTGAGAAAAGGAAACGACCCCCGCCGTCTCACGACAGCAGGGGTCGTCAAAGCGCGAAGCTTATCATGACCACCTCGGCGGGCCGCATCATCTGCGATTAAACCTTTCGGTGCCTGCTGTCTTGGGCAGCGGAACAATCGGTACGTGCATGCTGCTCGTTCAAGCAGCTGTTCCATTTTGCCACGCACACAGCGCTTGTCAACCGCTGCACCGAAAAAACCCGCCGACGCGCAAAGGAGCCCCGACCATGCGGGGCTCCTCGATGTCGCAAGCGCTCGAACGAATGCGGTTAGGCCGCGTTGCCTTGCGCGTCGGCGGTGTCATCCGCTTCGTCGGCCGTCTGGTCGGCAGCGGCGGCACCGCCGCTGGCAGACGATCCCTCGATGGTGTCCGCCACGTTCAGCGGGGAACCCTCGACGTACGTGAAGGCAATCGAATCGCCTTCCTTGTAGCCGACGATTTCCAGCATGCTCGGCAGGGCGAAGTCGTACACGGCGTCCCCGCCTTCCAGCTTCAGGTAGAAGTGGGTGTTGCCATCGATGACCGCAGTCGCGATATGGCTGATCACGCCCTTGGCCTCAAGCGCATTCACCGATTCGACGTCGCCCGACACCACGCCGTTCGTGGCCAGCAGCGCCAGGTAGGACTTCTGCGTCTCCTCCACCGTGTTGCCCACCGCCACGTTCTGGTAGCGCTGGATGTCCAGCATGGCGAACTGCTTCACCAGCCCGGCGTTGTCCTTGAGGGCCATGAAGTACGTCGGCTGGCCGGCCACGTTGATGAGCAGCGGGAACGTTGCCTGGTAGCGCAGGTTCTGCACCTGGCCCTCAGCCGATTGCATGGCCGAGTCCTCCGTCGCGCCCGCCACCGAGTAGAAATGCGACTCAGCGGTGCGCTGGTTCACCAGCACGAACCCGACGATGGAGTTGTCCGCCGTGGCCGAAGTCACGCCCGTGTACACCCACACGTCGTCGTCTTTGGCGATGTAGTTGTAGCCCAGGTTGCCGTCGGTGCCCGGCGTCGTCTGCACCACGCCCGACTGGCCCAGCCACGAGTTCAGCCATCCGTCCTTGTACTTGCCGGACCAGTTGTACTGCTCAAGCAGAAGCTCGGTGGGATACGCATGGTCCACCCACTGCGGCACGTCCTCGATGGCCAAGTCGGTGCACTCGCCCGTCGTCGCGTCCACCATGACCACGCGCTCGATGGTGGTGCCGCCGAACAGGCCGATGGTGCGCGACTGCACGGGGCAGATCCACCACGCATGGCCTTCATCGTCGATCTCGAACGACTTCTGGTCGAACATGTAGAACGGGAAGCTCAGCTGCACGTGACGGTCGATGTTGCGAACCAGCGGCTCCGATTCGGAGTAGTGGATGGGATTGTCGTCGAGCCGCACGATCTGGGCGTCCTGCGTCGTCATGTTCACCAACGCGTAGCCGGGGATGCCCGCCTCGCGGTTCGTGAACCACTTGAACAGGTCGGCGTAGCCCAGCGGGCTTACGCGCACAGGACCGCCCTGATAGTTGATCTGGCTGTACAGAGGCGATATCTCGAACTGGCTGACGTATTCCGGGATGGAGCCCATCTCGCGGTTGCCCAGAAGCACCGCCGAATCGCGGTCGATGACCGGGATCTCGGAGTAGTTGACCTCCTGGATGTCCTTGGCGAAGTCGTCCGTGGACGTCTCGAGCACGGTGGCGTACTTCTCAGCGTTGCCAGGGAAAAGCGACAGCGAGGCAACCGCCCCCAGCAGCGCGAATGCAACGACGGCGACCGGAACGAGCGTCGCCCATTTGAACGCCTTCGCCTTTGCCTGGTTCGGCTCGACCTTGTCCGTGCCCGTCCGGTACGCGCGCGACTTGGATCCGAGCACCAGAAACGCCGGCAGCAGGATGAAGATGGTGAGGAACATCCACGTGTCTGTGCTGTGGATGTTGATGGGCGGATGGAACCACCAGTATGCCGCAAGTCCCACGAGGACGATGACGATGGCCAGGATGATGATGGCCTTCCGGCCCCATGCGGCCATGTAGTCGCCGAACTGCATCTGCACGTCCACGTGCGGAGGCTTCGAGCCGCCGCCTGCTCCGTTCCCCGCCCCCCCGGCGGGAGCTTCCTGGTCGGCGTCGAACCGACCATCCATGTTCACGCCCGACTGCTTGAGCGCATCGATCAGCGCGTCGAATCCGGATGTCTGCTTAGCCACGGCATCCCTTTCATCTCTCCTTGACATTAAAGTACCTACTATACACCAAAACGCCCGGTCTCCCCTCGTGACCGGGCGTCCTCGTTACCTTGTCTTTACAAATGGGTTCGTCTACGAGATCAATTGGCGCAGGACGAAAGGCAGGATGCCCCCATGCTCGTAGTAGCGCCCTTCCGTGGGCGTGTCCACGCGCACCGTCGCCTCGAAAGCCACCGTCGAGCCGTCGGCCCGCTCGGCTTTCACGTCAACCATGCGCGGCTCGGGCAGTCCGGCCGAGAAGTCGATCCGCCCCACCGTGTAGCGTTCCGAACCGTCCAGCCCCAGGCTCTCGGCGCTTTCTCCCTCAGCGAACTGCAGCGGCAGGATGCCCATGCCGATGAGGTTGGAGCGATGGATGCGCTCGAAGCTTTCCGCGAACGCCGCGCGGATGCCCAGAAGCGCCGGTCCCTTCGCCGCCCAGTCGCGCGACGAGCCGCTGCCGTACATCTTGCCGGCCACCACCACGAGCGGCACGCCGGCGGCCTCGTAGTCCATGGCGGCTTCGAACAACGGGCGCACATCGCCTCCCAGGAAGTCGCGCGTCCAGCCGCCCTTCTTTCCCTCGGCCAGCAGGTTCTGCAGCTTCACGTTGGCGAAGGTGCCGCGCATCATCACCTCGTGGTTGCCGCGGCGCGCGCCGTACGTGTTGAAGTCGGCCGGCTCGACGCCGCGCTCCTCAAGGTAGCGCGCCGCCGGGGAGTCGGCCGCGATAGAGCCGGCCGGCGAGATGTGGTCGGTGGTGATGAAGTCTCCGAGCCGCGCGAGCGCGCGGGCGCCCTCGATGGGCTTTGGCGCAAACGGTTCGCGCTCCATGCCGTCGAAGTACGGAGCGCGGCGCACGTAGGTGGAGGCGTCGTCCCACGCGAACGTGTCGCTCGGCTCGCTTCCCAGCGCCTGCCAGGCCGCGTCGCCGTCGTACAGCCCGCGCGCGCCGTCCTCGTACAGCTCGCGGCTCACCTGCGCGTCCACGAGCGCGTCGATCTCCGCGTCGGTCGGCCACATGTCGGCCAAATAGACCGGCGTGCCGTCGGCGCGGCGCCCCAGCGCGTCGTGCTCCAGATCCACGTCCATCGTGCCCGCCAGCGCATAGGCGATGACCGTGGCGGGCGCGGCCAGGTAGTTCTGCGACACGTCGGGCGAGATGCGCCCCTCGAAGTTGCGGTTGCCGGAAAGAACGCTCGCCAGCTCGATGTCGTCGGCCACGGCGTGCAGCTCGTCGGCCACGGGGCCCGAGTTGCCGATGCAACTCATGCAGCCGAAGCCGCATGTGTAGAAGCCCAGTTGGCGCAAGCCGTCCAACAGCCCGGCGCGTTCGAGCAGAAGCTCGGTGGCCTTGCTGCCCGGCGCGAGGATGGTCTTCACCCACGGTTTGGGCGCGAGGCCCGCCGCGGCCGCCTTCTGGGCCACGAGCCCGCAGGCCAGCATCATGCGCGGGTCGGTGGCCGTCGTGCAGCTCGTCACGGCCGCGATGGCCAGCGCGCCGTGCGTGAGCTCGTGCGTCGCGCCCGCCAGCTCCACGTCCACCTTCTTCGCGCGATCGAGCCCGCGCTCGTCGCACACCGCGCGGAATCGCTCCTGCGCGCCCGTCAGCGGAATGCGGTCGTGCGGACGCGAGGGCCCGGCCAGCGAGCGCTCCACCGATCCCAGATCCAACTCGATCACCTCGGCGTACGTGCGCGCCGGCGCCTCCGGGTCGTTCCAGAACCCCTGGGCCTTCGCGTAGGCCTCGACGAGCGCCACCTGTTCTTCGGAGCGGCCGGTCAAGCGCAGGTACGCGAGCGTCGCGTCGTCCACGGGGAACAGCGTGCACGTGCTGCCGTACTCCGGCGTCATGTTCGAGATGCACGTGCGCTGCGTGGCGTTCAGGCTGTCCAGGCCCGGCCCGAAGCACTCCACGAAGCACCCCACCACGCCCTTGGCGCGCAGCACCTGCGCGAACGTCAGCGCCACGTCCATGGCGCACACGCCGTCGGCCAGCTCGCCGGTCAGGCGCACGCCCACCACGCGCGGCACGAGCGTCGTGATGGGCTGGCCGAGCGCCGCAGCCTCGGCCTCGATGCCACCCACGCCCCAGCCCAGCACGCCGATGCCGTTCGCCGTGGGCGTGTGGCTGTCGGTGCCCACGAGCGTGTCGAAGTACGCCACGGGCCTCTCGCCGTCCGCGCGCACGACCCCCGCGTCGTCCGACGTCATCACCACGTGCGCGAACTGCTCGATGTTCAGCTGGTGGCAGATGCCCGCCCCAGGCGGCACGATGCGCACGTTGTCGAAGCTCTGCTGCGACCATTTCAAGAAATCGTAGCGCTCCTTGTTGCGCGAGAACTCCAGCTCCATGTTGCGCTCGAGGGCGCCCGCGCAACCGGCCTCGTCCGCGATGACCGAGTGGTCGATCACCAAGTCGCAGGGAATCTGCGGGTTGATCTTCGCCGGATCGCCGCCGAGGGAGGCGCACGCCTCGCGCATGACGGCGAAGTCCACGAACACCGGCACGCCCGTGAAGTCCTGGAACAGCACGCGCGCCGGCGAGAACTCAATCTCGCTGCCCACTTCGCCCGCATTGCCCGCAGCCACGATGCGCCCGGCCAGCTCTTCGGCCGCCTGCTCGTCGCGCACGTTGCGCAGCACGTTCTCCAGCAGCACCGTGAGCGCATACGGAAGCGCGTCTGATCCGGGCACGGCGGAAACGGGATAGTAGCGGTACGTCTTTCCGTTCACGTCCAGTTCGGCGGCGAAGCGGTTTCTCTCTTGCGTCATGGGCACGTCCCCCTCTGTTCATCTATCCGGTCGTACGATTACTTCAACTGACCGAGCGCCGCAACGAGCGCGTCGGTGAACTCCGTGCAGCTCGCCGCAGGAGCAGACGAGCCGGTGGCCTTGCGGATGTCGGCCGTCAAGCACGCTCCGTCCGCGTACACGGCCCGCACGGCTTCGCGGATACGCCCAGCCGCTTCCAGCTCGCCCAGGTAATCGAGCATCATCGCTGCCGAGAGTATCTCGGCCGTCGGGTTCGCCTTGTCCTGTCCTGCGATGTCAGGCGCAGAGCCGTGCACGGCCTCGAACACCGCGCACGCTTCGCCGATGTTCGCACCCGGTGCAATGCCGAGGCCGCCCACCAGGCCTGCCGCCAGATCGCTTGCGATGTCCCCGTAAAGGTTCGGGAACACCACGACATCGAACTGCGAAGGGTCGATGACCATGTTCATGCAGAACGCGTCGATGATGCGTTCATCGTAGGCGACCCGGCCCTCGTATTCCTTCGCGACATCGCGTGCGGCGCGCAGGAACAGGCCGTCGGAATGCTTCATGATGTTCGCTTTGTGCGCCGCCGTCACCTTCGAGCGGCCGTGCTTGACCGCATGCTCGAACGCATAGCGCACGATGCGCTCCGACGCCGTCACCGAGATGGGCTTGATGGAGATGCCGGAATCGGGGCGGATGGCGCCCAAGCCCTTCTCCTTGCAGAAAGCGATGAGCTCGCGTGCAGCTTCCGACCCCTCCTCGAGCTCGATGCCCGCGTACAGATCCTCGGAATTCTCGCGGACCACCACCATGTCCACGCCAGCGTAGCGGCCGCCGGCACCGGGAATCGACAGCACCGGGCGCAGGCATGCGAACAGCTCGAGCTCTCTTCTCAGCGCCACGTTCACGCTTCGAAACCCCGTGCCCACCGGCGTGGCGACAGGCCCCTTGATAGCCACTTTCGTGCGCCTGACCGACTCGATCGTGGACTCCGGCAGCGGCGTGCCATGCGTCTCCACGCAGGCCGATCCCGCTTCTGCGACCTCCCATGCGATATCGGCGCCGCTCGCTTCCACAACCCGCTTCATGGCCGCCGACGTCTCAACGCCGATGCCGTCGCCAGGTATGAGCGTCACGGTATGCTGAACCATGTTCACTCCCTCAGGTGTTGTCTCTTGCGACCCCGCCGAGCCTCGCCGCTCAGCGCCAGAACGGAAAAGCGGGCCGAAAGCCCGCTTGGAAACGATGCGCTAGCTTCCCTGCACGTTGTCGAGCACCTGCTGGGCTCTCCGCTTCAGAGCTCCCTTGCCGTTCGAAGCATCGAAGGCCATGCGCGCCGCCAGCTCGTCCTTCACGGCAGGAGCCAGCTTGCCCCCTGAAAAATCGACGACGGCCACAAGCATGTCCTGGAATTCGAGGTCGCCATGGTAGCACTGAATGCCCTCGTCGATGAGGGGCCACGTCTTTTCCGAACGATTCTCGGTCGTTGCACCCAGCTTGCAGAGGAACCGCATGGCGGCCAAGCGAACCGGCCCGCTCTCTTCGTCGAACAGAGCGGTTTCCGCACCGGGAACCGCTTTGTCGCACAAGCGGGAATCGCAGTCGACGAGCGCCGTCAGAACGTCGAGGCACTCCCAGCGCGTCTGCGCCTCGGGACGGTTGAGCGCGTCTACGAACGCGCCGCCGTGCGGCACGAGCAGTTCGGGATGGTCCTTCGCAAGCGTGGCAAGCGCGGCGGCAGCGTTCTGTCGGCCTCGTCGGGATGATCCTGACAGCGATTCTACCAACTGCTCGAACACGACCTTGTCGCCAAGCGCTTCCTCGGCGATCTCCTTCGCCCCCTGCGTCTTCTCGCTCACCAGACCGTTCCTCCATCCCACGTGGGAAAAGCAGATATTGTTCATGGACAGTATACCTTTTGCCGTGCCGCACAGCGATCCAAGCGCAGAATAAACATGGACCAGGCCAATGAGGGGCCGGTTGTCCCCCCAGACGCAGCAAGGCCCCCCGGATCCGACGTGGATCCGGGGGGCCTTGCC
>CAUEBO010000058.1 GCA_958454405.1 uncultured Eggerthellaceae bacterium | reverse complement strand
ACGACAGCATGAACGCCCGCGGCTCGCACAAGGACCGCCACGCCCGCATCGGCGAGGGCGAGATCGGCTTCGAGGCCCTGGCCGCCGTGACGAACCACCCGAAGCTGCGCGACCTGCCGTTCTACCTGGAAACGCCCAATCCCACGCTCGACGGCTACGGCAAGGAGATCGCCGCCCTGCGAAAGGCGCACGAGGCGTAGGCGTGTGGGCGATGCCGCCCCGGGCCCTCGCCCGCATGGCGTCGCGGCGCAATCTTGAAAAACCCCTTGACCCTCCCCGTGCGGGAGGCTGTTGAATGCGATGCGAAAGGAGGTGCGCATGTACTACATCGGAGAGTTCTCGAAGATGGGAAAGACCACCGTCAAGACGCTGCACTACTACGATCGCATCGGGCTCTTGCGCCCGGCTGCGGTGGACGGGGCGACCGGGTACCGGCTCTACACCACGAGCCAGCTGTTCGACCTGCACCGCATCCAGTCGCTGCGGCAGGCGGGGCTGTCGGTGGACGAGGTCGTCGCCATCGTGGACGGCGCCGATCCCCGGCCCGTGCTGGAGCGCCGCCAGGCCGAAGTGGCCCGGGAGCTCCGCGAGCGCGAAGAGCAGCTCGCCCGCATCGCATTCATTCTGCACCGTGAGGACAAGGAGCACATCATGGACTACCAGGCAACCGTCAAGGACATTCCCAGCTGCATCGTGTTCACGAAGCAGCTCACCGTGCCCGACTACAATTCGTACTTCGACGTCATCCCCGCCATCGGCCGCGCGGTGGCCGCTGCGAACCCCGGCCTGCAGTGCGCCGTGCCCGAGTACTGCTTCATCAGCTACTTGGACGCCGAATACAAGGAACATGACATCAGCCTCGAGTACAACGAGGCCGTGACCTCGTTCGGCGTGGAAACCGACGGCATCGTGTTCCGCGAGATCCCCGCCGTGACGGTGGCGTCGGTCATGCACCGCGGCTCGTACGCCGACCTGCCGCAGGCCTACGCCTTCGCTCTGGACTGGGTGGAGAAGAACGGCTACCGCGTGGCCGACGCCCCGCGCGAAAGCTACATCGACGGCGTATGGAGCAACACGCCCGAAGCCGACTGGCTCACCGAGATCCAAGTGCCCATCGAGCGAGCATAGCGACCGGGCAACGCGAACGGGGCGCGCAGCGCACGCCCCGTTCGCAGGTTGATCCCCCTCATCCTGAACAGTCCGCAACCCGCCCTTCCCGCAACGGCTGAGCAGGTTGTGCTGCAATGGGAAAGCTCGCCACCCTCGCTCGGGGGGCATGCCGTGCGGTACGACGAACTTTCGCGAAGTGTGTGAGGAGTGCCGTACGGCATGCCCCCCCGAGCGAGGACGCCCAAAGCCGCTACTTCATCAGCATCTTCAAAAGCCTCATCTTCGCATCGTCGAAGGGCGGGTTGCGGATGGGCATCTCCAACCAGGTGCCCTTCTTGAGGGTGGACTTGTAATGCGTGAAGCAGTCGAAGCCCGCCTTGCCGTGGTAGGAGCCCATGCCGGAGTTGCCCAGGCCGCCGAAGCCCATGTGGTTGTTCGCCAGGTGGATCACCACGTCGTTGATGGTGGCGCCGCCGAAGGGCAGCTCGCGGATCACGCGCTGCTGCACGTCCTTGTCGTCGGAGAACACGTAGGTTGCCAGCGGCGTCTCGAACGTGCGCACCACGGCGAAGGCTTCGTCGAGCGTGCGGTAGGTGATGACGGGCAGCACGGGCCCGAATATCTCCTCGCCCATGACCGGGTCGTCCAGCGTCACGCCGACAAGGCACGTCGGCTCGATGCGCAGCGTCTCCGCGTCGCCGCGCCCTCCGAACGCGACCGTCGCATCGGGGTTGCGGTTCTCGACAAGGCCCATCACGCGGTCGAAGTGGCGCCGGTTGATCATGTGCGGCCATTCGTCGCAGGACAGGATGTCCTCGCCGTAGTACTGGTGGAAGCATGCGTCCAGCTGGGCGACCAGTTCGTCCGCCACGCGCTCGTGCACGAGGAAGTAGTCGGGCGCCACGCAGGTCTGGCCCGAGTTGATGCCCTTGCCCCAGGCGATGCGCTGCGCGGCCCGCTTGACGTTGGCGGTCTCGTCGACGATGCAGGGGCTCTTGCCTCCCAGCTCGAGCGTGACGCGCGTCAGGTAGCGTGCGCCCGCCTGCATCACGCGGTGCCCGACGCTGGGGCTTCCGGTGAAGAACAGCTTGTCCCAACGCACGTCCAGCAGCCAGTCGTTCATCTCCGCCGATCCAGGGAACCCGCACACGAACTCGGGCGGGAACAGGCTCGCCGTCATCTCCATCAAGAGCTTGCTCGTGGCGATCGAGGTGCGCGAGGGCTTGAGCGCCACGCAGTTGCCTGCGGCGATGGCGTCAACCAAGGGCACGAGCGCGAGCTGCACGGGGTAGTTCCACGGCGACAGGACGAGCGCGACGCCCAGGGGGCTCGCGTACACCTTCGACGTGGAATGGAAGTGCACGATGGGCGTGCGCACGCGGCGCGGCTTCGCCCAGCGGCCCAGATGCTTGAGGCAGAGGTTGATCTCGTCGTAGACGATGCCAAGCTCGGTGGCGTACCCTTCGAACGGTGCCTTCCCCAAATCTTCCGCGAGCGCTTCGAGCACGCGCTCCTCGTTCGCCTTCAGGTAGGCCTTGAGCTGCCGGAGGGCTTGGCGCCGATGTTCCACGGGCAGGGTGGCCCCCGTTTGGAAGTAGGCGCGCATCCTCTGCGCCTGCGCTTCGACGTCGGCGATGCTTTCGAACGTTGGCTGGATGGACATGCGGAAGCTCCTTAGTATGCTGCCTCGAGGATGCGCAGGGCGTCCTCCACGGTGACCTCGGTTGCGTTGTACAGGGCGGCGCCGTCGTAGCGGGCCTGTTTGGCCACCGCTTCCAGCTGCGCGCGCTCCACCCCCAGATCGGACAGCCTGAGCGGCACGCCGTAGGCGTCGTGGTAGAGGTCGTTCAGCGAGAACAGATGCTCGGCGAACGCCTCGTCGCGCGCGGCGGCGTCGGCATGCGGGCCGAGCGCGGCCGCCCGGGCGGGGGCCGCATGGCCCAACAGCTCGCCGTAGACGCCGGCATGGATGCCGCGGTCGAGGTTGTAGCGCACGCAGTGGGGGAGCAGCAGCATCATGGCCTGTCCGTGCGGGACGTGGCACAGCCCGCCCAGTGAATGCCCGATGGCGTGCACGATGCCCACCATGGCGTTCGAGAACGCCGCGCCCGCCAGAAGCGATCCGAGCGCCAGGTTCGTGCGCGCGTCGACGTTCGCCCCGTCGCGGCAGGCGATGGGCAGGTTCTGCGCGATCAGCTCGATGGCTTTGCAGGCGAAGGCGTCGGACACGGGGTTCTTCTGGATGGACGTGTAGGCCTCGATGGCATGCGTGAGCGCGTCCATGCCGGTGGTTGCCGTGAGCTTCGGCGGCAGCGACGCGGTGAGCGCGGGATCCAGGATGGCGGCGTGCGGAACCAGCTTGTAGGAGGTGAACGACAGCTTGGCGTGCTTCTTCGTGTCGGCCACCACGGCCACGAGCGTGACTTCGCTTCCCGTGCCTGCCGTCGTGGGCACGGCGATGAATGGCGGCAGGTCGGCATGCAGGATCTCCGATCCCTGCAGCGTGGCGAAGTCGACGCCCTCGCAGGCAAGCGACGCCGCGGCGCCCTTCGTGGTGTCGATGACCGAGCCGCCGCCAAGGGCCACGAACCCGTCGCAGCCGCGTGCCGCGTACAGCCGCCCCACCTCGTTCACCACGTCCATCGACGAGTCGGGCGGCACCTGGTCGAACAGGTCGTACGCAATGCCCGCCGCCTCCAGCACGTTCGCGAGCTTGCCTGCCACGCCCACCTTAACCAGGCCGGCGTCGGTCATGACGAGCGGGTGCTGCACGCCGCGGTCCTCCAGCTCGCCGGGCAGCTTGTCGAGCGCGTGCTCGCCGCAGACGATCTTGGTGGGGCAGCAGAATTCGAAGCCGTTCACCGGGGTTCCTTTCTCGAACGAGGGTCAGTTCTGCGCGGTCGCCGCCGACGGGCTGCGGCGGTACGCCGTGCGCCAGCCGAAGAACATCTTCAGCAGCGCCGTGAACATATACGTGAGCGCGACGCCCGTGTCGTTGGGGCCGCGCGTGGAGAACGCGCGTTGGGCGAGCGCGTCCTTGAGCGTCATGCCGCCCGAGAAGCAGAGATAAGCATAGGCAAGCGAGCAGAACTCGATGACGTAGTCGATGGCCACCGCATCCGCGTCGGCGGCGGGCAGGCCGCTTCCGGGCTCGACGTCGCGCGCGATGCGGCCCGGGGCGACTCGCTTGAACGATCCGGAGGCCGTGCGCCGGCATGCGCACGAGAGGTTCGTGCCGCGCACCGCCACCATGAACGAATAGCCCGGCGCCAGGTAGTCGATCTCCGCTTGGATCCTGCGGGAAACAGGGCGGAACAGCGAGAGGAGAAGCGGCAGCAGGCGGAGCAGGACGCGCACGTAGAGCGCCTGGATCCGCGATCCGCCCGTGCCCTGATGCGAAGGTTCTGGCATGGAAGCTCCTTGCGACGGCTCGACGACGGTCCCTATGATACCGCCGCCGCAGCCGCGCGAGGAGGGGTTTCTCGGTAAAACCATCCGCCGCTGCACCGGGGGGTGTACGCGTCCCTGCCCGCACGTACACCAAATGGTGTAATTCCATGACGCGAAGGTGACAATTGAGTGCAAGAGACGCAGATCAGAGGCGCCCATGATAGAGTGGCGACATCATTTACGAGAAGCAAGACGATCATAGACCATCGCGATTCCAAGGAGCGTGAACCACATGACCGATATGCACGGTACCAACCCCGGCGGCAGCCCTGTGCCGCCGACGCCGACCGACGAGCATGCCCAGCATGCGACGCAGCCGGGCCAGCAGACCTACGGGCAGCAGCCGTATTACCAGCAGCCCCACACGGCGGGCGGCGTGACGGTCCAGAAGAAGTCGCACGGGCTGCGCACCTTCCTGCTCGCGTTCTGCGGCGCCGCCCTCGCCTGCGTCATCGGCCTCGGCGGGTTCGCCATCTGGCAGTCCGCGAGCGGCAGTGCGGGCGGAAGCGGCGACGGCGGCGGCAGCTCGACGCAGCTGGGCTCGACGAATTCCAGCACGATCGACGCCGCCGACGAGGACACCACGCTCGCCACCACCGTGGCCGAGAAGGCGCTTCCCTCCGTGGCCGCCATCGACGTGTACACGAACCAGTCCGCCGGCACCATGTACGGCTTCGGCGGCGGCTCGTCCGATTCCGGCGCGCTCTCGCAGTCCTCGCTGGGCAGCGGCGTGGTCCTGACCGACGACGGCTACATCATCACGAACTACCATGTGGTCGAAGGCGCCGACGCGCTCAAGGTGACCATCGAAGGCGAGACCTACGACGCCGAGGTCGTGGGCAGCGACCCGAGCTCCGACATCGCCGTCATCAAGGCCAAGGACGCCAGCGGCCTGAAGGCCGTCGAGATCGGCAATTCCGACGACCTCGTCATCGGCGAGTGGGTCATGACCATCGGCAGCCCCTTCGGCCTCGAGCAGTCCATCGCCACCGGCATCGTGTCGGCCACCAGCCGCTCGCAGATCATGGACAGCTCCACCGACCAGTACGGCAACAGCACGGGTGAAAGCACCATCTACCCGAACATGATCCAGACCGACGCGGCCATCAACCCTGGCAACTCCGGCGGCGCGCTCGTCGACGCCGACGGCAAGCTCATCGGCATCAACACGCTCATCACGTCCTATTCGGGCAACTACTCCGGCGTGGGCTTCGCCATCCCGGTGAACTACGCGGTGAACATCGCCCAGCAGATCATCGACGGCAAGACCCCGACCCATGCGCAGCTCGGCGTGTCCCTGTCCACGGTGAACGCCCAGAACGCGCAGCGCTACGGCCTGCCGGTTGACAGCGGCGCCTACATCGCGGCCGTCAACAGCGGCTCCGGCGCGGCGGAGGCCGGCCTGCAGGAAGGCGACATCATCACCAAGTTCGACGGCAACAACGTGGAGTCCGCCAGCGACCTCATGCTGGACGTCCGCTCCAAGAACCCCGGCGACAAGGTGACGCTTGAGGTCAACCGCAACGGCGAGACCAAGCAGGTCGAGGTCACGCTGGGCTCCGACGAAAGCGCGCAAGGCGCCTCCACCCAGCAGAACAGCGGCAGCGAGTCCATGTTCGAGCGCCTGTTCGGCGGCGGCTCCGGCAACTCCCAGAAAGACGCCGCCTAAGCTGCTTCGCGATCACCGCTCCTTTCCTTGACGAGGGCCCCGACATCGGGGCCCTCGCCGTCGGTTTGCGCCCTTGCCGCCCCCTCGATCGCACCCGCCCGGTCCGCATTCGATGCAGGGCGTCCGTTCGCGCCGCGCAAGGCGCGCGGCCTGCCTGGGGCCGGTTCGCTTTCGCATCCCTGCCGACAGCTGGACGCCTCGTCTGTCCTTTGCGTGAAATGCCTGGAAACGGCCGCGAACTTGATCCGGTCGTTTTCGTTTTCGGGTAAGATGGGCGGTTAGAACGAGCAAAAGAAGCGACCACCGAGAGGATAGGGCTTATGTCTGAAGGATACCGATACGACCGCGTGCTGCTCAAACTGTCCGGCGAGGCGCTGGCCGGCGACGTCGGCTACGGTATCGATCCGAAGGTGGTCGACGACCTGGCCGATCAGATCGCCGACATCGTGCGCGACGGCGTGCAGCTGGCCGTGGTGGTGGGCGGCGGCAACATCTTCCGCGGGCTCGCCGGCTCGGCCGAGGGCATGGACCGCGCGCAGGCCGACTACATCGGCATGCTGGCCACGGTGATGAACGCGCTTGCGCTGCAGGACGCCTTCGAGCGCCACGGCATCTTCTCGCGCGTGCAGAGCGCCATCAACATGCAGGAAGTGTCCGAGCCCTACATCCGCCGCCGCGCCATCCGCCACATGGAGAAGGGCCGCGTGGTCATTCTGGCTGCGGGCACGGGCAACCCGTACTTCACCACCGACACCACGGCGGCGCTGCGCGCCTGCGAGCTGGACGTGGACGTGCTCATGAAGGCCACGAAAGTGGACGGCGTCTACGACAGCGACCCCAAGAAGAATCCCGATGCGAAGCGCTTCGACCGCATCAGCTACATGGACGTGCTGTCGAAGGGCCTCGACGTCATGGATTCCACGGCTACGTCGCTGTGCATGGACAACGACGTGCCCATGATCGTGTTCGACCTCACGGTCAAAGGCAACATTTCCCGAGCTTTGAAGGGCGAAAACGTCGGAACCACGGTAGAATGAAGCAGAGCGAGCCCGCCGCGTGCGCGGCTGCCGCTTCGAGGAGACGGGTGAAAGGATCCACGATATGGTACACGATATTCTTGCCCAAGCGGAAGAGCGCATGCAGAAAGCGCTCTCGTCGCTTGCCGACGCGTTCGGCTCCGTGCGCACGGGCCGCGCGAACGCCATGCTGCTCGATCGCGTCAAGGTCGACTACTACGGCGTGCCCACCCCGGTGAACCAGATGGCCGGCATCAAGACGCCGGACGCCCACATGCTCGTCATCGAGCCTTGGGACAAGGGCGTGCTGGGGGCCATCGAGCACGCGATCCTCGAAAGCGATCTGGGCGTGACCCCCTCGAACGACGGCGCGGTCATCCGCCTGCCGTTCCCTTCCCTCACCGAGGAACGCCGCCGCGATCTGGTGAAGCAGTGCAAGGGGTACGCCGAAGAGGCGCGCGTGGCCGTGCGCAAGGCGCGCCAGGACGCCAACGCCGCCATCGAGCGCTCCGCCAAGGAGGACAGCCTTCCCGAGGACGACGAGCGCCGCGCCCAGGCCGAGGTCCAGAAGCTCACCGACAAGTACGTCGCCGAAGTGGACGAGGCTTTCAAGAAGAAGGAAGCCGAGGTCATGGAGATCTAGGGGTTCCGTTCCGGCGGCCTGCCGGCCGCCGGAACTGCTCGACGCTGCGGCCGCCCACAGCACCGAATCTTCGCGCGATGCTGAAGGCTCACGTACCGAAGTACGCTTCGCCTTCGCCATCCCGCGAATCTTCGGCACTGTGGGCGTCCTCGCTGACTTACTACGCCGACCTGGAACGCGAGAACAACCTGGGTGTTCGGCGTGCGACCCGAAAGCAGTGCTTCCTTGAACAAACCGCTCGACTACATATTCCCGAACCCTCCGTCCGACCTCGATCCTGCCCGGCTCGATCCCGAGGCCGTGCCGAACCACGTGGCCGTCATCATGGACGGCAACGGCCGCTGGGCGAAGGAGCGCGGGAAGAACCGCCTGTTCGGCCACAAGGCCGGCATCGAGGCGGTGCGCGAGACCATCCGCTGCGCGTCGGACGTGGGCGTACGCTACCTCACCATCTACTCGTTCTCGTCCGAGAACTGGAAGCGTCCGCAGGACGAGGTCATCGGCCTCATGAACCTGTTCGCCACCACCATGCTGGCCGAGGTTGACGGCCTGCACGAAGAAGGCGTGCGCGTCATGACCATCGGCCGCACCGACCAGCTGCCGAAGAAGACGCGCGAGGCGTTCGACAAGGCGTGGGAGAAGACGAAGGGCAACGACGGCATGACGCTCGTGGTGGCCGTGAACTACGGCGGCCGCGTCGAGATCGTCGACGCCGTGCAGTCGTACATGGACGCCGCTCATGCCGCGCTCGAAGAGGGCCGCGCGCCCGAGCCGCTGAGCGAGGAGGCGCTGTCGAAGCACCTCTACACGGCCGGCATCCCCGATCCCGACCTGCTCATTCGCACGAGCGGCGAAATGCGCGTGTCGAACTTCCTGCTGTGGCAGATCGCCTATGCCGAGTTCGTGTGCACCGAGACGCTCTGGCCCGACTTCGACCGCTACGAGTTCCTGCGGGCCCTTCTGGAGTACCAGGGCCGCGACCGCCGGTTCGGGGCGGTGAAGTAGATGGCCGAGCGGCCCGACACCGATCTTGAGGCGGCTGGGAAGGCGGCCGGCGAGCGCACCCGCACGAAGAAGATCAAGGACTTCGCGCAGGAGAAGACGCCCAAGAAGCTGAAGAACCCCACGGACCTGCAGGTGCGCTTCCGCACGGGGTTCGTCTACATCACGGTGTCCGTGCTCTGCATCCTCATCAGCGAATGGACCACGCTCGCCTTGCTCGTGGCCACGGCGGGCATCTCGGCTGGCGAGTTCTACTACATGCTGCGATCCGACGCGAAGCTTCCCAACGAGATGCTCGGCATCATCGCGGCCATGCTGTACCCGGTGAGCGTGTTCTTCCTCGGCTTGAACGGGGCGCTGTACGTGAGTCTGGCGCTGCTGCTGGCGCTCATCGTGTGGTACGTGTTCTGGATGCGGGCGCGCGTGCCCGACGTGGGCGTGAGCTTCTTCGGCGCCGCCTACACGGGGCTTTTGCTGTCCGGGATCGTGGTGGTGCGCGGCGCGCTGCCCGACCCGTGGGGCGGGGTGCTCGTGCTGGGCATCTTCCTGAGCGTGTGGGCGAACGATTCGTTCGCCTATTTGGTGGGAAGCAAGTTCGGCAAGCACAAGCTGGCGCCGCGCACGTCGCCGAAGAAGAGCTGGGAGGGCTTCTTGGCCGGGCTCGTGGCCTCGATGCTGTTCTGGTGGGGCATGTCGTTCATTCCCGGCGTGACGATGAGCCTGCCTCAGGCTCTGGTGTTCGGCCTGGTGAGCGGTTTGGTGGGCGTGCTGGGCGACTTGGCGGAGAGCCGCATCAAGCGCAATTCGGGCTTCAAGGACTCGGGCACCATCATGCCCGGCCACGGCGGCTTGCTCGATCGCTGTGATTCGCTGTTCCTCGTGGCCGTGACATCCGCGGCCATGCTCGTTGCAGGAGGCTGCATCCCGTACTAGGTTGGGGAGTTGCACTGAACGCGCCAGAAAAGAGACGTTTCTGTAGGGCAAGGGCTCTGCCCTTGCCGTCGACCTGCGAAGGCGCATCTTGTTGAACGGCAAGGGCAGAGCCCTTGCCCTACAGGGCGGTTGCGCGGTGCAGCCGCCCTCGCTGACGTTGGAACAACCCGTGACGTAAAGGCTTCAACCTGCGATAATGCGAATGGTTGGACGCATGCACCATCGTTGTAGGAGGCGCGCATGAAACGCATCGTGGTTCTGGGGTCCACCGGATCCATCGGCACGCAGACGCTCGACGTGGCCAGGCGCCATGCGGACAAGCTGGAGATCGTGGGGCTCGCCGTGAACGCGCGCGCCGACGAGCTGCTGGCGCAGGCGAAGGAATTCGGCGTGCGCCACCTGGCGGTGGGCGACGAGCGCCTGGCGGAACTGCCGGTGGCCGACGAGCTGCGGGCGCAGGCGCGCGGCGCGGCCTCGGGCGGCGCATCGTCGTCGCTCGCGCAAGCCGTCGCGCAGAGCGGGGTGCGCGGCGAGGGATCGCTCGGCTTCGGCGCTGATGCGGTCGCGGACCTCGTGAACCTTCCCCAAGCCGACGTGGTGGTGAACGCGCTCGTGGGCGCGGCGGGTTTGCGGGCCAGCTGCGAGACGCTGCGCGCGGGCAAGGTGCTGGCGCTTGCGAACAAGGAGTCGCTCGTGGTGGGCGGCGACCTCATCATGCCGCTGGCCGCGCAGGTGGACGCGCAGCGCCGCGCGCGCGGCGCTGCGCCCGCCACGGGTCCCGCCGGCGCGCTCATGCCCATCGATTCGGAGCACGGCGCCATCTACCAGTGCCTTTTGGGCGAGGACGCGCGCGAAGTGTCGCGGCTGTGGGTGACGGCGTCGGGCGGCCCGTTCCGCGGGCGCACGGCCGACCAACTCAAGGGCATCACGCCGGCCCAGGCGCTCGCGCACCCCACGTGGAACATGGGCGCGAAGATCTCCATCGACTCGTCCACGCTCATGAACAAGGGCCTGGAGGTCATCGAGGCGCACCACCTGTTCGCCATGGACTACGACAAGATCGAGGTCGTGGTGCAGCCGCAGAGCGCCATCCACTCCATGGTGGAGTTCGCCGACGGCAGCGTGAAGGCGCACCTGGGCACCACCGACATGCGCATCCCCATCCAGTTCGCCCTGTCGTATCCCGAGCGCTGGGACGCGCCGGTGGAGCCGCTCGATTTCCGCACGCTCGGCTCGCTCGAGTTCGCTGCGCCCGACATGGACACGTTCCATTGCCTCGCGCTCGCGCGCCATGCGGGTGCCGTGGGCGGCACGCTGCCGTGCGTCATGAACGCCGCGAACGAGGTGGCCGTGGCGGCGTTTCTGGCCGAGGAGGGAACCTATCTGGGCATCGCGCGGTGCGTCGAGGCCGTCATGGACGCGCACGAGCGCGCCGGCGTGCAGCGCGTGGAGAGCTTGGAGCAATTGGAGGAGCTGGACGCCTGGGCCCGCGCGGAGGCGCGCAAACACGTGGCGTAGGCGGTGGCGAATCCGGTTGACCGAAAAGGCTGCTTGCGCATTGGCTGATGCGTTGACGGCGCATCAGCCGGCAACGATGTCTCGATCGACGATGATCGCAGCACGCTCGGCCTCGGCTGGCAACGATGGCGTGTTGGGCCTCTGCGCCCGCGCATGCCGGCCTATGCTTCCTCGAGGAAGCGGTCCACCGCCTCGCGGAAAAGGTCGGACTTGGTCTCTCCGCGGTGCTTCGCCGCCGCTTCAAGAGCGTCGACGCGTGATTTCGGCAGGCGAAACGAGACGGTCTCCAGCTCTTCATCGAACAGGCGAGGGCGGCCCATGACGACTTCGCCGAGCGGCCCCTCCCAGGTGCCGGCTTCGTACTCCTTCGCCATCTCGTCCAACAGCTCGTCAGTGAGGGCGGTGCCGTCTCGTGCGATGCGTTCCATGCGCGCCTCCCTTCTTGATACCGAGTTCTGAAATCGTTTTGCTCGACGGCGGAGTCATGGCGTGAAAGCAAGCCATGCGTTGTCGAGTCGAACAGCGGCCATTTCCAGCAGTCTTCCGCGAGCATCTGTTCCGATAGCCAGGTACTCTTCGGGCTTCCGCAGGCGAGGGGCCGAGCGAAAGCACTGTTTCCAGGCATGCAGCACATCGCGCGCTTCGATTTCCGGGTGACGTTCGTTGATTCGTTCGTGGATGACGATCTTATCCATAAGCGCAGCACCCTCTGCGTTGGAAACTATTGTATTGCAAAAGTCGAGGAGGGGCAAGGCGCGCCATTGCGAAGAACCTCTTTCGTCAGCCAGTTGAGTTCGTGGTGCGGATCCGCTGGTTCCTATGTTAGAGGCGTCGTCCAGCGTCTCGATGGCGCAGTTCCAGCGATCGAACGCGTGCCTTCGGGCGCGATCCCGACGCGCGCCCAGCGCAGTTCGAACAGAACGCCGACGCGCATTCGACGCATTCTTGCACGGGCTCCCTGCCGCGTGCCATGACGGGCTTCCTCGCCGCCCGCCGCCCGAGCGGCGTCCGTATGGCGGTTTCATCCCGCACTTGTAGGTTTTTCCCGGACGGCGCTGCGCGTGTCGGGGCCTTCCGTATAATGATGCCATTCGCGTAGCAGTGGCTGCGCTTGGTGCAATCGCCTCGTATTCGAAAGGATTCGAGTTTCCATGGATATTCTCTTGATGATCGTCTGCGCTACCGTCGTGCTGGGCTTCCTCGTGTTCATCCACGAGGGCGGACACTACCTGGCCTCCCGCGCGTTCGGCGTGCGGGTGACCGAGTTCATGCTGGGCCTGCCGGGCCCGTCGATCGGGTTCACGAAGTGGGGGACCAAGTTCGGCGTCACGCCCATCTTGCTGGGCGGGTACGCGAAGGTGTGCGGCATGGAGCCGGGCGAGATGAGCCCGCACCTCCAGCCGGTGCTCGCCGCGCTCTATCGTCGGGGCACGGCGAACATGGAAGACGTCGCGCGCGACTGCGGCATCTCCGACGACGAGGCCTACGACGCCCTCGAAGAGCTGGTGGAGTGGGGCAGCGTTCTGGGCCCGACGAAGAAGGACCAGTTCAACACGTACCGTGCGCCCTTGTTCCAGCCGAGCAGGAAGCAAGTCAAGGCCGCCCGGGCGGCGGGCGCGCTGCCGCCGGTGTCGTATGAGGTTGGGCAGGCGCGCCCCGTGGAAGACGCGCGCGCCCTGTTCGAGAGCGAATACGCCCAGCAGTACCGCAGCCTGCCGTTCTGGAAGCGCTCGGTCATCCTCGTCGCGGGCGTTGCCGTGAACCTGCTGTTCGCCATCGTGGCGTTCGTCGTGCTGTACACCGTCATCGGCTTCGACATGCAAACCCAGACGGGCGAGATCGTGCACGTGAACGCGGATCCGCTGCGCTCCATCCAGGTGGGCTTCATGTACATCGGCATGGTGGTGCAGGCCGTGGCCGGACTGTTCAACCCCGCAACCGCTGCCGACACCGTGTCGAACTCCGCGTCCATCGTGGGCATCGCGGTCATGTCGAAAGACGCGGCCGCGCTCGGCTTCGAGAGCTTCCTCCAGTTCACTGCCATGATCTCGGTGTCGCTGGGCATCATGAACCTGCTGCCCATCCCGCCGCTGGACGGCGGTCGCTTCGTCATCGAGGTGTTCCAGAAGGTGTCGCGCAAGATGGTGTCCATGAAGGCGCTCAACTACCTGTCGGCGGCGGGCATGGTGCTGTTCCTGGGATTCTTCCTGATCATGATCAACCAGGACATCCAGCGGTTCGTGTTCGGGAACTGGGGATAGCCCCTCTGTCACCCTCGGTGCTCGGGGTGTGCGCGGCGCGGGCTCCCGTCCATCGCACCTGACGCGACCTTGGCCCGCGTGCATCCGGCGAGGTCGGGCGCACGGGTTTGCTGCCCGCCGCGCACGAAGCGACCCCCGCTCGGACGCGCGCCAAGGTGCTGCGGCGCGGCAGCGCCGGTGACGTTGCGATGCGCAAACGATGTTGCGTTCCGCCGTCAAACCATCCTGCCACGGCCCTGGCAGATTCGCCTCCATCGCGCCGGCCGGCCTTTCGGAATTCGGCCCGAACCGCAGATGACAGAAAACACCCCCGAATGCGCAGTCGCCGAGCGCGAAACCGGGCATGGGAATTCCGCGACCAGGCGTTTTACGCGACCAAGGCGCGCGAAGAGCGCGAATCAGCCTCGCAGACTGCACATTCGACCGCGTTTTCGGTCATTTCTGGTTCAGCTCGACGCTGGTCGGTCTTTGGGAGGGCCCGTTCCCTTTGCCCGGAGGCTTCCCTTCACGAGGAGGCCTCCCACGCAGCCCGATGGCAGGTGGATCGCTCGAGAGGTTGCGCGTCGGTGCGCGTCGACGGTGGTTCGTCAGCGGAATCTGCGTTTCGTGGCAGGTTTCGACGATAATCCGCCGTTGCGCACGTCCTTTCTCCGGCACCTGTTTTTCGGCACGTATCTGAACAGGCGCGACGCCGAAGGGAGAATCGACCGCGCGGCGTTCTCCGCAACAGGGGGCTTCGAATGGGCAGATTATCGTCGAAACCTGCCACGAAATGGTGATTCGCCTGCACGGACGCTTCCTCTGGTGTGCGCCTGCCCGCGAAATCCCTGTGCATTTGGCCGGAAACGGGGGAATCGGAGGTAAAATAGCCGGCGACGCGCTTGAGCGCGTGCAGCCTGCGGGCTGTCGGAACGCCATGCTTGCCGCGCTTGCGCGGACGGCTGGGGGATGGAGAAGCTATGGGCGCGTGCGCCAAACCGAATCAGGCGACCCGCCGGGTGATGGTGGGCAACGTGCCGCTGGGAGGCGGCGCTCCTGCGGTGGTGCAGTCCATGCTGAACGCGCCCGCCGACGACGCTGCGGCGAACCTCGCGCAGATCGAGGCGCTGGCCGCTGCCGGCTGCGAAGTGGTGCGCATGGCCGTTCCGCAGCGCGCGTGCCTGGACGCCTTCGAAGCCGTGTGCGCCCAGTCGCCGCTTCCGGTGGTGGCCGACATCCACTTCTCGGCCGACATCGCCGTGGAAGCCGCCCGGCGCGGCGCCGCCAAGCTGCGCATCAACCCCGGCAACATCGGGGGCCTGGCCAAGACGGATGCCGTGCTTGACGCCGCGGGCGAGGCGGGCATTCCCATCCGCATCGGCGTGAACGCCGGCTCGCTCGATGCCGATCTGGCTGCGCGCGACGACCTTTCGCTGCCGGAGAAGCTGGCGCGCTCGGCCGTGGAGTACGTGCGCTACTGCGAGGACCGCGGTTTCCGCGACCTGGTGGTCAGCGCGAAGGCGCACGACGTGATGGCCACGGTGGGCACGTACCGGCTGCTGGCCCGCGAGCTTCCAACGTGTCCGCTGCACATCGGCGTGACCGAGGCGGGCACCACGTTCCAGGGCGTCATCAAATCGGCGTGCGGCCTGGGCATCCTGCTGGAAGAGGGCATCGGCGACACGCTGCGCATCTCGCTCACCGACGATCCCGTGCAGGAGGTCCGCGCCTGCTGGACGCTGCTGGCGGCCCTCGATCTGCGCCGCCGCGCTCCCGAGCTCATCAGCTGCCCCACGTGCGGGCGCTGCCAAGTGGATCTGATCGGCCTGGCCCGACAGGTGGAGGAGCGCATCGCCGGGCTGGACAAGCCGCTCAAGGTGGCGGTGATGGGATGCGTGGTGAACGGTCCGGGCGAGGCCGCCGACGCCGATATCGGCGTGGCGTGCGGAGCGGGATCGGGCGTGGTGTTCGCCCATGGCGACACCGTCCGCAAGGTTGAAGAGAGCGCCATCGTTGACGCTTTGATGGAGGAGATAGGAAAGCTATGACGAATGCGAACATCATGCGCATGAGCGCGCTGTACGCGCCCACGCTCAAGGAGGACCCCGCCGATGCGGAGATCGCCAGCCACAAGCTGCTGCTGCGCGCGGGCATGATCCGCAAGACGGCTTCGGGCGTGTACACGTTTTTGCCGCTGGGCAAGCGCGTGCTGGCCAAAGTGGAGAACGTCGTGCGCGAGGAGATGGACGCCATCGGCGCGCAGGAGATCATGATGCCGGCGCTGCAGCCGGGCGAGCTGTGGCACGAGAGCGGCCGCTGGGACGACTACGGCCCCGAGCTCATGCGCCT
>CAUEBO010000057.1 GCA_958454405.1 uncultured Eggerthellaceae bacterium | reverse complement strand
CGTGGCAGCAGCGCACGCCGGAGGCGACGTAGGCGTTCAGGCCCCGGTCGGTCTCCGGCAGGGAGTAGTGGCCGGTCACCACCTTGCCGGCGCGCAGCGTCTCGGCAACCTCGCCGTGCGCGTGGTCGGTGCCGCCCAGGATGCCGGGGAAGTTCATCATCTCGCCCAGCCCCACCACGCTCGGCCACGCCATCGTCTCGGCCACGTCCTTCGGCCCCACGAACGACCCCGTGTCCTCGAAGCCGGGCACGGCCGGCACGCACGACGGGGTGGTTATCGTGGCCTTGAGCGGCGTGCGCAAGGCGTCTTCCTCCATCACCTTCACGCCCTCGAGTCCCAGCACGTTGCATATCTCGTGAGGGTCCCAGTAGATGCCCGTGGTCCCGTGCGGCACGACGGCGCGCGCGTACTCGCCCGCGCCCATCATCGACGACTCCACGTGGATGTGCCCGTCCAGGAACCCGGGCGCGATGCACTGGCCGTTCGCCTCGATGATTTGCGTGTCCCCGCCGATGCAGTGGTCGGCGTCGCCGATATAGGCGATGCGCCCCTCGGCGATGGCCACGTCCATGTCCTCCTGGACCTCGGCCGTGCACACGTTCACGAGCCGCGCGCCCCGGATGACCGTGTCGGCGGGCTGCCGCCCCTGCGCCACGGCGGCGAGCGTTTGCGAGCATTCCCAGAGAGGCTTCTTGCAGAAGTTGTTGATCATGCCGAGCTCCTTCGAAAGGACGGCGCCGTCGGGCGCCCATGGGCCGCTTGCGCCATTCTCGCCGGGAAGCGCGCGGCTGTCGAGGGCTGGTGGGCGGCTTCGCACAAATGCCACGCGCGGAGCCGTGAGGGACGCTCCATTGGGTCTCGGGCGGGGCGCGCTCCCTTGCCCCGCTTGGACTATAATGCATCCTCGCGAACAGATCGAGGAAAGGGAATCCGTAACATTGGAACGGCGGCAAGCGAAGCGTGCGCTCGGGCGCCTCATGCGGAAGCATCCGCTGGCCGCGCTGCTGCTTGCAGCCGTGTTGGCTGTGTCGGTCGCATGCGGGTGGATCGAGGCCTCCGGAAGCGGGGCTGCCGGCACGGCGGGCCCCGCGGCGGATCAGGCTGTCCGAACCGATTCGGCGGCATCGTCGGACGAGGCGATCCAGCAAGCCGAAATCGTCCGCGTCGTCGACGGAGACACGCTCAAGGTGAAGATTCCCGGCAACGACAACGCAACGGTGCGCCTGGTCGGCATGGACACTCCAGAGAGCGTCGCTCCCGATGCATCGCGCAACTGCAAGGAGGGCGTCATCGCGTCCGATTACGTGAAATCCCTCGTTTCGCCAGGGCAAACGGTGTGGCTTTCGCGAGACGCGTCCGACACCGACAAATACGGGCGTCTGCTGCGCTACGTGTGGCTCGAGCAGCCGGACGACCCGTCGGATGAGGGCGAGATCGCACGCAAGATGCTCAACGCCATCCTCGTGCGCGACGGCTACGCCCAGGCCAAACGGTACAAGCCCGACACGACGCTCTATGATCTGTTCAAGCGGTGGGGCGATGAAGCTGCCGAAGAGGGCAGAGGTGTGACGCACAAGTGGGCGTGAGAGAGCCGTCGTCCGGTTCAGACGCGTCTCTTCCCGAAGACGGCAAGGCGGCGGGGCCTCGGGATGCGCGCCGTGGGACTTCCGAAGAGCCCTCTTCCAGCGATTCGCCCGCGTTCTTCGTCTACGTGCTGGCCTGCGCCGACGGCACGCTTTACACGGGCTACACGAACGACGTGGAGCAGCGGGTGCGTGCGCACAACGCCGGCAAGGGGGCGAAGTACACGCGCAGCCGCACGCCCGTCGAGGTGGTCGCCCAAGCCCGTTTCGACACGAAACACGAGGCCATGAGCGCCGAGTACCGCTTCAAGCGCCTGTCGCGCAACGCGAAGGACGGCCTGCTGGCCCGCGCCCGCGCGGAGGGCTTCGCCGAGGTTATCGCCGAGCTGCAGGACGGTCGTTGCCGTTAGAAGGGCAGGCGATGCATTCCGCAATCGCCTTGCGCGACCGCATCCTTCGGCGAAAGGACCGCTTGTGCTCGTATCGCCGCTTCCTGCCGCCGATCGCAACGACTGCCTCTCCGCGCGCATGCGCGCCGCTCGGCTTCCCTATGCCCGTGCGAGGGCTCGCGTGCGCGGCAGGGCCTCTGCCGGCGCGCGCAGCATGTCCCGGCCGCCTGCGACGGCGACGATCGCGCCCGGCTCGGCGGCCTCCTTGGCGCACGCAGCGGCCAGCCTCTCAAGCAGGGAGCGCATCTCGCCCGCGTTCTTCAGGGCGAACCGCGCCCTCGTGGGCCCGTCGCCTATCTTCACGGTCCACGCCGCGGCAGGCGCAGCTTCGAACACGTCTTCGTCAGTGCGGTCGTCTCCGGCGGCCAGGATGAACTCGTAGGCGGGATCGCGGAACCAGCGGTGGGCTGCATGCCCCTTGTCCACGCCGCGCGGCTTCACCTCCACCACCTTGTTCCCGTCCATGAGCGCGATGCCGCGGTCGGCAAGCCCGTCGCCCAGCGCGTTCTTCATCTCGATCACGCGCCGCTCGGCAAGCTCCTGGCTGCACATGCGGTAATGCCACACGAGCGAGTAGTCCTTCTCTTCCAGCATCGATCCCGGCGTGCGGTCGACGAAGCCGGCAAGCACCGAGCGCACGGAGGCCTTCCACTCGTCGTTCAGCGGCTCCTCCAGCATCCAGGTGCGCTCGTCGCGGCTGCGGAACCATATGCCATGCTCGGCCACCAGGTCCACCGGCAGATCGCCCAGCCATGATTCGAGCGTGGAGCGGTCCCGGCCCGACACCACGGCCACGTCGGTGCGCGGATCCGCGCCCAGCTGCCGCAGCAGCTCACGCAGTCGCGCATCGGGAGCCACGAGGGCTGGATCGTCGGAGAGCGGCATGAGCGTGCCGTCGTAGTCCAGCAGCAACGCGCGCCTGCTGGCTCCGCGAAACGCCCGGAGCAGCCCTTCCGTCGTCGTCGGCCCCAGAAGATGGGCGTTCAAGCCGGCCTGGCGCCGCTTCACGTCGGCGGCCGCGTCCAGGAACTCGCGCGCCCACTTTTCGGACGTGTAGCGCGCCAGGCGCTGCTGCATGGGAGCGTTGCGCCGCCGCTGCTCGTCGGCCGGCATCTCAAGGGCCTTCCGCATGGCCTCCACGATGCCCTCCCGGTCGAAGGGGTTCACCGTCAGCGCTTCGTGCAATTCATAGGACGCGCCGGCCATCTCGGACAGCACGAGCGCGCCGCCGCCTCCGTCGTGGCAGGCCAGATACTCCTTGCATACCAGGTTCATGCCGTCGCGCAGCGGCGTGACCAGCATGACGTCGCTCGCGGCGTACAGGCTGACCAGCCGATCGAACGGCAGCGAACGGTAGTAGTAGTCCACGGGCGTCCAATCCATGGTGGAATGCTTGCCGTTCACTAGGCCCACCAGTTCGTCCACCTGCTTCTTCAGCGCGGCGTACGACGCCACGCCCTCGCGCGAGGGCACGGTGACCAGCACCAGCACCACGCGTCCACGCCAAGCGGGGTAACGGTCCAGGAACTCGTCGTAGGCCTGCAGGCGCTCGGGGATGCCCTTGGAGTAGTCCAGGCGCTCCACCGACAGCATGACCTTGCAGCCCTCGTGTCCCTTCTCCTCCGCGAACTCCGACGCCAAGCGGCGCACGACGGGCTTGCGCGCGGCCGCGCGGTAGCGCTCGTAGTCGATGCCCAGCGGAAAGGCGTCGGCCTGCACCAGCCGGCCGTCCGCGAACAGCGTTCCGCTCTCGTTCTCCACGCCCACGATGCGCCGGCAGCTGGAAAGGAAGTGCCGCACGTAGTCGTAGGCGTGGAAGCCCACGAGGTCCGCGCCCAGCACGCCGCGCATGAGCTCGCGGCGCCACGGCAGCATGCGGAACGTCTCATAGTCGGGGAAGGGGATGTGCAGGAAGAAGCCGATGGTGGCGTCCGGCAGCGCCTCGCGCAGAAGCGACGGCAGCAGCATGAGGTGGTAGTCGTGCACCCATACCGTGTCGCCGGGCCGCGCCAGCGCGAGCACCGCGTCGCGGAACCGCTCGTTCACGCGCACGTAGGCCTCCCACGCCTCCTCGTCGAAGCGGGTGTGCTGGGGAAATCCGTGGAACAGCGGCCACAGCGCGGAGTTCGAAAAGCCCTCGTAGTACAGCTCCGCATCGCGCTCGTCCAGGCGCACGGGCGCGCAGGCGCGCTCAGCCAGGGCCTGCTCGAACCGCGCGCGTCCCGCCTCGTCCAAACCGGCGGGCTCGTCGGCCCATCCCAGCCACACGTTGCCCGGCTGCGCATGCAGCGGCTCCAGTCCCGCGACGAGGCCTCCCGCGCTGCACGTGAAGGCGAAGCCCTCCCGCTCGTCTGGTTCGATGCGGTAGGGCAGGCGGTTGGATACGATGATGAGACGGTTGTCGGGGTTGTCCATGCGGTCCACCTTACTCAGTGCGTGTTTTCCGCCATTGTAGACGCGCGCCGTGCGCGCCGGCGAAGCGGTTGCGGGGCCGTAGCGGGGCCGTAGCGCGCCCGTGATCGCGGCTGCGGAGGCACCGCTTCGGCAGGTGGCAAGCGTGGCGCAGGATATCGTGCTATGATTCCCTGATCGTGCAAGCACCGATCGACCGCAAAGGAAGGACATGCAGATCTACATCGCCCACTACCGCTCGCCGGCGGCCTCCGACGCCCGCGCCACGGGGCTGTTCGAATTCGAGAGCGACGCCCGCGCGGGCTCGAAAGGCAACCTCCACGACGCGCGCCTGAAGATGCTGGAGGTGTACGGAAAAGACGCGGTATCGTGGACGATCGACCGCGTCGAGCGGAAGCGGGCGTCGAAGCAGGCGCAGGACGGCCAGCTGGAACTGGACTTCAGGCCCCCGAAGGCCCAGCGCAAGCGCGCGAAGAAGAAGGAGTGGTGGTAGGGCGCCGCTCTTTTCCCGTCCTCCGCTCCCGCCCTCGAATCGTGATGCTCCGGTGACAGCTGCGGCACGGCCCGGAATGAGCCGCGAACCCTTCTCTGCGAACCGCTATAATGAGGCCCGTTGTCAGAAACGTGCCGCCGTCCGCTTCCGACGAAGGCCCATCCGTCCGGACGGCGCGGCACCCGATCCATGGAACCAGGGAGCGACATGAAGAAAAAGCAGGTGAAATTCCTCAAGCAGCTGCTTGAAACCCCGTCCGCCACCGGCACCGAGATCGCCGTGGCCTCGATCCTGCGCGAGCGGCTGGCCGGCACGGCCGACGAGATACGCACCGACGTCATGGGCTCGGTGCACGCGCGCCTGGACGGGCGCGGTGGCGGCCCGTCGCTCATGCTTGCCGCGCACATGGACGAGATCGGCCTCATGGTCACCTACATCTCCGACGACGGCTTCCTGTCGGTGGCCGCCGTGGGCGGCGTGGACGCGGCCATCCTGCCGGGGCTGCGCGTGGACGTGCATGCATCCAATTCCCTCGAGCCTCTGCGCGGCATCGTGGGCCGCAAGCCCATCCACCTCATAGCGCCCGACGAGCGCAAGAGCGTCACGCCCATCGACAAGCTGGTCATCGATCTGGGCCTTCCCGGCAAACAGGTGAAGAAGCTCGTGCGCGTGGGCGACGTCATCACGTTCGGCGTGGGCTTCGAGCGGTTCGGCAAGGGCATGGCGGTCTCGCGCGCCTTCGACGACAAGGCGGGCGTGTGGGTGGCCGTGCGCGTGCTGGAGACGCTGGCGGAGGCGGGCGGCGCGCCCGGAGACTTCATCGCCGCCGCCACCGTGCAGGAGGAGATAGGCACGCGCGGCGCCATCACGTCGGCTTATGGCGTGAACCCCGACGTTGCCGTGGCCTTCGACGTCACGCATGCCACCGACTATCCCGGCATCGAGAAGACGAAGCACGGCGACATCGTGTGCGGCGGCGGTCCCGTCATCGCGCGCGGGCCGAACATCAATCCCGAGGTGTTCGAGCGCCTTGTGGCGGCGGCCGAGGCCGAGGGCCTGCCGTACCAGATCGAGGCCGAGCCCAGCGTCACCGGCACCGATGCGCGCTCCATCCAGGTGGCGCGGGCAGGCATTCCCACGGGCCTCGTGTCCGTGGCCCTGCGCTACATGCACACCCCCACCGAAGCGGTGTGCCTCGACGATCTGGAGGCCACGGTGCGCCTGCTCGCGCGCTTCGCGCAGGATCTCGACGAGAGCACATGCTTCGTTCCTGGCATGGAGGGCTCTGTGCCCGACGAAGGGGACGAGGGCGCCCCGACGGACGCCGCTGTGCCCGAATCGGCGGCGCAGATGCAGCTCGACGAGACCGGCGTGGAGTAGATAACGATGAAGCGCGAAGCGAAAACCATAGCCAAGAACCGCAAGGCGTCGCATGAGTACGAGCTCATGGAGCGCTTCGAGGCCGGCATCGAGCTCACCGGCACCGAGGTCCGGTCCCTGCGCGAGAACAACTGCCAGCTCACCGATTGCTTCGCCATCATCCGCAACGGCGAGGTGTGGCTGCACAACGTGCACATCCCGCCGTTCTCGCAAGGCAACATCGCCAACGTCGATCCCGACCGCAAGCGCCGGCTCCTGCTGCACAAACGGGAGATACGGGCGCTGCAGGAGAAGACGCGCGAGAAGGGCATGGCGCTCGTTCCCACGAAGATGTACTTCAAAGAGAACTCGCTCGTGAAGGTGGAATTGGCGCTTGCCCGCGGCAAGAAGACCTACGACAAGCGCGCGAGCATGGCCGAGCGCGACTCGCGACGCGAGATAGAGCGCGCGCTCAAAGAGCGGAGCCGCTAGGCTGCAACCGTTGTTCCGAACCGTGCCCCGCGCCGGCGACGAAGTGAAGAAGGAGGCCATCATGGGCTTGGACGAAGAGTTGGAGAACCTGGAGGACGGCGCCCAGACGGAAGCCGAGCAGATCGACGAGGAAACCGAGATCGAGGACGTGGAGGAGTTCCAGGACGACGAGGAGTTCGGCCCGCGCGACGAGGAGACCGACCTCGAAGAGGCCTACGAGGGCTTCTTCGCCGAGGAGGGCCCTGACGGCGAGGGCGAGACCAGCCCGAGTGGAGACGACGGCGGCCTGGCGGCAGTCGTCGAGCGGAAGACCGGGTTGGACCTGTCCGAGGAGGGCTTCCATATCGTTGACGGCGACGACGGGGATCTGGAAGCCGAGCTGGGCGAGGAAGGCTCCGTCGACGGCTACGACGGCGACGAGCTCGCCGACGAGGCCGAGGAGGTCACCCTCGTCGAGCCTTCCGACGAGGACGACGGCTACGAGCTGGTGGAGCTGGAGCTCGACGAGGACGACATCGTGCGCTACATCGAAGACGACGACGGCGAGCGCATCGGGTTCGTCCTCATGGAGGACGGCGAGGAGGCGGAGTACTTCTACGTCGAGGAAGAAGACGAGGCTGAGGGGGACGATGACGAGTTCGATTTCGGCATCACCAAGGAAGGCGTTGCCGAGGTGACGGGCGACATGAACGCCATCTACAAGGACGGCATCGCCGTCGCAGCCGAGCTCAAAGGCGCGTTCGACGACATCAAGAGCGCGTTCGACTTCAGCTCGATCCTGAAGAAGTAGCCCCGCATCGAAACATAAAGCGTTCTTGCAACAAGCAGGGCCCTCGGAGGTGTTCCGGGGGCCCTGCTGCACATTTTGGTGGAGGCGCGGAGAATCGAACTCCGGTCCATACTACATCGTCCATGAGGCTCTACAAGCTTAGTCGGTGGTCGAGGTTCGGACGCGTCCGGTCCGCCGACAAACGAGGCGCATCCTAGCCGGTTCGATCTTTGCCTGAGCCATACCGGCTACGTGCTCAAGCGCATTCCCCTAGGTTGATGCCGGACCGAGGGGCGGGGAAGTCCCAAGGCCGACAGCCAGGCGCTATTAAGCAGCCATGGCGAGCGCCGGAGCGCTCTGAGTGTTGTTCTTGCCAATTAAATTGACTTTACCCCTGTTTAACGTGGCGAGGAGACCACGACCTGCTCCTCATTTCAAACGTACCATGTCGAAACCAGTCGCCCCCTTGCATTGCAAGGCGCGCGCAGCCGAAGCGATGCGCGTCGAGGGTCGAAGGCCCCACCTTGTCAACGTTCGAGCGCCGGACGAGCTTCCCGGCGCGCCGTGCGAACGGCGAACATCCATTCTAGCCGCGCCCGTCCGTTTGTCAAGGCGTCGGTCGGGCGTGCAGCGCGGGCTCAGTCCGGCACTTCCACCCTTGCGAGGCGCGCCGCAGCCTCGGCGGCGCGAAGAGCTCATGGCGATATTGTGGCGGTCGGGGCAAGACGTCCTTCGCTCGCCCGTTTGTTTGCCGTTAAGCTGCCGCGTCTTGCTACAATGGGCACGAACATCCGAGAGTCATGAGAGCGGTTATGGACAAGAAGAAGAACAAGGCCCCGCAAGGCCGTCACGCGGTCGAACCCTCAAAGAACGGCCCAACGCAGAAATCGCCCGGGACAGGCGCCCGCGCGTCTTCATCCCCTGCTTCGACGGTCAAGCCGGAGCAGGCGCGGCGTCCGGTTGACTCGACGGTTGCGATGCCGGCCGCCAAACGCCCTCCGAAGCCCGCTGGCAAAGGGGGCCCGGCTGGCTTTTCGCCGGCCGGAGGGATGCGTCCCGTCGACACGGTGGAGGCGAGCAAGCGCAGCCGCAAGCACAAGCCGCTGAAGGTCGTCGGCATCACGCTCGGCGTCGTCTTGGGGCTGTTGGTCGCGGCGTATGCCGGCGTCGCCATCTACTTCACCGATCGGTTCATGCCGAACTCGAGCGTGGGGGACATCGACGTCTCGCTCATGTCCGCCTCCGACGCCGAGCAGAAGCTTTCCGATGCCATCAAGGATTACAAGCTTTCCATCAGCGGAGACGGATTCTCTCTCGAGCTTTCCTCTTCGGATGCGTCGCTGTCGGTGGACACGGCCTCCGTGGTCCACGAGATGCTGTCGGACATGAACCCTTGGCTCTGGCCGCTCCAGGTGCGCCAAGAGCACGACGAGACGGACAAGCTCGTGGCGGTTTCCAACGGAACGGGGCTCGCGGACGTCGTGCGCGCCGCCGTCGACGAGTTCAACGCCACGGCGGAGCAGCCCGTCAACGCCACCATCGCCTACGACGCGGATCAGGGCGCGTTTGCGGTGCAGCCGGAATCCATCGGCACCGCGCTCGATGCCGACGCCATCATCAAGGCGGCGGACGAAGCGCTCGCCGTTCTCAACCCGAAGGTGACGCTCACGTCCGATCAGCTGCTGCAGCCGACGGTGCTCTCCACCGACCAGGCCCTCGCCGCTGCGGTCGCCAACGCGAACACCATGATCACCGCCAACCTCGTCCTCTCGATGGCGGGCGATACCGCGGCCACCGTGGATGCCGACCTCATCTCCCAATGGGTGGTGCTCGGCGACGATCTTTCCGCGACGCTCAACGACGCTGCCCTGACGGCGTGGGTCGAGCAGCTGGCCGCGGACTGCAACACGGTGGGCACCACCCGCTCCTACACGCGGCCCGACGGGAAGGCGGTCACGGTGTCGGGCGGCGCATACGGCTGGACGGTCGACAACGAGGCGCTTCTCGCCACCGTGAAGGATGCCGTGGCCAACGGGACGCAGGCCACCGTCGACGTGCCGTGCTCGACGTCGGGCGCGGCGTACAACGGCGTCGGCCAGCAAGACTGGGGCGCGCGGTACTGCGATATCGACCTGTCCGAGCAACGCGTCCGCTTCTACGACGAGTCAGGCGCGCTCGTGTGGGAATCCGACTGCGTTTCGGGCCTTCCCAACGGCAAGCGCGATACGCCGACGGGCGTGTACTGGCTCAACCAGAAGGCGAGCCCGTCGACGCTCATCGGCTACGAGAACGGCAAGAAGACCTACGAGACCCCGGTGCAGTACTGGATGCCGTTCGTCGGCAACAGCGTGGGGCTGCACGATGCCAACTGGCAGTCGTCGTTCGGCGGCTCAAGGTACCAGACCAACGGAAGCCACGGCTGCGTGAACCTGCCCCCGTCGAAGGCGGGCGAGCTCTACGGCATCATCAAGGCGGGCGACGCCGTGGTGTGCCACTGGTAGGCTGCCCCTCCCGTCGCCGCGAGCGAGCATCGTCCAGAAGCCTTGCCGCAGGAACCCGGCTGCGCGACGTCAGACGATCGTGAGGTCGGCGATCCGCAGCGCCACGATGCGCTTCAGCTCGTCGAGAGGCATCTCTATCTGGCAGCCTATGCGCCCGCCCGAGAAGACGATGCTGTCGAAAAGCGTCGCCGTCTCGTCGACGGCGGTGGCGAAGGGCTTCTTCATGCCGATGGGGGAGCAGCCCCCATGCACGTACCCGGTGAGCGGAAGGAGCTCGCGCGCCTTCACCATGGCGATCGACTTCTCGCCGACCGCCTCGGCAGCTTTCTTCAGATCGAGCTCGCAGGCGACGGGCACCATGAACGCGAAATGCTCGCCCGACCTGCCCGCCGTGACGAGTGTTTTGAACACCCGGTCCTCGTCGAGTTCGAGCAGGCGCGCCACTTCCACGCCGGAGAGGGCTTCGGGGCATTCGAAGAACCGGGCGCGGTAGCGGGCGCCTGCGGCGTCGAGCACCCGCATGGCGTTCGTCTTCCGGTCATGTTCCTTCGGCATGCCCTCCTCCTTCGGATTGTCCTGTTCCCGCGCGCTGCGCTTCCGCTTGGCAACGCGCGGGCTTCCGATCATGTTCGGTTGCTAGAGCCTCGCCGTTCGGCCTTTGCTGCAGGATCGCTTGCGGTATACTTGGCGGCATGGACGACATGATAACACCTTCATCGGAGGCCGGCGTTTTCCGGGCGCCTGCGGCACGTTCGGCAGAGGTGCCGGGGCTGCGAGGGAGCTGGGGAAACGATGCTCCCATCGGGGTGTTCGACTCCGGGTTCGGCGGGTTGACGGTGGCGCGCGAGATCGCGAAGGCGCTGCCGCGCGAATCCATCGTGTACCTGGGGGATTCGGCCCGCTGTCCGTACGGACCGCGCGATCTCGCCGAAGTGGACGGCTTCGTGCAGCAGATCGGGGCGTGGCTCGTGGATCGGGGCGTGAAGCTGGTGGTTATCGCCTGCAACACGGCCACGGCGGCGGGCTTGGCGCATGCGCAGAGGACGCTTCCCGTCCCGGTCATCGGGGCGGTTGAGCCGGGTGCCCGGGCGGCGGCCCACACCACGAAGAACCGGCGCGTGGGGGTCATCGCGACGAAGGCCACGTTCGAATCCGACATCTACACGCGCGCCATCCGCCATATCGATGCGGGCATCACCGTGTTCTCCACGGCCGCCCCGCGCTTCGTCGAAATCGCCGAGCAGGGCATCCGCATGGCGGAGGGCCCCATCGAGAACTACACCTCGCTCGCGTCGAAGGTGTACATCCGACCAGCGTTCCAGGAGATCGCGCAGGAGTACCTCGAACCGCTCAGACGCTGCGACATCGACACGCTCGTGCTCGGGTGCACGCACTACCCGCTGCTCAAAGCGCTTATCGGGGGCATCGTGGGCCGCGAGGTCACGCTCGTTTCGTCTGCGAAGGAAGCTGCCCATGACGTGGCGGACGTTCTCGCCTGGCGCGGCGAGCTGGCAGGCGAGGCGCATGAGCCCCGCTACGAGTTCTTCACGACAGGAGAGGACGTCGACGCGTTCACCCGTTTCGGAAGCCGCGTGTTCCGCCAGCCCATCGGCTTCGCGAGCCGCGTCGACCTTGACAGGTGAGTGCGGCGTCCGGGCGTGCGGCTTCGCCTCGCGCGCTTTGAACCGCCGTCCGCCCGCAGCTGCAAGAAAGGGATGCTGATCCATATGAAAACCGTCGTCATCGCGAGCAACAACGCCCACAAGGCCGAGGAAATCGCAGCCGCGCTGTCCTTTCCCGGCTGGGAGTTCCGCACGCTGCGCCAACTCGGCTTGGAATCCGATCCGGCTGAGGACGCCGGCACGTTCGAGGGCAACGCCCGCATCAAGGCCCGTGCCGCGCGCGAGGCGAGCGGCGGCATGGCTGTGCTCGCCGACGATTCCGGGCTCGAGGTCGATGCGCTCCAGGGAGCCCCCGGCGTCTATTCGGCGCGCTATGCGGGCGACGAGGCGACCGATGCGGACAACAACGCCAAGCTGCTTGCCGCGCTGGCGGACGTTCCCGACGAGCGCCGCACGGCGCGCTTCGCGTGCACGCTCGTCTTCATCGACGAAGACGGCGAGGAGTCGGTCGCGTGCGGCACTGTCGAAGGCCGCATCGGCCGCGAGGGGCGTGGAGAGCACGGTTTCGGCTACGACCCGCTGTTCCTGCCCGACGTGTTCGACGACGGCCGCACGCTGGCCGAGGCGCTGCCGCACGAGAAGAACGCCGTGTCGCATCGCGGAGGCGCCTTGCGGGCGCTGCGCGCGCAGCTGCAAGGGCGCGACCGGGACGAAGGCCGCTTCGGCGAGTCCGACGGTATCGATGAATCCGCCATCACGGCGACGACGCTTCTGCTATAATACCTCTGCCGTTCGTCGGCGTCGGGACGTGGCGCAGCCTGGTAGCGCGCCTGCTTTGGGAGCAGGATGTCGCAGGTTCGAATCCTGTCGTCCCGACCATTTTCATAAAATGATTGAATTACCGGATTCTATTATCTCGGTTCGAAATCTGTGGCCGCACCAAAAGGTTTTATTCTAATACCGTAAGGGAATGCATGCGAACCACGAAGTGGTGAATCGCTCAACCCGGCCATTTTCAAATTACGCTAGCCTAACGGCCATCGTAATCGCCGACGTTACGGCTTGCCACAGCACCTCATCTTGGCGCGACGGCTTGAAGTTAGTTGTCGTTCCACCATTACGATAAATCAGCACGTCGGGACTTTCCGTTCACATTTAGAAGCCATTCAGCGTCTTGAATTTTCCGAAACTCATATCACATGAGGTATTTATGCCCTGAAAAGCACAAAATGTATTTCAGACGTATCTGGTATTTAAGTAAAGTTGATGGGAGACTTTATGAGCAGGATGGAAAATACGACAAACGAGACGAAAGCGTTTGGCAGCAAGCTCGGGGGATTACTATTGTTGTTTGTCGTAGGCTGTATTGCGTACATCGTTTTTTCCCCGATAATTGTGACTGTGGGAGTAGTTACGAACATGATGCCCTATTCGCATCCTGCGGTGATTGCACTGATGATCCTCATGGAAGTAGCTATCATTGTTCTAACCGTAATGATCGTACGTCGCGATAGACGTTTTATCTACGCCTATTTTGCTGGCGGAGTTGTCGGAGTGGCGATGGCTGTTGCCCAAGGTGTTATAGGTTTCACAACGTTGGGCATGACCATAGCAACCGTTAGCATTTGTATCATTGGTGCAGTCTTAGTGGTTGTGTACTTTCTGCGTTCAAAGCGCGTAAAATTTTATCTAGAAACACAGTAAAAGGGGTGGTAATTCACTCACTTCTCGTCCAGTAAGCTATTGCGTTAACCTCAGAGATTACTATCTTCCGGCCAACGATGCGCTACAGATAAATATCAACCTTCGCCCAGAAATGTAGCAAGAGTTCGGTAATGCACTTATCTATCGACCTCTAGATATAGCTTCGGCAGCTGCTCTAAATGGGATTATGGTTGAATCCTATATGGACAACCCAACCGTGTGGCAATGCGACCCGCTGATCTGGAGCTTCCCAAGATCGGCGGGTCTTTCATCATGCCGGGGCGTCCGAGGCCGCGGGCCGGCCGCCGAGGAGGGCGAATCCGCTACGCGAGCGACTGGTCGACCTTGAAGAAGCCCTCCCACGGGTCGTCGCGTTCGATTCTGGCCAGCGCGTCCTCCATGGTGACGGCATCCGGCGCCACGCTGTCCAGCTCGTCCCAGGAAAGCGGCATCGAGACGCGCGCGCCGCTGCGGGCCCGCAGGGAATACGGTGCCACGCTCGTGGCGCCCCGGCCGTTGCGCATCCAGTCGATGAACACCTTGCCGGTCCGCTTGGCCAGCCGCACGTTGCTTGTATAGCGGTCGGGCCACTTCTCGGCCATCACCTGGGCGATGCGCCGGGCGAAGCCGTGGAACGCATCCCATGAGGCGGAGGGCTCGAACGGCACCGTCACATGGTAGCCCTTGCCGCCGCTCGTCTTGAGAAACGAGGAAAGAGCCAGGTCGTCCAGTATGCCCTTGAGGTCCCGCACCCCCCGCCGGACTTGCCAGAGGTCAAGGCCCTTGTCGGGATCCAGGTCGAACACCATCATGTCAGGGTGCTCGAGCGCGTCCGCGCGGCTGCCCCAAATGTGGAATTCCAGCGTGTCCATCTGCGCTTCGGACACGAGCCCTTCGGCGCTGTCCACGTAGAAGTACGCTTCTGGCTCGCCATCGCTCGAGGCGACGTCGACGGCAACGACCCCGGCGGTGTCGGGTCCGGGGTGCTTTTTGAAGAAGCACGCCGATCCTGCGCCCCGCGGGCAGCGCACGATGCTCAGGATGCGGCCGCCCGCGTAGGGCAGCATGCGCTCGGCGACGCGGGCGTAGTAGCGCACCACGTCCTCCTTCGTGACAGGAGGATCCTCGAACAGCAGCTTGCCGGGGTTCGTGATGCGCACGCCGTCGACGACGGCGCTTCCGTCTGGTTTCATGAGATGCTCCGATCGCTTGGGGGATGGAAGGGACGCGCCGGCTGCGCCGCGCCGGTCGGGCGGCTTCGGCGCGGTTGTTTCGCGATGCACGTCGCACGGATCCTTGTCTGTGCGAAGACCCTGGTAACTCGCGTGGCGCAGCAGCCCGTCGCGGGTCCATTCGGTGAACTTCACCTGCGCCATCAGCTGGGGATCCAACCAGGCGATGCGTTCGCCTGCGCGCGCTTTCGGCGCTTCGGCGAAGGGGGAGTCCGATCGCTCGAGGCCCTCGAACGCGGTCAGCAGTTCGCGCGAGGCGGCCTCGCCCAGGCCGGATCCCACGCGTCCCGCATACACGAGCAGACCCTTCTCATACCGGCCGAGCAGTAGCGAGCTGATTCCGCGGGCCCGCTTCGCGGACTGCGTGTAGCCGCCGATGACGAGCTCCTGGACATTCCCGCATTTCAGCTTGATCCAATCGCCGTTGCGCTCTCCGCGGTACGGGGAGTCGGCGCGCTTGCCCACGATGCCTTCCAAGCGCTGCTCGCATGCGGCGCGCAAGCCGTCCTCGCCGCCGCCGCGCACGTGCGCGCTGTACCGAAGGTCGTCGGGCGCATCTTCCATCAGAGCCTTCAACAGCTCCTTGCGTTCGATCAGAGGCCGGTCGCGCAGATCGTCGCCATCGAGCGCAAGCAGATCGAACGCGACGTAGGAAGGGCGCTTGCCTGCCGGATCGCGCAGGAAGCTCTGAAGCGCCTGGAAGTCCGTTCTGCCGTTCGCGTCGGTCGCCACCAGCTCGCCGTCCAGGACCATCGCCCGGCCCGCAGCCCACTGGGAGAGCGAGGAGGCGATGGCGGGGAAGCGGTCGGTGTAGTCGTTGCCGTTGCGGGTGACGAGGCGGACCCGGTCGCCTTCTGCGAACGCGACGATGCGGTACCCGTCGTACTTCACTTCGAACAGCCACTGGTCGCCGGACGGCGCCGAGCTCGTCGGCTTGGCAAGCTCCACGTCCACCTCGGTGAAAGGGTTCTTGGCGAAGCGGGCGTTCGCCCCTTTCGCGATCTCGTCCATCGCACGCCCGGTTTTGACGGACGCGTCGAAGCCGGCGATGCCGGCATCGGGTTGGGCGCAGCCGTCTTTCTCCTTGATGAGTAGCCAGTTGACGTCGCGCTCGCCGGGTTTCGGCCTCATGTGGATCAGCGCCCAAGCGCCTTTCAGCCGCCGGCCCTCCAGAACGAACTTCAAATCGCCGGCGCGCAGCCCTTCCTCCACGTTTGCGAGCGGCGTCCAAAAGCCTTCATCCCACAGCATGACGGTGCCTCCGCCGTACTCGCCCTGCGGGATGGTCCCCTCGAAGGACCGGTAGGCCAGGGGATGGTCCTCCACGCGCACAGCCAAGCGCTTGTCATGGGGGTTGAAGGACGGGCCTTTTGGAACCGCCCAGCTCAGAAGGACGCCATCCCATTCAAGGCGCAGGTCGTAATGGTCTCGGCGCGCGATGTGGTGTTGCACGGCGAACCTCAGGCGCCGATCGCTCGAGGCGGCGGCCGTCCCGTCTTCGGGCTCGGCTCCCCCGGGTTCCTCCGTGCGGTTGAAATCCCGTTTTCGGTTGTAGGCATCCAGCTTCGCGGTCATGGGTCGTGCCGTTCTTCTCTCGGCGGGTCGTTGCGTGCCGGACGCGCGGCCCGGCGAAACGACTCTAGCGCCTCGATGCCGTCTCTCTGCTTTGGAATCGACATCGGCAACGCGCCGTCATCGCGCATGGGCGATGACGTTACGCGCATGGGCGCCGTCCGCGCCTGCTCGCGCGCATCGTGCATGGATGGGAAGGGGGAAGCGGATGCTGTGGAGAGGGCTTCGGAATTCTCGTGGAGCCCATTGAGAATGGAAAGGCCGGAGCTTGTCTCCGGCCTGCAAGTCGAATGGAGCGGGTGACGGGAATCGAACCCGCGTCATGAGCTTGGAAGGCTCAGGTTCTACCATTGAACCACACCCGCGTTTTGCGCG
>CAUEBO010000056.1 GCA_958454405.1 uncultured Eggerthellaceae bacterium | reverse complement strand
CGGGAGGCCGTGGAAGTCGCCCGCAGGCGCCTGGAGGCCGATCGGCTCGAACGTGAACGGCTGGCGCGCCTGTACGCCTACGAACGGGAGCTGGCGGCCGGCCGAGGAGCCGGGGTGGTCGCGGGCCTGGACGAGGTGGGGCGCGGGCCGCTTGCGGGCCCGCTCGCCGTCGGGGCCGTCGTGCTGCCGTTCGATCCGGTCATCGAAGGCCTGAACGATTCCAAGCAGGTGAAGCCCGAGGCTCGCGAGCGCATCGCCGCCGAGGTCAAGCGCGTGGCCGTGGCCTGGACCGTCGAGTACGTGGAGGCCGCCGACATCGACGCATGCGGCATGACGGCTTCGCTCGTGCTGGCGTTTCGGCGCGCGATCGCGCGCATCGAGGCGACCGGCGCGCTTCCCGACGTGATCCTGCTCGACGGCAACCCGCTGCGCCTCGATCCGCGCGAGGTCAATGTCGTCAAAGGCGACGGGCGCTGCGCCTCGATCGCCGCGGCCTCCATCGTCGCGAAAGTCGAACGGGACGCGCTCATGCGCCGTTATGCCGAGCAGTATCCCGAGTACGGATTCGAAACGTGCAAGGGATACGCCTCCCCGGCTCACATAGAGGCCATCAAGCGCCACGGGCTCACGCCCATCCACCGCGCCACGTTCTGCACGGCGTTCACCCAGCAGACGCTGTTCTAGCGCCTTTCCGCGCCGCTTTCCCTTCCCGGCTGCAGGCACCGCATGACGGTGCCTGTGCGCTGCGCTTCTTTGCGCCGGCGACGGCCCCGCGCCGCTGGATGCGCGCTTGATTCCCGCTGGCACGGCGCTGGGCCCGCGCCTCATGCATGCCCGCCGAAGGAGGGAAAGCCACTGGCGGCGCGTCCGAAGCGCGCTTGCCGGAGGCCCGTTGCGCGCTGGGGACCCGCCATCGTCGCGCTGGATCGGTTCCGTACGATGGTTCCGGAGACGAAAGGGGCGATGACCATGGATCGGGAAACGGCGACGGCCGAGAAGCCGTCGGAAAGCCGCTCGGCCGCCGCGGGGAAACCGGGAACGGGCCGCAGGCGCAAGCCGCGCGCGAAGGGCGCGCCGTCCGTCGGCGAGCGCAATGCCGAATTGGGACGCCGCGGCGAGGATGCCGCCGCGCGGTTCCTCGACCGGCGGGGCTACGAGATAGTGGAGCGCAACTGGACCTGTGCGGCCGGAGAGGCGGACATCGTGGCGCGCGACGGCGAAACGGTGGTGTTCGTGGAGGTGAAGACGCGTTCGAGCTGCGATAAGGGCATGCCGTCCGAGGCGGTGGACGCCGCCAAGCGCGAACGCTACGAGCGGATAGCGGCGCTGTTCCTGCAGGGCTTCGACGCGGTGGACGTGCCGGTGCGGTTCGACATCGTGTCGATCGTCGCGATCGCGCCCGACCGCGCGCTCGTGCGCCACCACATCGACGCGTTCGGCGCGGCATGAGCGTCCAGGGCCAGTGCCGCGTCCGGGCGGCCACGCTGCGCGGCGTCGAGGCGGTGCCGGTGGACGTGGAGGTTGCGGTGTCGAACGGCGTGCCGGGCTTCGCCATCGTCGGCATGGCGGACGCGTCCGTGCAGGAATCGCGCGAGCGGGTGAAGGCCGCGCTGCGCTCGTGCGGCTTCTCGATGCCGGCGAGCAAGATCGTGGTGAACCTGGCGCCAGGGGCGCTGCGCAAGACCGGATCGGGCTTCGACCTCCCCATCGCCGCCGGCATCTTGAGCGCGACGGGACAGGTCGATCCTGCCGCGCTGGATGGGGCGCTGCTGGTGGGGGAGCTCTCGCTCGAGGGCGCCGTGCGGCCGGTGGCGGGTCTGCTCGCCTATGCGCTGTGTGCCCGCAGGCTGGGAGTGGACCTGGTCAGCGCGGCGGAAGAAGAGGGCTTCGTCGCACTCGACGGCCTGGAGCGCCGCTGCGCGCGGACGCTCGCTGATTTTCGGACGCCGCCGTTTCCTCTGGCGGCGGACGCGCCCGCCCCGGCACGCGCCGAGGCTCCCGACTTCTGCGACATCGCGGGGCACGACATGGCCAAGCGGGCCTTGCAGATAGCCGCCGCCGGCGGGCACGGCGTGCTCATGATGGGGCCGCCCGGCTCGGGCAAGACCATGCTCGCCTCTCGCCTCCCGTCCATCCTCCCGCCGCTCTCCGAAAGCGAGGCGCTCGAGGCGGCGGTGGTCCATTCGGTCGCGGGGGAGGACTGCGCCTTGCCGTTGGGCGGCGTGCGGCCGTTCCGCAAGCCGCATCATTCGGCGAGCCTCGCCGGGCTCGTCGGGGGCGGGTCGCCGCCGCGTCCCGGCGAGATATCGCTCGCGCACAACGGGGTGCTGTTCCTGGACGAGCTGGCGGAGTTCGCGCCCTCGGTGCTGCAGGGCATACGCCAGCCGATCGAGGCCGGGCGGGTGACCATCACCCGCGCCGACGGAAACGTGGAGTTCCCCGCGCGCTTCATGCTGGTGGCCGCCTCGAACCCCTGCCCGTGCGGCTACTTCGGCGACGGCGAGAAGGAATGCACGTGTTCGGAGCGGCAGATGCGCGCCTATCGGAACCGGATCGGCGGGCCGGTGATGGACCGCATCGACGTGCACATCGCCGTGCGGCGCATCCCTCCCGGCGAGGTGCTGGCCACGGGGCGCGGAACGAGCTCCGAGGAGCTGCGGCGCGCCGTGCTGGGCGCCCGCGAGTACGCCTCGTGGCGCCGCGCGCGGGCGGGTACGGGCGAGCGCCGCGAGACGTCCGAGGAGCTGGTGCGCGCCTGCGGCATGGCGTCCGAGGACGAGGCCTTCCTCGAGGAGACGGCCCGGTCGGCCCGGATGAGCGGGCGCGCCATCATGCGCACGCTGGCCTTGGCGCGCACCGTCGCCGACATGGAGGGGCGAAAGCGCGTGGAACGTGCGGACTTGTGCGAGGCCATCGGGTTTAGATCGAGGGAGGGGGAGCTGTGAACGGGAGTCCGGAAGGTTTCGAGGCGCGTCCCCCGTCCGGGCCGGGCGACGATGCCGGGATGCGGGCGCCCGGCGCGAGGACGGTGCTGGAGCGGGGGCGGGCCGGCTACCCCGCTGCGCTCGAGCGCGTGGCGAAACCGCCCGAGCGTCTGTACGTGGCGGGCGATCCCGAGGCGCTGCAAGAAGGGATCGCCATCGTGGGCGCCCGCCGGGCGACGCCCTACGGGCGCGGGTGCGCCCGCCGCTTCGCCCGCTTGGCGGCGGAGCGCGGCATCGCGGTCATATCGGGCGGCGCGCGCGGCTGCGATGCGGCCGCCCATCAAGGCGCCATGGAGGCGGGCGGCCGCACGGTGGCGTTTCTGGGCGGAGGCCTCGACCGGCCGTATCCTGCCGAGCACGCGGGGCTGTTCCGGCAGATCGCCGAGACGGGCGGCGCCGTCGCCTCCGAGCACGCCTGGGACGAGCCCGCGCTGCCCTACCGGTTCCGCACGCGCAACCGGCTGATCGCGGGGCTCGCCCGCGCCACGCTCATCGTGGAGGCGGGATTGCCCTCGGGGACGTTCTCGACGGCCGACGAGGCGCTTGCAGCCGATCGGGACGTGCTCGTGGTGCCGGGGGCCATCACGTCGCCCTCTTCGAGCGGGGCGAACCGGCTGCTCTACCAGGGAGCGACGCCCGTCGTGGACGACGACACGTTCGAGGACGCCCTGTTCTCGCTGTTCGGATGCTTGAAGCAGGACCGTCTGGACGGCGCAGGACCGCCCGGAGGCGCCTTGTCCGATCGGAGCGCTTCCCGCGATCCGATCGTGGAGGCGCTGCGCGCCGAGCCGCTGGGCATGGAAGAGCTCTACGAGATCGCCCGCGCCCATTGCCGGGGCGCCGATGCGCGCTCCTGGCTCATGGAGCGCCTCGTGCGCGGCGAGAGCGCAGGCGTGATCGCGAGGCATCCCGACGGCCGCTGGGGCCCGCGCGCCTGAAAGGCGCCGCGGAGGAGGCGCGCCTGCCGGGAAAGGCGGCGATGCGGGACCCTTTCGCGATCTTCTCCGCGACGGGCGCGGGCGTTTTTGGTATCCTTGCAGGCATGCCTCAACCATCCACATCGCCACGGGCGACCGTGCTCGGCGCCGGCCTCGCAGGGAGCGAGGCCGCGCTGCAGCTTGCCGATCGCGGCGTGCGCGTGCGCCTCGTCGAGATGCGCCCGACCGTCGGCACGCCCGTGCACGCCACGGCGGACTGCGCCGAGCTCGTCTGCTCGAACTCGCTGAAAAGCACGAAGCCCGACAGCGCGGCCGGCATGCTCAAACACGAGCTTTCCCGCCTCGGATCGCACCTGCACGCGGCCGCGCTGCGCAACGCCGTCGCGGCGGGCGGCGCGCTCGCCGTCGACCGCGCCGCGTTCTCCCGCGAGGTGACCGGGCTCGTGGAAGCGCACCCGCTCATCGACCTCGTCCGGGAGGAGGCCGCGAGCCTGCGGGACGCCGCGCGGGGCGCCGACGCGCTCATCGTCGCCACCGGCCCGCTGACCTCCGACTCCCTGGCGGCTTCCCTGGCCGAGGCGGCCGGCTCCGAGCACCTGGCCTTCTTCGACGCTGCGGCGCCCATCGTCATGGCCGATTCGCTTGACCCCTCCAAGCTGTTCCGCCAGAGCAGGTACGAGGATGCGGACGGGGCGGGCGACTACCTCAACGCGCCGTTCGACAGGCAGGAGTACGAGGCCTTCATCGAGGCTCTGGTGGGCGCCGACCGCGCGGTCCGCCGCGACTTCGAGGGCCGCGACCTGTTCCAGGCATGCCAGCCCATCGAGGAGATCGCGCGCAAGGGGCTCGACGCGCCGCGCTTCGGCCCGCTCAAACCCGTGGGGCTCACCGACCCCCGCACGGGGCGCCGCCCGTGGGCTGCCCTGCAGCTGCGTGCGGAGGACGCGGCCGGGGAGAGCTACAACCTGGTCGGGTTCCAGACGAACCTGACGTTTCCCGAACAGCGCCGGGTCTTCCGCATGATCCCCGGGCTGGAAGAGGCGGAGTTCGCGCGTTACGGCGTGATGCACCGCAACACCTTCGTGGACGCCCCCCGCCTGCTCGACGCCGGCCTGAGGCTGCGCTCGGCCGGAGCTGGCGCGCTCGGGGCCCCGGTGTTTTTGGCGGGACAGCTGGCCGGCACGGAGGGGTACTGCGAGGCCATCCGCTCGGGCCTGCACGCGGCCCTCTCGGTCGCGGCCCTGCTTTCGGGGACCGTTGCGCCCGCGCTGCCCCCGGAGACCGCCTTCGGCGCGCTCATGGCCTACGCCACCGACCCGGCCACGGCAAACTACCAGCCCATGCATGTGAACTTCGGCATCATGCCCCCGTTTGACCAGCGCATACGCAACAAACGCGATCGGTACCGCGCGTACTCCGAGCGCGGCGCGCGCGCCCTGGACGCCTACCTGCTCGAGCTCTCCGCCCGCGGCCTGGCGCCGTCGCCCGGGCCGCGTTCCTGCCCGGAAGGAGGGCGCGATGACGGCTGAGCGATCCGAGCGCGCGCCTTCCGACGGCGCGGCGGCGGGGCTCGACCCCCGCATGGAGGAGATGGTGGACGCCTTCTGCGATTCCCTGCGCATCGAGCGCAACGCGTCGGTACACACGGTTCGCGCCTACCGCGTGGACCTCATGGACTTCGTCCGCTGGTCGGGCCGGGAGGGCGTCGCCCCCCTGTCGGCGACGCACCGCCAGCTGCGCCGCTATCTGGGCGAGCTCGACCGCGCGCAGTACTCGCGCACGACCATCAACCGCCGGCTCTCGGCTTTGCGCGGCTTCTACCGATGGCTCAACGTCACCGGCGCGACGGACATGGACCCGGCCAGCGTCCTGCAGGGCCCCAAGCAGCCGAAGAGCCTGCCGCATGTCATCAAGCCCGCGGACATGGCCAAGCTGCTGTCGGTGCATGGCAAGCGCGACGCCGAAGGCAGGGAGCGCGAGCAGTCGCATGTGGACATGCGCAACCAGGCGCTGCTCGAATTCCTGTACGCATGCGGCGCGCGCGTGTCCGAAGCCTCGGAGCTGCTGGAGGCGAACGTGGATTTCGCCAGCGGGCAGGTCAAGGTGTTCGGCAAAGGATCGAAGGAGCGCATCGTCCCGCTGCACGACATGGCCGTCTCGTCCATGCGCGCCTACGCGATCGCCGCGCGGCCGCATATCCTGAAGGGCCGCGCGTGCGACTACTTCTTCGTGTCGACGCGCGGCAACCGGATGGGCGCCGACGCCATGCGCAAGATGTTCAAAGACGCCCTCCGCAGCGCGGGGCTCGACGAGACGCTCTCGCCCCACGACATGCGCCACACCTTCGCCACCGATCTGCTCGACGGGGGCGCCGACCTGCGCAGCGTGCAGGAGATGCTCGGGCATGCGAGCCTTTCCACGACGCAGATCTACACGCACCTGTCCGCCGGCCGCCTCAAACAGGTGCACGCCCAGGCGCATCCGCGCAGCTGATCCGTTCGCCTGCGGCTGCGCCTTCGCGCCGCTTGGCCGGGCCCCGGGCCCTGCCCTGCGCGGGGAGATCCCGTCCGTCATGGCGCGCAGGTAGCGGCACCGTGACCGCTTTTTGACGGATGGCGGCCCCGTCGCCGCCTTCCCGCTTCCTCGTCCACAATGGGGCACGCAACAGCGGCGCGCCGCGCGTGCGGCGCGCGATCCGACGAAGGGAGGAACATGAAGAAGAAGATGCGCGCATTCGCCTGTGCTGCGGCCACCACGCTCGCCATCGTGCCGTTTTTGTCCGGCTGCTCCGCGGACGACGCGAACGGGGCCGGCGACAACGCCGGCGAGAACGCCGCCGGCGGGACGACGACCGAGCAGCAGCAGAACGGATCGGACGAGGCGGCTGAGGTTGTTAAGTACGGCCAGGTCACGAATGTGAACGGTGACGAAGTGACGGTCGTGCTCGGCGAGCTCAACCATCCCAACGACGGAGAGGAGCAAACCTTCACGTCCGGCGAGGACGAGTTCACGTTCGACAGGACCGGGGTGGACTTCATCGACTCGGCTGGCGGCATGCTCGATCCGGACTCGCTCTCGGTCGGCAACGTGGTCATCCTGAAGGGCGTGGACGAGAACGGCACGTTCAAGCCCGCCGTGGTGGAGATGAGCGACCTTCCCTTCGAGGCTGGAGAGCAGTCTCAGTAGCGCAACGGGTTCGACGTGCGGGCGCAACGGTCCCCATCGCCGTCCGAACGGCCGGAACAAGGGGCCCGTCTCGCACGGCGGGACGGGCCCCTTGCCTTTCCGCACGGGGAACCTATAATGCGGGGGTGCCCTTGTTGGAAGGGGCGCCCCCGCGCCGCGTCCGGCCCCGGGTACATCGCGAAGGAGCAAGGCATGCAGTTGTTGAAGGTATCGTCCGAGAAGCTGCTTCTCATCGCCGGCATCGTATGGTGCATCGCCGGCCTGAACATCGCGTTCATCGGCTTGGGCGCCTACCTGGTGGAGACGGGCTGGCTCGTGTGGGCGCTGGTGGGCGGCACCCTTGCCGTGTTCGTTCTGTTCCATGTGCTCGTGTTCACCAAGATGGTGGGCAAACACGCCCAGCGCATCAGGGGCTATGAAGAGGACAGGACCTACGTGTTCAAGTTCTTCGACCGCAAGGGCTATCTCATGATGGCGGTCATGATGACCGTCGGCATCGGGCTTCGCGCTTCGGGGCTGGTCCCCGAGTGGTTCATCGCGTTCTTCTACACGGGCCTGGGCCTCGCGCTCGTCGTGGCGGGGATCAGCTTCCTGCTGCGCTATTCCAGGAGCGCGAAGACTCCGTGCCCGGTTCTGCCCAGCACGTATACCAAGCGGCAGCGGTGAGGGACGGCGCGTCTCTGCGCGGCCGCACGATGACGAATAGGTTACGGCTCGCGTTCGTCGACGGCTGCTTGTCATAGTATGGTTGCCTGGGCGTTGGAAGCGCCTGCGTGCCGATGCGATCGCAAGGAGAATCATGGCCCGGATATTCGTCGTGGAGGACGACGCGTCGCTGAGAGACGAGCTGCTGCATCTGCTGCGCGCCCAAGGCTACGAAGGCGCCGCGGCCGCGTCGTTCGACCGCGTCGTCGAAGACGTCCTGGCAGCCGCTCCCGACTGCGTGCTCCTGGACCTCAAGCTGCCCGGAGCGGGCGGCCATGCCGTCTGCCGCGACCTGCGTGCGAAAAGCGACGTGCCCATCGTCATGCTCACGTCGTCGGACAGCGAGTTCGACGAGCTCATGAGCATGAACCTGGGAGCCGACGACTACGTGCAGAAGCCCTACAACCCCGCCATCCTGCTCGCGCGCATCCAATCGGTGCTGCGCCGCGCCGCCAAGAACGGGCCGGCGCTGCGCATCGAGCACAAGGGCGTGGTGCTGGACGTCGCGAAAGGCCAGGTGGAGCATGACGGCGCGGTGGCGGACCTCACGCGCAACGAGCTCAAGATCCTCCATCTGCTCATGGCCAACCATGACGCCATCATCTCGCGCCAGGAACTCATGTGCGAGCTGTGGCAGTCCGACGCGTTCATTGACGACAACACGCTCACCGTCAACATAAACCGGCTGCGCAAGAGCCTGGAGCGCATCGGCGTGACTGGCTACCTCGTCACGCGCCGCGGCCAGGGCTACCTCGTGTGAGTGGGGACGAGCGCCCGTGACGCTTGCAACTTTCCTCAAGGACCGCCTGCCCGCCCTGGCCATCGGGGCGCTCTGCGCGCTCGCCGTCGCGGGGGCGCTGGTCGTGCTGGGTGAGGGAACCGACGCGGCCGTGCTGGCCGCCCTGTTTGTCATGGCCTGCTTCGCGGTCGCGGCGGCGTGGGACTTCCTGCGCCGCAAGCGCTTCTACGACGAGCTGGCGGATCTGATCGAGCAGTTCGACCGGCGCTACTACGCCGCATCGCTCATCGAAGAGCCCTCGTTTCCGGAAGGCCGGCTGGCCTTCGAGGCGCTGGCCGCGGCCGGCAAGGACGCGGCCGACGAAATGGCGCGCGCGAAAGAGCGCGCCGACGAGTACCGCAGCTACATCGAGCTGTGGATACACGAGGTGAAAACGCCCATAGCCGCCGCGCATCTCATGGCCGCGAACCTGCACGGGCCCGAGGCCGAGAAGCTGAAAGGGGAGCTCGACCGCATAGAATCCCATGTGGAGCAGGCGCTCTTCTACGCGCGTTCCACCTCGCTCGTCCAGGACTACTCGCTGCGTTCCGTCGGGTTGGCGGGCTGCGTCCGCGAAGCGTGCAAGAAGAACGCGCGCTACCTCATAGAGCGCGGCTCCGTCCCGGCGGTGGAGGTGGCAGACGACGAGACCGTGTTCGCCGACGCGAAGTGGCTTGCGTTCGTCATCGGGCAGATCGTGGTGAATGCGGCGAAATACGGTGCGCGCACCATCCGCTTCTCCGCCCGCGTCGAAGGGCGCGGCGCGGACGGCCGGACGGTGCTCGAGATAGCCGACGACGGCTGCGGCATCCCCGCCGCCGACGTGCCGCGGGTGTTCGACCGGGGATTCACCGGCGAGAACGGCCGCGCGCAGGGCTCGTCGACGGGGATGGGCCTGTACCTGGTCGCCCAGCTGTGCGAGAAGATGGGCCTGGGCGTGGGGCTGGCCTCGGAAGAGGGCGCGGGCACGCGCGTCATGATCGCGTTCCCGCACGACCGACGAGCCCTCGACCTGCGCTCCTAGCCGAAGGCCGGCCGGATGCTCCGCCGCCGTCCGCGTCCGTCCTTCCAGCGCTTTCCGCCGCTGCCTTGCGAAAACGTAAGATTGCGGTAAGCTCCTTCGATGGCCCGTGCGAGCTCGCATGCGTACCATGGGGTCGCAAGCGAAAGAAGGAGTGAACCATGACCGAAGTATACGCCGCCCCGCAAACGGCCCCGTTCGGCTCGCATGCCGCCTCCGCTGCCGCGGCAGCGGGCAGGCCCATTCTGTCCGTCCGCCAGATCGAGAAGCTGTACGGAAGCCGCGATTCCGTCACCCGCGCCGTCTCCGACATCAGCTTCGACGTGATGCCGGGCGAGTTCGTGGGCATCATGGGACCGTCGGGTTCCGGCAAGACCACGCTTCTAAACTGCGTGGCCACCATCGACACGGTGACGAGCGGCCACATCCTCGTGGACGGCCGCGACGTCACGGGGCTGCGCAGCCGCGCGCTGGCGAAGTTCCGCCGCGACGATTTGGGCTTCATCTTCCAGGACTCCAACCTGTTGGACACGCTGACCGGCTTTGAGAACATCGCGCTCGCGCTCACGGTGAAGGGCGAGCCCACGGGCCAGGTGAAGCCGAAGGTCGACCGCATCGCGGAGACGCTCGGCGTGGCCGAGGTGCTGGGGAAGTACCCCTACCAGATGTCGGGCGGCCAGAAGCAGCGCATCGCCGCTGCGCGCGCCATGGTGGCCGACCCGAAGCTCGTGCTGGCCGACGAGCCCACGGGCGCGCTCGACTCGCGCAGCGCCACCGTCATGCTGGAGACGCTCACGATGATGAACGAGCGGCTGGGTGCCACCATCATGATGGTGACGCACGATTCCTACGCCGCGTCGTTCGCCAGCCGCATCCTGTTCATCAAGGACGGCGCCGTGTTCAACGAGATCCGCAAGGGCGACACCTCGCGCAAGGACTTCTTCGCGCGCATCATGGAGGTCGTCACGTTCTTGGGCGGTGACGTGCGCGATGCTGGCTAAACTCGCCTTCCGCAACATCCGCCGCTCCGTCAAGGACTACGGCGTGTACTTCGTCACGCTCGTGTTCGGCGTGGCGGTGTTCTACGCGTTCAACTCGGTGTCGAGCCAGTCCATCCTCTTCGATCTGGAAGGCGAGGCGTCGGCGGGCGTGTTCCAGATGACGGGGCAGATGCTGGGCATGTTCAGCGTGGTCATCGCCTGCGTGCTCGGGTTCTTGGTGCTCTACGCCAACGGGTTCCTCATCCGCCGACGCAAGCAGGAGTTCGGCACGTACCTCGTGTTGGGCATGAACCCCGGCAGCGTGTCGGCCATCGTGCTCATGGAGACGGTGGCCGTGGGGCTGGTGTCGCTCGTCGTGGGCCTGGCCTTGGGCTTCGCGCTGTCGCAGGGCATGTCGTTTCTCACGGCGGGTCTGTTCAGCATCCAGATGACGCAGTACCGCTTCGTGTTCTCGCCTGACGCGTTCTTGATGACGCTCGCGTGCTTCGTGGTCATCTTCGCGGTGACGGCGCTGTTCAACACGGCGTCCATCCGACGCTACAAGCTCATCGACCTGCTTTCGGCTCGCAGCAGGAACGCGCGCTTCCGCGTGCGCAACCCCTGGATCAGCCTTGCGGGCTTCGTCGCGGCCGTGGGCGTGATCGCGTGGGCCTACGTCACGCTCGTGGACAACGGCCTCGTGCAGTTCGACGCCGGGTTCTGGCGGGCCACCGTGCTCATGGTGGTGGGCACGTTTCTGTTCTTCTGGTCGCTCGCGGGCTTCGCGCTCGCGGTGATCGAGCGCACGCGGGGCGTCTACTTCAAGGGCCTGGCCATGTTCACTGCGCGCCAGATTGCCAGCAAGGTGAACACGGCGTTCGTGTCGCTGTCGGTGGTGTGCATCATGCTGTTCTTCTCGCTCACCGTGTTCTCCACGGGGATGGGCTTGGCGCGCGCGTTCACCGGCAACATCGAGGACGGCACGCTCTACGACGCCACGCTCACGGCGAACGTGTATCTGAACGCGGGCGGCACCCACGACGAGGAGGCGCTCGCGAACATGAGCGAGGAGGACCGCGAGTACCAGCGGGTGGCCGACGAGAAGGCCGCCGCCATCGCCGCCGATGCCGAGGCCCACGGCTGGGACATCGCCGCGAAGCTGGCCGACTCGTCAGGCGTGTGGGACGAGCTGGTGGACCGCTTCGCGCAGGTGGACGTGTACCAGACCTCCGACACGACCTACGGCGAGCTCATGGACCGCTACGGGAAGAACCTGGGCAACGAGAAGCAGAGCGCGGCGGTGCACAAGCAGGGCATCGCGGTGATCGGCGTCTCGCAGTTCAACGCGCTGGCCGAGATGACGGGTCGTCCGACGGTAGACGTGGGAGAGGGCGGCTACGCCGTGAACAACGCGTTCGACGCCACGCAGGCCCTGTCGGACGCGGCGGCGCGCACGGGCGAGACGATCGAAGTGGCCGGCCGCACGCTGACTGCCACGGGCGAGCAGCGCAGCCAGCCGACGCAGGATGCGGCGTTTGCCGCGGACGGGGCGAACTTCATCGTGCCCGACGCGGTGATCGACGATCTGCGTGCCGAGGGGGTCGTGCCCGACCAGAGCTTCCTCAACATCATGTACAAGACGGACCGCGCGCAGGGCGATGCGTTGCTCGAGGAGTTGCTCGCCGAGGCGTCGCCTCCCAGCGAGGAGGTGGCCTCCTCGGGCTGGAAGTTCGGCCCGAAGCCCTGGCCCGTGACGCTGTCGTTCACGGCCGAGGAGGTGCTCGTCCAGTCGAGCGGCATGAACCTCATGATCTCGTACCTGGCGCTCTACATCGGCTTCGTGTTCCTCATCGCCACGGCCGCGGTGCTCGCCATCCAGCAGCTGTCCGAGACGAGCGACTCGCTGCCGCGCTACAAGGTGCTCGCCGAGATCGGCTGCGACCGCCGCATGATCTTCCGGTCGCTGCGCGCGCAGGTGCTCGTGTACTTCCTCGTGCCGCTCGCGCTGGCCGCGTGCCACACCATGTGCGCCGTGAGCGTCATCAGCGATTCGATGCTGGAACAGCTGGGCGTGTCGGTGCTCGAGCCCGCGCTTCTGACCGGCGTGCTGGTGGCGGTGGTGTACGGCGCGTATTTGCTGGTGACGTACTTCGCCAGCAAGGGCATCATCCGTGCTTCGCTGGGCAAAAAGCTCGTCGGATAGGGAAGGGGAAACCATGTTGTCGAACGTGCTGCTGGTCGTGTCGATGATCCTGCTCGGCATCGTGCTCGTGGTTGGCGTCCGCGCCGTCCTGGAGCAGGGCCTTGCCGGTTTGGGAAAGATGGGGGCGTGGACGTACGCCGTGTTCGGCGCCTACGTGCTCGCGTTCGCCGGCTTTCTGCTGACCCAAGGAGCCTAGCAGGTTTCTCATGCGGCCCCGCCGGTTTGTCCGGCGGGGCCGTTTTCGCGTCCGGGCGAGGGTTTGAGGTGGGAGCGGGCCGCGAACCTGCGCGCCGCGCGCCGGCCGATGCGTCCGAAGCCGTGCGCGGGGTCTCGCGAGCGCAAGCCGGCCCCTACTTTCCCAGCAGGTGGCGGATGGCGGCCACGGGATGCTTCTTGAGCATGCGGGGGCCGGCGTAGCGCATGACGGCGCGGATGCGCTCGCGCTCCTCGGGCCGGTAGCAGTGGTTGCCGCACTCCTCGCACGAGGTCTTCCCGTCCATCTTGCGGCAGCGCTCGGTGCGCAGCACGGCGTAGGCGTCGATGCCCGCGCATGCGGGGCACACCGCCTCGCCGCAGTGGGCGGTTTCCGTCCTCTCGGCGGCTGCATGGTTGTCGGCGCAGTAGAGCGCCACCATCTGCGAGATGGTGCGCTGCTCTCGGGCACGGCGCCGAGCGGTCTGGGGGCTCTCCTGTCGGGGCATGCGCTTCCTCCGTCGTCTCAGCGCGAGGATACCAGAACTCGCCGGAGCGCGCACGCGGGTCTTTCCCGCGAACCGGCGCCTGCCGCTCGTCTGCGCTCGCCGGTTCGCGGCTTTGCCGAATCGTGGCTTGTCCTCGCGCAGGCCGCACCGTAGAATAGCGGGGATGCGATCGTTCGGGCCGCGTCGCCTCGTCGGCAAGGGTGGAAGGGGGTCGGGATGAACGCTGTGCTCGCGTGGTTCGCGCGCGTGGAGGACGTCATGGCGTTCAAGGCGATCCGCCAGGGCCTCATCCTCACCATACCCGTGCTGCTGATAGGCTCGTTCAGCCTGATACTCCTCAACCTGCCGCTGCCGGGGTACCGGGGATTTTTGGAGGCGGCCCCGTGGTTCAAGGGCTTGTGCGACGTGGCGTACGCCGTCACGCTCGGCATCTTCTCGCTCTACGTTGCGGTGGCCATCGCGTTGCGTTACGCCCACGCCTATGCGGGGCGCTTCGGCGACTTCTTCACGCAGGGGGCGCCGTTCGCCGCGCTGGCAGCGTACCTCATGCTGGTGGGCTTCGGCGCTGCCGGGTTCGACGAGGCGGTGCTCAGCACGCGCTCGCTGTTCATCGCCATCGTGTGCGGGCTCTCCTCGTCGGTGCTCTACTGCCGGCTCATGCGGATGCGCGGCAGGAACCGCCGCTACGGCGACAACATCGACGGCGTGTTCGGCCAGGCCGTCACGTCGCTGCTTCCCATCGCGGCGGTGGTCGCGCTGTTCGCCGTCGTGAACGTCGCGGTATCGCAGCTGCTCGGCGTGCAGAGCGTGGAGGCGCTGTTCTTCGAGGGGGTGTCCTCGCTGTTCCCCTTGGCGTCGGCCACGTTCGGCAGCGGCCTTCTGTACCTGCTCATGAACAACGTCATGTGGTTCTTCGGCATCCACGGCGGCAACATGCTGGACGGCGTCGCCCAGAGCGTCTTCGTGCCCGGAACGGCCGCCAACGCCGCCGCGCTCGCCGCAGGGGGAGCGCCGGTCCAGATCGTCACGAAGACGTTTTTGGACGTGTTCGCGTCCATCGGCGGAGCGGGAGCGCTGCTGTCTTTGCTCGTGGCCGTCCTGCTGTTCGGCCGCCGGCGCAACGTGCGGAGGCTCTCGGCGTTCGCGGCGCTGCCCATGGCGTTCAACGTGAGCGAGATCATGCTGTTCGGGCTGCCGGTGGTGTGGAACCCGGTGCTGTTCGTGCCGTTCATCCTCGTGCCGCTCATGAACATGGCCGTGGCGTACGCGGCGATGGCTGTCGGGCTGGTGCCGCCCGTCGTGGTGGACGTCTCCTGGACGACGCCGCCCGTGGTGGGAGGGTATTTGGCCACGGGGTCGATGGCGGGGGCGGCGCTGCAGCTCGTCTGCATCGCCCTGGGCGCGGCCGTGTACTTGCCGTTCTTGCGCCGCTACGAGCAGGTGGCCGACGAGCGCGAGCGCGACGAGTACCGCTCGCTTTTGGCCGCATTCTCGGATGCGGAGCGCTCGGGGCGCAGCGTCGAGCTCGCGGCGATGCCGGGGACGATCGGGGCCATGGCGGCTTCGCTTGCCGAAGACGTGCGCGCGGCGGTGGGAGAGCGGGCGTTCGCCCTGCACTACCAGCCGCAGTTCGACACGGCGGGCCGCGCCGTGGGCGCCGAGGCGCTCCTGCGGTTCGAGCACCCGATCTACGGCATGGTGTACCCGCCGCTCGTCATCCAGCTGGCGCAGGAGCAGGGATTCCTCGACGACCTCGAGCGCGCCGTGTTCGAGCGCGCCTTCGACGACGCCGCGCGCGTCGAAGCGCTTGCGCACGACGGCGCGCTGCACCCCTCGTTCAGCGTGAGTGTCAACGCCACCGCGCGGCTGCTGCAGAGCGGCGAGGGCGTGCGGTTCGTCATCGACGGCGTGCGCGGGCGCGGCCTCGATGCCGGGCGCGTGATCGTGGAGGCCACCGAGCGCGAGGCGCTGCGCTGGGACGACGGCGCCTCGGCGCTGCTCGCGCGCTTGACGGACGCGGGCATCCCGCTGTCCATCGACGACTTCTCCATGGGGCGCACGTCGTTCCAGTACCTGGAGACCAGCGTGTTCACCGAGGTGAAGCTGGACGGCACCATCGCCAAGGGCGTGCTGGAGAACGAGCGCTACGCCGACATCGTCTCCTCCATCACGCGCCTGTCGAGCCAGCTGGGCTTCACGGTGCTGGCCGAGTACGTGGAAACCGCCGAACAGCGCGACCTGCTGGAGCGCTTGGGGTGCTCGTACTTCCAAGGCTACCTGTACGCGCCCGCGCTGCCGTTCGACGAGATGGTCGAGCACGTGAAGGCGGGTTCCAGGAGCGTTTGATTCCGTCGCCCTCGGCGCGACGGGATGGCGGGCCGCCCGCGCCGGCGATGGCCGTTCGGGCACCGTGCCGAGACGGGCCGGTGACGGATGCGAACAGAATGTGCGAAATCCTTGAATAGAGAACTATTGTTCTTGTTTTGCGGAAGACGGGGGCCGGCTGCGCTACAATGGGCCTTTGCGACCGCAGCCGGTTGAAGAGCCGCGCCCGCCCCGCCCTTGGGACGGCGCGGGGCATTTCCCGACGACATAGGAAGAAGCAAGCGATCTATGGGACAGAACGCCATCGTCATCAAGGGTGCCCGCGAGCACAACCTCAAGGACATCGACCTCATCATCCCGCGCGACGAGCTCGTGGTCATCACGGGCCTGTCGGGCAGCGGCAAGTCCTCCCTCGCCTTCGACACGATGTACGCCGAGGGCCAGCGCCGCTACGTGGAGAGCCTCTCCAGCTACGCGCGCATGTTCCTGGGGCAGATGAGCAAGCCCGACCTCGACAGCATCGACGGCCTGTCGCCCGCGGTTTCCATCGACCAGAAGACCACGTCGAAGAACCCGCGCTCCACGGTGGGCACCACCACCGAGATATACGACTACCTGCGCCTTTTGTTCGCGCGCGTGGGCGTGCCGCACTGCCCCGAGTGCGGGCGCGTCATCAAGAAGCAGACCACCGACCAGGTGACCGACGAGATACTGGCGCTCGCGCCCGACGCGAAGGCCATCATCATGGCGCCGGTGGTGGCTGGCCGCAAGGGCGAGTTCACGAAGCTGTTCGCCGACCTGCAGAAAGAGGGCTTCAGCCGCGTGCGCATCGACGGCGAGATCGTGAAGCTGGACGGCGAGC